>JASFVB010000079.1:0-10691 GCA_050050035.1 Acidimicrobiia bacterium | reverse complement strand
GCACCTCATTGTCCTCGAACCAGGCCTTGTCGTAGTTGAAGCAGACGTCTCCGTAGTCGATCGGTGTCACATGGGGGTCTGTCTCACGGATGGCCTCGATGACCGAGTCGAGGTTGGCCGACTCGTACTCGGTGAAGATTCCTTCCTCGAGGGCACGCGACAGGAAGGTGTCGTCGACTCCGAACAGTACATCCGCGAGTGGGTTGTCAGTGCTCAGGACGGCCTGGTTCACCAACGAGCCTGCGTCGCCGGCAGCAAGAACCTCCACGTCGATGCCGGTGTCCTCGGTGAAGACGTTGAAGGTCTCGTCGGTTACGGAGCCGGCGAACGAGTCGTGCGCGATCAGGGTCAGCGACTCTGGGGTGTCGGACTGCGTGCTCGCGCATGCGGCGAGAACAGCCGACAGACCGGCCAGGGTCATGGTCAGGGTTCTTCTCATCGTCTCCTCTCGATCTGGGAGCGATGAGCGGTCCGAGTCCCTGCGCCGGCATTACCCGTATCAGGTTCCTGCGGTCGGAGTCTTCCAGACTCCCTCTCAGCCCGGTGTCACCGAGCTCCCGTTACACACGACTCTAGACGTCTGGTGGCTTATGAAACGCCGTAGGGACGGCATTCCGTCCCCACAGCATTAGGAAAGCGGTGCGAAGGCGACGACGGTGTTGTGCCCGCCGAACCCGAACGAGTTGGAGAGGGTAGGGCCCGGTTCCCAACCGCGGACCTCGCGCACGATGTCGTTGAGAGGGATCTCGGGGTCCTGGTTGGTGAGGCCGATGTTGGCGGGCAGCTCCCTGCGCCGGATCGCCTCGACGACTACTGCCGCCTCTATGGAACCTGATGCGCCGAGACCGTGCCCGGTCGATCCCTTGATCGAAGACACCGCCGGCTGGTCGTTCCCGAAGATGCGATGGATGACCGCTCCCTCGGTCTTGTCGTTGAGCTCGGTACCTGTTCCGTGGGCGTTGATGTAGACGATGTCGGACGGGTCGAGCTCCGAGTCTTCCATGGCAAGACGCATGGCCCGCTCGGCCCCTTCTCCCTCCGGATGTGGGGCCGTGATGTGATGGGCGTCCGCCGTCGATGCTCCACCGAGGACTTCTGCGATGGGTGTTGCACCACGGGCCTCGGCAACGTCGAGGGCTTCGAGAGTCAGCACCGCAGCTCCCTCTCCCATGACGAAACCGTCCCGGTCGATGTCGAACGGACGGGCGTAGCCACTCGGGGAGAGGGCGCGGGCGGCGGCAAACCCGTATCGGGCGGTCTCCCGCGCCGCGGCCTCGGTCCCACCGACGACGGCCACGTCGGCGTAGCCCCATTGGATCTGACGAAGACCGTCGACGATCGATTGGCTTCCGGCGGCGCATGCCACCACGGGTGTGGTGACCTGACCGCCAAACCCGTACTTGATCGAGATCGCCGCTGCGGCTGCGTTGGCCATCATCATCGGGATCTGAAATGGCGAGACACGAGGCTCGGGCTGGTCCGACTCGTGAACGAGCGTCTCCAAAGCTTCCAGCCCCCCGATACCGGTAGCCAGCGCCACCGTCACTCGGTTGGGGTCGACGCCGAAATCGCCCGACTGGCCGAACGCCTCGTCGGCGGCGACCAGGGCGAATTGGGTGAACTTGTCCAGCCGACGGCTCTCCCGCCGCGGCAGCCACGGCTCGGGATCCCAGTTGGCGATGAGGCGGGGTGCGGGCCCCGGCTGTTCGGTCAGGCCCTTCCAGATATCGTCAACGCCGATCCCCGGAGCAGCTACGGCTCCGATTCCGGTGACGACCACACGTCTCTTCATGACCCTGATTGTGCCCTATTCATGCGGTTGGGAAAACCGCTCGCTGCAGCTTCCGCATTCCCGCTATCCATCGGTCGTAGTCGTTGGCCTTGTTCTGGAAGTACCTCCCGACCTCCGGATGGGGGAGAATCAGGAATCTCTCGTCGGCGAGACCGGTCATCACCCTCGCCGCCACGTCGGAGGGCTCGAGGGTGTTGTCCCTGCCCAGGGTCTTGAACGACTCAGACCCCTCGATCAGCGGGGTGTTGACGAATTGCGGGCAGAGCGCGCTCACCTTGATGCCCTGATCGCCATACGTGACGGCGATCCACTCGGCGAACGCGAGGGTGGCGTGTTTGGTGACGGAGTACTGAGCGGCCTTGAGATTCGTGAGCAGGCCTGCCGCTGACACCGTGGCCAGGAAGTATCCGGACCCTCGGGCGACCCATCCCGGGATGAGGTACTTGGCCGCGTAGACATGCGACATGGTGTTGACCTGCCACATTCGCTCCCATTCGGCGGTGTCGGCTTGCTCGTCACCGACCATGCCGATGCCGGCGTTGGCACAGAAGAGATCGATGGGCCCGAAACGGTCTTCGGTGCCTTGGACCAACTGCCGATTGGACTCCTCGTCGGCCACGTCACTGAGCACTGCCACTCCTCCGACCTCTTCGGCAACCGCCGACGCGCCGTCCAGGTCGATGTCGGCGATGACGAGTGCTCTCGGGTCTTCCTTGGAGAAGCGCCGGGCCAGTCCGGCGCCGATGCCACTGCCGCCTCCTGTGATGACGACGACTTTGTCGTTCAGCTCCATATCGGTTCAGAGGCTCGCGTCGGCGAGTAGTTCCCCTCCGGCCTTGATCGTCGGGATCAAGCCGTTGGCTCTCCCCAGCAGGTGCTCACCGTAGAAGCGAGCGGTCACGACCTTGTTGGAGAGGAAGTCCTCGCTGAACTCGCCTGGTGCCCGCTTGGCGGCAACCGCCGAGACCGCCATGAGCCAACCCCCCAGGACCGTGCCGAACTGGGCGAGGAATGGAGTGGCTGCGGCCAATGCATCGTTGATCGCACCTTCACTCAGACGTTCTCCGATCCACGCCGATGTCTCCGCCAGTCCCTGGATTGCGGTGGTCAGATCGTCACGGAAGTGGCCGAGGTCGTCGAAGTCACTCATCTCGTCGAGAACAGACGTCATCTCGGTGATCAGCGACTCGATCACGGCTCCTCCGTCCACCGGGATCTTGCGGAGGACGAGGTCGATGGCCTGGATGCCGTTGGTCCCTTCGTATATCGGCGCGATACGGGAGTCACGGAAGAGCTGTGCGGCTCCGGTCTCCTCGACGTATCCCATGCCACCGTGGACCTGGATGCCCAGCGACGTCATCTCCACGCCGAGGTCGGTCATCCACGCCTTGACTACGGGTGTGAGCAAGGCGAGTCGTTTGGAAGCGGTGTCCCGTTCCTCCGCGGTGTCCGCGTGCAGCGAGAGATCGCCGATCTGGGCAGTCAGATACAGCAGAGAGCGCATGGCCTCTGTGTTCGCCCTGATCGTCAACAGCATGCGTCGCACGTCCGGATGCTCGACGATGGGAACGCTCTCTGTCGACGAGGCACCAATGGGACGGCCCTGGAGACGGTCGTTGGCGTAAGCGGAAGCCTGTTGGTAGGCGCGCTCCGACAGGGCGAGCCCCTCCATGCCCACGCCGATGCGAGCGACGTTCATCATCGTGAACATGTTGTGCATGCCGGCCATCTCGTCGCCGACCAGGTAGCCGACGGCGCCGTCACCCGCGTCGCCAAACGAGATGACGCAGGTCGGTGAGGCGTGGATGCCCAGCTTGTGCTCAATCGAGACGATCTTGTAATCATTCCGCTCCCCCGGGTTGCCTGCGGCGTCGGGGATGTGCTTCGGCACCAGGAACATCGAGATGCCGCGTGTTCCCGGAGGGGCGCCTTCGGTCCGGGCGAGGACCATGTGGATGACGTTGTCGGCGACGTCGTGGTCGCCCCACGTGATGAAGATCTTCGTCCCGAAGAGCCGGTAGGTCCCGTCGTCCTGCTTGACCGCCTTGGTGCGCAGGGCCCCCACGTCAGAACCGGCTTCCGGCTCGGTGAGATTCATGGTGCCGGTCCACTCGCCGCTCACCAGTCTCTCGAGGTATGTCTCCTTCATCTCGTTGGTGCTGTGTTCGACAATCGCCTCCACGGTTCCCTGGGTGAGCATCCCGCACAAAGAGAAGGCCATGTTCGCGCTCTTGAACATCTCCTGGATGACGACGCCGACGGTGTACGGGAGACCCCCGCCTCCCCACTCTGCCGGCAAGTGTGCGCCGGGCCAGCCCGACTCGACCATCTTTGCGTATGCCTCGGGGAAACCCTCCGGCGTGTGCACGTGCCCATCGGCGTCCAGAGTCGAGCCCTGCTGGTCGCCGGTTCTGTTCAGAGGCGCCATCACCTCGGAGTAGAAGCGGCCCGCCTCCTCCAGGATGGTGGCCACAGTGCCGGGATCGGCGTGCTGGTACCCGTTGAGCTTGGACACCTGCTCGAGATCGGCCACGTGGTTCAGGACGAAGTTGAAGTCTTCGAGCGGGGGCGCGTACTCGGACATGACACGAATCGTAGTTCCCGGGTCTTCGCTTCCGTTCTGTGAGGGTTCTTGTACCGCCACGGTCCATCAATGCTCACAGAAGCGTCGTGGTGATGGGTCAGGCGAGGATTCGGTTCACCAGCTCGGGCAGGACGTCCCCGATGCCGTCGTCGAGCTTGGCCACCGCCAAATGGTCCGCCTCGGTCTCCCCCAGGTTGACCACGACTATGGGCTTCCCCTGATGTGCGGCTCTCATCACCACGTCCGCAGCAGGCCACACCGAGACGGTGGACCCGACGACCAGCACGGCGTCGCTCATCGCCAGGAAGATGGATGCGAGACGCACCTGATCCTCCGGGAGCATCTCCCCGAACATGATCGTGTCGGTCTTGACCAAACCACCGCAGTCGGGACAGTTCGGGTCGTCGGCGCCGGCCTCGACCCAGGTGAGGACCGTCTCGGTGGGCCAACGGTTGTCGCATGAAAGGCAGTGGCTGTTGCGCACGTTGCCGTGCAGCTCGGCGACCATGTCGTCTTCGAGACCCGACTTGAAGTGGAGACCGTCGACGTTCTGGGTGACGACGCCGGCGAGACGCTTGGCCTCATGCAAGCGAGCGATGGCAATGTGCCCTTTGTTGGGCTGAACGGTGGAGCGGGCGCCCCAGAGCTCACCCTCCAGGTGCATGCGCCACCCCCGAACCCTCAGCTCGCGGCTCTCGACGTACCTGGCGATGTTGAAATCGTCCGGATCGACTTTGGTCCACAGACCCTCCGGGCCCCTGAAGTCGGGTATGCCGGACTCGGTGCTCAGACCGGCACCACTGAACACGAGGATCTGTTCGGCCGTGCCGAGCACGTCGACGGCTCGATCGAAGGCTTCGGGCATCAACCCCTGTCTAGCCGAATCGTGTCCTGAAAGAAGGTCCGGACGGTCGGGTAGGCCAGCTCGACGTTGGGATGCTCGGAGAACGCCTCGAGGACGGCACGCCATATTCGGTCCTCGCGGCCACGTCTAGTGCGGGCTTCGACCAGGAACCTCGCCGTGAGGAGGACGCCGCTGTCTTTCACGGTCAGATAGACGATCGGGCTCAGGGCGCCGACGCGGATCGAGTATCGGCGTGCTGTCGCCCGTATCCTCGAGCCGGCCATGCCCTCCACGTCCGGTGCATCGTGCTCGAGCACCTCGAGCATCAACTGCTCGGCCAGCTTCCAGTCGGACTCGAACGTGATGAGCACCGGGATCTCGTGCCAGATGTAGCCGAACCCCTCGGTGTAGTTGGCCACCTCCTTGTTGAACACGATGCCATTTGGGATGTGGACGAGTCGACCGGTGGACTGCTCTGCGTCGACCCATCCGTCGATCTCCATCAGGGAGAACCGGAACAGCCTGATGTCGACGACGTCACCCTTGAACACGCCGACCTCGATGCGGTCGCCGACCTGGAACGGCTTTCTGCTGAGTATGTAGGCCCAGCCGACCATGTTCTTGAGCACGTCGGCGAGGGCGATGGCGATACCGGCCGACACCAGCCCGAGATACGTCGGGAGGTCCTCGAAGACGTCTATCCATATGAATGCGGCCGTGATGAGGAAGGTCGCGGTCGCCAGGTAGTTGATGATCTTGTTCGCCCGGTACGCCCCCATCGTCTCGTCGACGTTGGAGGACACGACTCGACGGGCGACGCGGCGGAGCACCAATACGACGGCCAACGCGACGATCGTCGAGACGATGTTCGTCAACGCATCTGGATCGATGTTGAGGGTGTCGGCAAGGGCCTTCACGGACCGATTATCGGTTTCGTCGCATGGATTCAGCGGGAATTCGACCGTAAGGTCTCGTTGTGGGAAGCGAGGAGCAGAGCAGGGACACCGCCTCGGTTGGGCTCGGCTACGACGCGACCGAGCATCTCGGCTCCCTCAAGCTCCCGGTGTACGAGACGACGACCTTCGTCTTCGACAGCGCCGAGGAGGGAAAGCGCTTCTTCGAGGAGGCCTATGGAGACGAGGCGGACGCCGATCCTGGGTACATATACAGCCGCCTCGACTCGCCAAACCTGAAGCCGGCAGAGGCTCGTCTGGCCCGTTGGGAAGACGCCGAGGACGCCCTCATCTTCGGTAGTGGCATGGGTGCGATCACCAGTGTCTTGCTCACGTTTCTGCGCCCTGGTCATCAGGTCATCTACTCGACTCCGGTCTATGGGGGCACCTCCACTCTGATGAGAGGTCTGCTGTCCGACTTTGGAGTCGATTGTGTCCCGTTCGCCGCGGGGGACGACATGGCCGGCGTCGTGGACGGGGAACGTCTCGAGATGGTCTACGTGGAAACGCCGGCCAACCCGACCAACGCCCTGGTCGACATCGAGGCCGCCGCGGACGTCGCACATGCCCACGGCGCCCGGCTGGTGGTCGACAACACGTTTCTATCACCGGTCTGGCAGCGCCCGATCGAGCACGGTGCCGATCTCTCACTCCATTCCGCCACCAAGTACCTGGGCGGGCACAGTGATCTGACGGCAGGCGCTGTGTGTGGGGGCAGGAAGGACATCACCGAACTGCGCCACACTCGATATGAGATCGGCACCACACCAAGCCCCTCGACGGGTTGGCTGCTGACCCGGAGCCTCGAGACACTCCGTTTGCGTGTTGAGCAACAGACCGAGAACGCGACGAGGCTCGCCGAACTCCTCGATGGCCACGACAAGGTGACGAGTGTTCGTCACCTGAGCCTGCTCCGGCCCGGGGATCCCGAGCACGACATCTACAAACGGCAATGTCTCGGGCCGGGTGCGATGATCGCGTTCGAGATCGACGGTGGCGAGAAGGAGGCGTTCCGCTTCCTCAACGCCATGTCGATCGTCAAGCTGGCTACGTCGCTCGGTGGCACCGAGTCTGTGGCCTCCCACCCGTGGACCATGGCTCCGCCGACGGTGCCCGACGAGCAGAAGACGGCCATCGGGGTGACACCGGGTTTGGTGCGGCTGTCGGTCGGAATCGAAGACATCTCCGACTTGACCCGCGATATGGAACGGGCGCTCGGGGCGGTCTGATCTCTCTACGTTCCATCGGCATCCGACCGGGGAAGCAAGCCGGCTGGATGGCCGTTCTCGTATGAGTCGTTGAACCCATACGTGTTCACTCTCTGCGCGGGATAGTCTCTATGGGTAGGGGCGTCGCTGGGAGACGGAGTGACAAAGAGGTCGTTGGAATTCAAGAGGATCCTCGTCTTCATCGCGGCTTTCGCCTTGATTCTCGTGGCGGTCCTGGCCGTCGTGTTCGTCGCCTAGCTGAGGTTTAACAGGTGCTCCCTACCCGGAGCTGAGGGGGTGGCCCGCAAGGGCCGCCCCCTCCTTTTTGTGCCGTAGCATCCAGGGATGGACTTCGTCACTCCAGTCGCGTCGCGCGTCGCCCGAGTCCCCGTGGACGTTGGCTCCAGGGTCGTCGCGGGCGAGACACTCGTCGTCCTGGAGGTCATGAAGATGGAGCATGTCGTGGTTTCTCGCGAGGCCGGTGTGGTCACGGCGATCAAGGTCTCCGAGGGGGATTCTGTCGAGGTGGGCGACCCACTGATCAGCTTCGAGCCGTCAGAGGCAGGCGACTCGATGGTCCCGACCGAGCACCCGGAAGACCTCTCCGCCCTCGAAGAGGTCGAGGAGCGACACCGGCTCACCCTGGACGAGGCACGACCGGAGGCGGTGGAGGCCCGTCACGGTCGCGGGCGGCGGACCGTCCGCGAGAACCTCGCCGATCTCTGCCCCGAGTTCGTCGAGTACGGGCCGCTGACCGTCGCCGCGCAGAGAAGCCGGCGGGATCTCGACGATCTGATCCGTCGGACACCCGCCGATGGCATGGTGGGTGGTGTGGGGAGGGTCGGCACTCTCACCGGCGGTGACGACCGGGCGATCATCATCTCGTACGACTACACAGTGCTCGCCGGGACCCAGGGCGCCTACAACCATCACAAGAAGACCGGCTGTTCAGGCTGGCCGCCGACGCCGGCCTGCCCGTTGTTCTCTTCGCCGAGGGTGGTGGCGGTCGTCCCGGCGATGTCGACTGGAACGGGGCGTCCTTGTTGGACGTGAGGGCATTCCGTCTCTTCTCTGAGATACCTGGCCCGACGATCGGAGTCAACACGGGATACTGCTTCGCCGGCAACGCCGCGCTGCTCGGTCAGTGTGATGTGATCGTTGCCACGCACGACTCCAACCTCGGAATGGGCGGGCCGGCGATGATCGAGGGCGGTGGTCTGGGGAGGTTCCCTCCGGGTGAGGTCGGCCCTGCCGGGGTTCAAGCGGCTCGAGGAGTGATCGACGTCGTCGTCGACGATGACGCGAACGCAGTCACAGTGGTTCGCGATCTGCTCGGTCTGGTGAGAGGCCCGGTCACCGACTGTGCAGTCCCCGACCAGGAACTGCTGCGTGCCCTCATCCCGGCAAACCGCGGTCGTCTCTACGACATGCGTCAGGTGATAGAGGGCTTGGTCGACTCGGGCACCTTCACCGAGCTCCGCCGTGAGTTCGCCCCGGCAGCCATCACCGGCTTGGCGCGTGTCGACGGCAACCCGGTCGGGATCATCGCCAACGACCCGGCCCATCTCGCCGGTGCCATCGACAACGACGCCGCGGTCACCTTCGCCCGGCATCTCGAGCTTTGCGATCGCTGGGGGATAGCGGTCCTGTCACTGTGCGACACACCCGGGTTCATGGTCGGCCCGGACGCCGAGGCCGAGGGCCTGGTCAGATCGGCCGGTGAGTTGTTCAGTGTCTCGGGCCGCCTCTCGATCCCGATGGGCACGATCGTGACCCGGCGTGGTTTCGGCCTCGGGGCGCAAGCCATGGCCGCCGGAGGGTTTCACGAGCCTCGGTTCACCGTCGCCTGGCCCAGCGCCGAGTTCGGCCCCATGGGGCTGGAAGGGGCGGTCAAACTCGGCTTTCGCAAAGAGCTCGCGGCCATCGAGGACCCCGGCGAGCGACAGGCCGAGCTGGAACGGCGGGTGGAAGAGATGACCAAGCACGGCAGTGCGATCAACGTGGCGATGCACTACGAGATCGACGATGTGATCGACCCGGCCGACTCCCGTCGTTGGATCACGACACTTCTCTTCGATTGATCGTCGAGATAGGGAAACCAACACCCCCGAGATCGCGAAAACAAATCGTGTAAACGGTTACATCCGGTCATGTAACCGTTTACATTGATCCTTCGCCCCGGTTCTAGAGACAGACGTGGGGCATGAGCATGAAACCAATTCGTGTCATCGAAGATCGGGCGGGAGACCGCCATTTCGGTCATCACAAGCACACGACCCAACCGGTTCGGTCCCGATGCTTGGAGGCAACCTCCTCTGCGTCGTGGGCCGAATTCCATTTCTGGAGATAGGAGGAGCCTTGAGAACCAAGCGAACTACATGGCTGGCGTTGATTGCCGCGCTTGCCATGGTGCTGGCTGCCTGCAGTCCTGCTGACAGTGGCGGCACCACCACGGAGGCGGCAGAGCCGACCACAACCGAGGCACCCACGACGACCGCAGCACCTGCGACAACGACCACGGCGGCAGCGGGTGACGCAACGACCACCACCATCCCACTGGTACGCGCCGATGCGGATCTGGTGATCTGGGCGGACGACACTCGGACTCCTGTGATCCAGGAGTTCGCAAATGACTTCGCCGATGAGAACGGTGTCACGGTTGCCGTACAGGAGCTCGGCTTCGGCGACATCCGCGACCGTCTGATCACGGCCGCTCCGGCCGGTGAGGGCCCCGACATCATCATTGGCGCCCACGACTGGCTCGGCCAACTCGTGGCAGCCGGTGTGGTGGCTCCTCTCGACATCAGCTCGGTTGAGAGCGACCTCGCCGCTGCTGCGGTGCAGGCTTTCAACTACGAGGGCACGGTCTACGGTCTGCCGTACGCGATCGAGAACATCGCCTTGATCCGCAACATCGACCTGGTTCCCGAGAGCCCGGCCACGTTTGAGGATCTCGTGGACGTGTCACTCGGAATGCTCGATGCGGGCACCATCACCCTTCCCCTGGCCCTCCAGGAGAACGGCAATGGCGACCCCTTCCACAACTACCCGATCGTGACCTCGTTTGGTGGCTATGTCTTCGGTCTCAACGAGGACGGGAGTTACAACCCCGACGACATTGGCATCGACAGTGAAGGTGGTCTGGCTGCCGCCACCTACTTCGGTGAGCTGTCCGACGCGGGCGTCATCAGCATCGACACGTTGTATGACGTGATGATCGAGAGTTTCAGCACCGGAGCGGCGCCATTTGCCATCACTGGTCCTTGGGCCCTCAGCGCCTTCGACGACGCCGGTGTCAACTACGTGGTGG
>JASFVB010000078.1:0-10711 GCA_050050035.1 Acidimicrobiia bacterium | reverse complement strand
GGATCTCCCGTGTGGTGTCGATGTCGAACACCGTGGGTGCGTCTTGCATCACCGCCGCCACTCGATCGAGACCCATGCCGGTGTCGATGTTCTTGGCGGGTAGGTCACCGACCACGTGATAGGGCTCATCCTGGATGTTCTGCATGAAGACGAGGTTCCAGATCTCGACGTAGCGATCCTCGCCCCCCCCGATTGGCCCTCCGGCGGCGCCAAACCCCCCACCTTTGTCGTAGAAGATCTCCGAGCTCGGCCCACACGGGCCGGGCACGCCCATCTGCCAGAAGTTGTCCTTGCCGCCCCGCTGCACGCGTTCGGCCGGCACACCGACATCATCGATCCAGATCTCCTCGGCCTCGTCGTCGGTCTCGTGGACTGTGAACCACAGCCGGTCGGCATCGAGCCCGAGCATCTCGGTCACGAACTCGTATGACCAAGGGATGGCCTTCTCCTTGAAGTAGTCACCGAAGCTGAAGTTGCCCAGCATCTCGAAGAAGGAGAGGTGACGTTGCGTCGTCCCGATGATGTCGATGTCGATGGTCCGGACGCACTTCTGCACCGACACCGCCCTTGGCCACGGTGGCTCCTCCTCGGCTAGGAAGAAGGGTTTGAACGGCACCATGCCCGCATTCGTCATGAGAAGCGTCGGATCGACCGGGATCAGCGAGGCGGAGGGCCGGTAGACGTGCTCGCGCTCGACGAAGAAGTCGATGAAGGCCTGGCGAATCTCCTGACTCCTCACGACTCACCGCCCTCGTCATACCGGGCCCTGGCAGCCGCGGTGAGCGCGATGCCGAGCTCGTCCAGCTGGACGTCCTCGACCCAGGTGGGCGCACCGGTCATGGGGTCGACCCCGGTTTGGGTCTTGGGAAAAGGGATGACCTCTCTTATCGATTGCTCGTCCTGGAGCACCATCACCAGCCTGTCGATGCCGAAGGCGAATCCTCCATGGGGCGGTGTGCCGTATTCCAATGCCTCCAGGAACCACCCGAACCGTCTTTCCGCGCTCTCGGAGTCGATCCCGAGGATCTCGAAGACCTGCCGCTGGACCGAAGGATCGTGGATTCTGATCGAGCCCGAGCCCAGCTCGACTCCATTGAGGACGGCGTCATAGGCCTGGGACAAGGCGCTCTCGGGGTTCTCGCGCATCTCGTCGATCGACAGAGGAGACGTGAACGGGTGGTGTGAGAACGTGACCGAGCCGTCTTCGCCCTCCTCGAACAAGGGGAAGTCGACGACCCACAGGAATCGGAGGTCCTCATGGTCCGTGGGACGACCCAGGTCGTTGCGAAGACCCCCCAGGACTTCGACCGTCGTCCGCCACCCTCCAGCTGCCATGAGGAGAACGTCGCCGGGCCCGGCGTCCAGTGCCTCCAGGAGCGCCTCGTGCTCGCTCTCGCTCAGATACTTCGCCACCGGGGATCGCAGAGTGCGGTCCTCTTCGACGACCATCCAGACCAGACCCTTCGCGCCCAGGCTCCTGGCACGATCGGTCTGCTCGTCTGCACGAGCCCGCGACCAATCTCGCTGTCCGGTATTGATCGCGCGCACCGTGCCGCCACCTTCGATTGCTCCCTTGAAGACACCGAACTCGGTCTCGACAAGGTGCTCGGTGACGTCGACGATCTCCATGCCGAACCTGAGGTCCGGTTTGTCGGAACCGTATCTGTTCATGGCCTCTTCCCATGTCAGCCTGGGGAAGGGAACAGGGACATCCTCTCCACGTATCTCTTTCACCGCCGCGGCCAGCACCAGCTCGATCGTGCCCAACACGTCTTCGCGTCCCCAAAACGACCCTTCGAGGTCGAGTTGGGTGAACTCGAGCTGGCGATCGGCGCGGGTGTCCTCGTCGCGGTAGCAGCGCGCTATCTGGAAGTAACGCTCGACACCGGAGATCATCAAGAGCTGCTTGAACAGCTGTGGGGACTGGGGCAGTGCGTAGAACTCCCCCTGTCGGTGTCGTGAAGGCACGAGCATGTCACGCGCTCCCTCCGGAGTGGAGTTGACGAGCGTCGGTGTCTCCACCTCGAGGAACCCGAGACCGTCGAGGGTCCTTCGTATTGCCGCGGTCGCTCGGGAGCGTGCCAAGAGGTTGGCCGCCATCCGCGGCCTGCGGAGATCGAGGTAGCGGTGCTTCAACCTCGTTCTCTCGTCGACCTCCGTGCGGTCGTCGATCATGAACGGGAGTGTCTTCGCGGGAGCCAGCACGATCACGTCATCGGCGCCGATCTCGACGTCGCCGGTCTCCAAATCCGGGTTCTCCGTCCCCTCGGGTCGGGTGCGCACCGTACCGGTCACCTGGACGCAGTACTCCATCCTCAGCTCCATGACATTCGAGTGCTCCGAGGGGTCGGCCACCACCTGGACGAGACCCGTGGCGTCGCGGACATCGAAGAACGCGATTCCGCCGTGGTCGCGGCGGCGCTGCACCCAACCGGCCACGGTGACCACTGCACCGGTGTCCGCGCTGGACACCTCGCCCGCTCCATGGGTCCTCATCCTTTGCTGAACCAACTCGCAACCTCCTGCAACGGCAATTCGACGCGATCGGACGGGGTTTGGACGTCAACCAGATAGCCGTCCCCTCGCCAGACGAGGACAACCGGGACGTCGAGACGACGCGCCGACCGGAACTGAGCCTTTACGGACCGGCCATCAACGTCGAAATCGACCCTCAGACCGTCAGAACGGAGCTTGGAGACGGCCACCAAGGCGTCTTCGGGCCCCGTCTCGGAGACTAGATAGGCGTCGAGATACCCCCGTTCGGGGTCGCCGAGGGCAAGCATGATCCGGTCGATCCCCAATGCGAAACCGACGCCTGGCGTCGCACGACCCCCGATGGCCTCGGCAAGACCGTCGTATCGACCGCCGCCCCCAACCGCGTTCTGCGCCGCGTCGAGTCCCGTGGCAACGTACTCGAATGCGGTTCGCGTGTAGTAGTCGAGCCCACGAACCAGGTGGGCGTCTTCGTCGTAGACGAGCCCCAAGGCGTCGAGAGACGTCTTCACAGACTTGTAGTGGGCAGCACAGTCGTCGCACAGGTGATCGGTGATTCGGGGAGCGTCGGCCACGACTTCCGTATCTGTCTTCGAGTCGAGGACTCGCAACGGGTTTCGATCGATGAGCCCGGCCGAATCCCGGCTGAGACTCGGCTCGATATCACGCAAGAAGTCGCGCAGAACCTCGACATAGCCCGGACGGCATTTCCGATCGCCGATCGAGTTGATCGTGAGAGACACCTGGTCGAGACCGAGCGCCACGATGTACCGATAGCCCAGCTCGATCACCTCGACGTCGGCCAAGGGGCTCGCAGTGTCGAGGTATTCCACCCCCACCTGCCAGAACTGACGGCGTCGTCCGGCCTGGGGGCGCTCATATCGAAAGAAGGGACCGGAGTACGCCCCCTTCCACACCCCCTGATACCCCGAGTTGAGATACGCCCTCACCACACTGGCGGTTCCCTCGGGGCGAAGTGTGACCGACCGTCCACCCTGGTCGGTGAAGCTGTACATCTGCTTTGTCACGACCTCCGTCGTGTCTCCGACACCTCGTTCGAACAACTCGGTAGATTCGAAGATCGGCAGGCTGACCAGCGGGTAGCCGTAGCGCTCAGACCATTCCTCCCAGGAGCGCAGCGCCTCGCGCCACGCCTGGGATCGAGGCGCGGTGATGTCGTCTGTGCCTTTGGGGGGCTGAAAACTCATGGAATCAAGGGAGGATACCGGTGGCGCGTCCGGATCACATGTCGACATTGGACCGTCGATCCGTGTCTGCGGAACATCATGACGGCCGTTAGACGTTCCCTGACACGGTGACCGACTTCCGAGACAGACCGAAGCGTGTGAGCCCCGAGGGGCTCGATGACACCGGCCAACCTCAGCGCAATCTGACGGTGGTTCGCGGCGCAGTGGTTGCCACGGCCCTGGTCCTGGCGGCTTCCCTGCTTCTCCTCACCCGCAACGACCCCACCCCGGCAGCCGGGCCGGCCGAGCCCACCATCAACACTTCCACGACGAGCACGACCACGACGACCCCCATCTCAGAGACGCTTCGAGCCGCGATCCCCGATGTCGAAGGCAGGCTGGTGGTGGCCGTGGGCGAAGACCCGGTTCGCTTGGTCACGTGGCCGGGATCAGGCCCGAAGACGACAGCAGCGATCTCCATGTGGCCGGGCTTGGAGATCGAGTTCGACCGCTCGGGCCGCTACATGGGTTTCCTCGGCCCGGCCATGGCGGGCGCAGATTCGGCCTTGTACGTCGGCAACACGTCGGCGTGGCACCCGCTCGCCGTACAGGCGAGCTCCTTCCAATGGCACGCCCGGGACCCGGGTCGAGTCGCCTGGGCCGGTGAAGAGCTTCTGTGTCACGGTCAGGTGCATCCCGCCGGCGGATTCACGTCGCTGCGTTGCCTGCTCGACATCGAAGGCAGGCTCGTCGGGTTCGACGACACCGGGTATCTCCTCGCGATGGACTCGGGGATCATCGTCAGACTCGATCCCGACGGGGCGGAGTTGGGGCGGGTCGACGGGGACTACGCGTCGATCGGCTCCGATGGGCGCATTCTGGTGATGTCGTCGGATTCTGAGAACGGCTCGACGGTGTCGACCTTCTCCGTCGCCGACGCCGACCTGACCAGGGTGACTCAACTCGATTGGGTCCCGGATGAGGCGATCGCCGAGGATGGTTTCACGTCTTGGTCTCCTGCCGCTTCCCCTCCCCAAATCGCGTTTCTCCTCCCAATCGAGGAGGACACATGGGAAGTGCAGCTTCGAAGTCTCTCGGGAAGGCTCCTGACGAGCCACAGTCTCGCCGGTCGCTATTGGGCCCTCGAGTGGGATTGGCTGGGTCGCTACCTGCTCGCCGCCGGTGTCAGTGATCGGGGCGACGACGTAATCCGTGTGTACGACGTGACATCCCGCCAGCACTTCGTGATCGAGCCGTCGAACCGCGTGCAGGACATTCACCTCGTCAGGGACCCCGATGCGCCGATTCGCTTCGATCTCACCAGCGTGGTGAAGGGACTGCCCGTCAAGTGATGTCGGCGGCGACTCAGGCCGACCAGTCGGCCCGGAACGGGTTCGTCTCGCGCTCCCGGCCGATTGTGGTCTCGGGCCCATGCCCAGGGAGAACTCGGATCTCGTCATCGAGATCCATCACGTGATCCCGCATCGAGTTCATCAAGTCGGTCCAAGAACCTCCGGGAAGATCTGTACGACCGACACTCCCGGCGAAGAGCTGATCGCCACTGAAGAGGACGCCTTCCTCGGACCAGAGCAAGCAGCAGTGCCCTGGGGTGTGCCCCGGCGTGTGTCGCACTTCGAGACTCACACCCGCCAGATCGAGGACCTGCCCGTGCGTCAAACGAGCGATCCGCTCCGGGACGTCATAGGACCCGGGTGGTGTCATGCCGAACATCGCTCGCAGCTGTTCGATCGGGTGCAGGGTGAGAAAGTCGTCGTCGGCGTGAACGTAGGTGACGGCCCCGGTGTCGGCGGCCAGCTTCCCCGCGCCACCCGTGTGGTCGACGTGACCGTGGGTGAGGACGATCCCCACCACCGTGGCGCCGTGGCTTGCCACTCGCTCACCGATCAACTCGGGCTCGGGAGGTGCGTCGATCACCAGGGCTTCGCCGGAGTCCGAGACGAGCACATACGCATTGGTCTCGGCCACCCATGCGGGGATCCTCTCGACAATCACTATGTCGCCGCTGGGTCGCCGGCCAGACGGAAGGCCGTATACACGCCGTCGACCGCCTTGATGTCGGTCAGCAGCCGCGGCAGTTGGCTCGGATCGGAGAGCTCCACCTCGTACTTGAGCACTGCGACTCGATCTTCCCCGGTGTGTGTGGACGCGGCCGTGATGTTCCCACCGGTGTCGGAGACGATCGCCGTCACGTCCCTGAGGAGTCTTGCCCTGTCCAACGCCTCGACTTGGATCCACACCACGAACGGCCCTGAGACGTCGGACGGCCAGCTGACCTCGATGCTGCGCTCACCACGCTCGGGGAGAGACACGACGTTGGTGCATTCGGCACGATGCACCGACACACCGCGACCCACGGTGACATAGCCGACTATCGGGTCCCCCGGCACCGGCGAACAGCACTGGGCGAGCCGTACCAGCATGTCCTCCTGTCCCTCCACGATGACGTCAGCCGAGCCCGACGGCCTGCGGCGTGGCGTCGGCTGGAACAGGTCGTCGCCCACATCGGGCTGAAAACGGCGCTGTAGACGGGCGGCAATCGAGTCGATCGACACATGCCCCTCCCCTACTGAGACGTGGAGGGACTCGACGTCCTTCTGCCCGAGCTCGGCAGCGATCTCGCCCAGATGCTCGAGCTGCGCCGCGGCCGACAACTCCGGTGCCTCCCGTCTGATCAGAGCTTGGATCTGCTCCTTCCCCTCGGTCAGAGCCTGATCACGGCGCTCCTTCTGGAACCACTGCTTGATCTTCGTCTTCGCCTTGCCCGTCCCGACGAACTTCATCCAGTCCCGCGACGGGGCGGCATCCGGGGAATTCGACGTGATGATCTCCACGATGTCTCCGGACTCGAGCTGGGTCGAGAGTGGGACGAGACGTCCGTTCACCTTGGCTCCGACGCACCGGTGCCCGACTTCGGTGTGTACCGCATATGCGAAGTCCACCGGAGTTGCCTTCTTGGGCAGCTCCTTGACGTCACCACCCGGAGTCAGGACGAATACCTCGTCGAGGTACAGGTCGAGCTTGAGGTTGGCCAGGAACTCTTCGGGGTCCTCATCCACATCGAAGGAGACGGGGCTCGCCGGAGCTACTTCGCCCTCCTTGTATCGCCAATGGGCGGCAATGCCGGACTCGGCCCGGCGATGCATCTCCTCGGTTCGGATCTGCACCTCGAGTGGCTTCCCGTCCGGCCCGATGACGGTCGTGTGCAGCGACTGGTAGAGGTTCATCTTGGGCATCGCTATGTAGTCCTTGAAACGCCCGGTGACCGGCACCCAATGACTGTGAACCAGACCCAGAGCCGCATAGCAGTCCCGTGTCGAGGATGTGATTACGCGGATGCCGATCAAATCGTGAATGTCCTCGAAGGGCCGGTTCTGCTCCACCATCTTCCGATATATGGAGAATTGGTGTTTCGGCCTCCCGGTGACTTCGCCTCCTATCCCGGCATCCGAGAGCATCCCGCCAACCTCGGTGGTCATCTTCTCGATGAACGCTTCCCGCTCGGGTGCCGCCTCGGCGAGTTGCTCTCCTATCTCCGCGTTTGGCCCGGGGTGGAGGATGGCGAAGCATCGGTCCTCGAACTCGTGCTTGATCTCCTGGACCCCCAAACGGTGGGCGAGTGGCGCGTAGATGTCGAGGGTCTCCCTGGCAACCCGAAGTTGCTTCTCCTCACGCAGTGCGTGAACCGTGCGAAGGTTGTGCAGGCGGTCGAAGAGCTTGATGATCAGGACCCGGACGTCGCGGGCCATGGCGACGACCATCTTGCGGATGTTTGCCGCCTGCGCCTGCTCCCGGCTCGAGTAGCGCACCCGGTCGAGTTTGGTGACACCGTCGATGAGGCTGGCGATGTCTGCCGAGAAGCTCGCCTCGACCTCGCCGAGTGTCAGGGGTGTGTCCTCGACCGTGTCGTGGAGGAATGCGGCGGCAATGGTGTCGGCGTCGAGACCGTACTGGGCCAGCATGTATGCGACCGTGGTCGGGTGGGTTATGTACGGATCACCCGTCTTGCGAACCTGGCCGTCGTGGGCGATCGCCGCCGTCTCGTAGGCACGTCTCAGGAGTTCGACATCGCCATTCGGGTAGTGCATCCCGAACGCGTCGAGCACGTCGGCGAGAGAGGCCGACGTGACCTGCTCAGTCGTATTTGAGGAGGGCATGGATTGGCACGCCATCGAGCTTGTGGGCCCCGCCGAGGAAAGCCAACTCGATGAAGACCGCGAACGCTACGACCTCTGCCCCGAGATGGCGAAGTAGGCGAATCGCCGCGGCAGCTGTACCGCCAGTCGCGATCACGTCATCGATCAGAAGTACCTTCTCACCGTCGAAGAGGGCATCGGTGTGCATCTCCAGGGCATCGATTCCATACTCCAGCTCGTACTCCTCCCTCACGGTCTCGAACGGCAGCTTCCCCGGCTTGCGCAGCGGAATGAAACCGGCTCCGATTCGGTCTGCGACAGGTGTGGCGAGGGTGAAGCCGCGGGCCTCGATGCCTGCGACCTTGGTTATCCCGAGGTCCCGGTACGGATCGGCCAACGCACCAACGAGCGCGCTGAACGCTTCCGGGTTGCCGAGCACAGGCGTGATGTCCTTGAACACAACACCTTCCTCGGGGAAGTCCTGGATGTCGCGGATCAGGGTTTCGAGCTGGATCACACCAAGAGTCTACGGTCCACTCAACGTCTTCCCGACTTGGCCCGGCGTTCCACCCTTTCCGCACGGTCGATCCAGTCGTCCTCCTTCTCCTTCCACGTCGCCAGAAGCGGCGCCGCCACGAAGATCGACGAGTAGGTCCCGGCCGCGATGCCAACGAACAGGGCGAGTGCGAAGTCGCGAAGGGTTGGAGCACCCAGGACGAAGGAGCCGACGAACAGGATGCTCCCCACGGGCAGCAATGAGGTGAGAGACGTGGCCAATGATCTGGCCAGAACGGAGTTCATCGCCTGGTTCACGATCTCGGAGTAGGTCTTCGTCTCCTCGAGCTCGACGAGCTCCTCCACCTTGTCGAACACGACGACGGTGTCGTACAACGAGTACCCGAGAACGACGAGCACTGCGACGACCGTTGCCGGAGTCACCGGAAAGCCGGTGAGGGCGTAGACACCCACTGTGATGATCAGATCGTGAAACAGCGCGGCGATTCCCGCTGCGGCCATCTTGAACTCGAGTCGCCAACTGATGAAGAGGATGACTGCCCCCAAGAACACCAGCAGAGCGGTCAAGGCACGTCGCGCCACCAGTGCCCCGAACGACGGCCCAACGGCGTCGATGGAGATCTCGGTTCTCTCGGCTCCGGTGAGCTCGGCCACCGCGTCTATTGCGGCGTTCTCGGTCTCGACGTCCAGTTCCTGGGTCGTGGCGCGCACTGCCTCACCATCGTCGACGAGTTGGACCGTCGAGTCATCGATTCCGACGTCTTCGAGAGCTTCCCTCACCTCCGGGACGTCTGCGCCGGCAGGGTTCGGCGCCTGGATGGCCAACCCGCCCACGAACTCGATCCCGAGGTTCAGCTGTCTGATCCCCAGCGCGCCGAGACAGATGAGGAGTGCCACGGCCGAGATCGCGAACCATCTTCGCCGGTGCCCCACGAAATCGATCGTGGTCTCTCCCCGGTTGAGTCTCCGCAGGAAGCTCATCCGGCAGCCCCCTTGATGCTGAACCATCCCCCGGAGCCGAGACGGGTGGGGGCGAGGAGTGCAATCGCACGTCTCGTGAACGACCTGGCGACGATGATGTCGAGGACCGTCGCCAGACCGAGCGCCAGAGCGAAGCCCTTGACCGCACCGACAGCGAGGAACCAGAGAAGGATGGCAGCGAGCAGCGACACAGTGTCTGCGGTGAGGATCGTGCGGAAAGCGAGTGTGAATCCCTCATTGGTGGCGTCCTCCACGGACATGCCCTCGCGGACTTTTTCCTTTATCCGCTCGTAGTAGACGATGTAGCTGTCGGCGGTGATGCCCACGGAGACGATGATCCCGGTCACACCGGCCAGTGTCAGAGTCAGTCCTTGTGCCTGGCCGAGAAGACCGAACAGAGTCACGAGCAGCGATGCAAAGACGGTGAGACCGACGATTGCGACCAATCCCATGGCCCGATAGGTCAGGAGCAGGACGACCGCGACGAGGGCCAGGCCGAGGGCTCCGGCGATGACCCCCGCCCTGAGCGAATCGGTGCCAAGGGTCGCCGACACCTTTTGGACGGCCGAGACCTCAAATGCCACGGGCAGCGAGCCGTAGCGAAGCGTCAGACCCAGGTCCTGTGCTTCCTGCTGCGCATCGGGACCACCGCCGATGGTGATCAGAGCGCGCCCACCGGTTATGCCGAACTCCGGGCTGACGTCCGGATTGACCGCGGGTGCTGAGATGACGACACCGTCGAGAACGATCGCAATCTGACGTCTCGGATCGAAGGTCGGATAGGAGGCCGCTTTGGCCGTCAGCGCGGCGAACTCATCGCCGCCTTCGGAGGTCAGATCGAGCGAGACGGCCCACTCACCGGACGTCGTGTCGAACAAGGGGATCGCATCGGCCACGTCGTTTCCCTCCAACGCCGCCGGGCCGACATGGAGCACTTCGTCACCGAACCGCTCGTCCTCATGGAGGAGATAGCCCTCAGCGGCAATATCGTCCTCGACCGTCAACTCGGGCGCATCATCCACCGCGAAAGATTCGAGGACGGGGCGAAAGGACAGGAGACCGGTCTGTCCGACGGCTTCGATGGCTCGCTGCTCGTCCTCGACACCGGGTAGCTGCACCACGACCGTGTCGTCACCGGAGATGGCGATGTCGGGCTCTTGGACCTCGCCGAACCCTTCGATGCGTCGGGTCATGATCTCGGTCGCGACCTCGAGCAGCTCCGGATCGGTCCCTTCGGGCGCCGTCAGCACGACGGAAGTGCCGCCCTGCAGGTCGAGCCCCAAACGAGGGGTGTTGTCGGTGGCGATGATCGCCCCGAGACCGCCCCACGCGATCGCGAGGACGATGATCAGGCCGATCAGCCTCCGTGTCACCTAGGCG
>JASFVB010000077.1:0-11156 GCA_050050035.1 Acidimicrobiia bacterium | reverse complement strand
AATCCGGAACTCGGCCGCGCTCATCGACACTTCCCCCCTCTACAAGTTTCGGATCCACGGCGCCGACGCAGAGCGCTACCTGGCCGGCGTCCTGACCAGGGACATCCGCACCTGCAGACCCGGTCAGGCGCATTACACGGTGTGGTCCGACGACGACGGCTGGGTGCTGGAGGACGGTGTCGTGCTCCGGCTCTCGGACGAAGAGTTTCTGCTCACCACTGCTGAGCCAAACCTCGCCTACTTCTCGGATCGCACCGCCGGCATGAGGGTGTCCATCGAAGACGTGTCCGACGAGCTGGGGGCACTGGCGTTGCAGGGGCCGTATGCCAGGGAGGTCCTAAGCCGGTTGGTCCCTGAGGTGGAGAACCTCGCCTACTTCCATCTCACTCCGGCCAGGGTCGGTGACGCGGCCGTGACCATCTCCCGCACGGGCTACACCGGTGACTTGGGCTACGAGATCTGGGTGGGCGCCGACGACGCCGTCGACGTCTGGGACCGCGTGGTCGAGGTGGCGTCGCCACTGGGCGTCATCCCCGCGGGCCAGACCGCCCTCCTAATCACCCGCATCGAAGCCGGGCTGCTGCTCCTCGATGTCGACTTCCACTCGGCGCGGTACGCGTGGAACGACGACCAGCGGGCCACCGTCATCGAGCTGAACATGGGATGGATGCTCCGAGGACTCGAGGACGACGATCGGGCCTTCATCGGCAGGGGAGCCATCGAGAGTGAGATGGCGGGAGGCACGTCGCGATGGTTGACGGTGGGTGTCGTCGCCGATTGGTCGGATTGGGCTCGCACGTACTCCGAACGCGGGCTGGCCACATCGAAGGACCACACCCCCGAGCACGGCGGGATGATGATCTACGACGACGATCTCGAGCGGATCGGGTGGACCTCGAGCTTCGTGTACTCGCCGGTGCTGCAGCGGCACGTCGGCATTGCCCATGTCGACCCGGCCCACGCCGCTTCCGGCACAAAGGTCGGTCTCGAGGTGACCATCGACCATCGATACGAGGTCGTCGACGCCCATGTGACCAGACTTCCCTTCTACGACCCACCCCGGAAGACAGCGTGATGCCATGACCGAGACCAATAGCTACGACGCAATCGTCATCGGTGGTGGGCACAACGGTCTGATCAACGGGGCCTATCTGGCCAAGGCCGGGCTGCGCACGCTGATACTGGAGCGCCGACACGTGGTCGGAGGTGCGGCGATAACGGAGGAGCTGCACCCGGGGTTCAGCTTCACGACGTTCTCATATGCGTTGAGCCTGCTCCGACCCGAGATCATCCACGAGTTGGAGCTGCCCAAGCACGGGTTCATGCCGCTGCCGATGCCCACGAGCTTCGCTCCCACCGACGACGGTGACTACCTGCTGCTGGGTCCCGACAAGGCGGAGAATCACCACGAGATCGCTCGTCACTCGAAACACGATGCCGACGCCTATGACGCCTACGACCACATGATGAATCAGGTCGTTCACGCCATTCGCCCGTTGGTGGACGCGATTCCCCCGGACATCACGTCCAGGGATCCTTCGGAGCGGGCCCGACTGGCCGCTATCGGCTCCTATTTATCCAACCTGCCCAAACGCGTCCTGCACGACATGGTGAGACTCCTCACCGGCAGTGCCGCCGACATCCTCGAGGGCTACTTCGAGTCGGACATCCTCCAGGGCTATCTGGCGTCGTCGGGAATCATCGGCAGCGCCGTTGGCCCACGATCACAAGGATCCGGGCTCGTGTTGCTCTATCACTCGCTCGGAGAGCACGACGGCGACTACGGCTCGTGGGCCTTCCACAAAGGGGGGAACGGGGGATTCACCCAGGTGCTGGGCAGGGCGGCGGAGTCGTTCGGTGCCGAGATCAGGCTGAACTCGTCGGTGGACCACGTGGCGACGGACGATGGCCGTGCGATCGGCGTCGTCTTGGACGACGGGACCGAGTTCTCGGCGGCGACCGTGGTCAGCGCTGTCGACCCGAAGAGGACCTTCATGGAGTTGGTCGATCCGCGGGAGCTGCCGGCCGAGCTCGTTCAGGACATTTCCCGGTTCAAGTTCGAAGGCTCGTCCGCGAAGGTGAACTTCGCCCTCGACGCCAACCCGACGTATCCCGGTCTCGAGGATCGGGTCGACCACTACCGCGGGTTTCTCAACATCGGCCCGAGTCTCGACTACCTCGAGAGGGCCTTCGACGACTCCAAGTACGGCTGGTACAGCCAGCGGCCCTACATCGACGGGTGCATCCAGTCGAACATCGATCCGGACATGGCCCCGCCCGGCAAGGCCGTGATGTCGAGCTTCATCCAGTACACGCCATATCACCTGCGAGACGGTGACTGGGACAGTGAGCGGGAGAACCTCGGTGACGTGGTTCAGGGCCGGCTGGAGGAGATCTTCCCCGGCTTCGGTGACCTCGTGCTCCATCGCGAAGTGGTGACCCCTCTCGACATCGAGCGGACGGTCGGTCTCACCGAGGGGAACATCTTCGCGGGGGAGTTCCTGGCACCACAGATGTTCTTCTTCCGACCCGCCCCCGGTTGGAATCAGTACCGGACCCCGATCGAGGGGTACTACCAATGTGGGTCCGGGACCCACCCGGGTGGCTGTGTGATGGGTGCGCCAGGCCGGCTCGCTTCACAACAGATCCTGGGAGATCTGGCGGAGAACCAGTAGCGAATCTGTTTCCTAATGCTGTAGGGACGGAATACCGCCCCTACAGCGTCTGGAACGGGTCCGGAGGCTCCTGACCCGTAGCTCCACCCCAGAAGACAAGCTCCTCTCCGGTCCATGCCATCACGCCGGCGTGCGGGCCCATCCCCTCAGGCAAGACCACCCTCTCCCACCCGAGGTCGTCGGTGGTCACTGATGTCTTGAACTGGCGCGGTGGGGCGGGAGGCGCCTAGGTAGACGTCGTCGTGATGGACGGGGCTGGTGATGTTCCAGGATTTCTGAGTGCGTCGGTCGTCGGCGTTGGTGACGACTCCGCGCAGGCGGCAACCAGAGCCACGATGGGCAGGCGCCGAGCCGCTTGATGGTGCAAAAGACGCCTCGCGCGAGGCTTTGGTCCCTTCTAGACGCTGTAGGGACGGAATACCGCCCCTACAGCATTAGGAAACAGTCAGTACTTGGCGAGCTCCTGGGCGCGGGCGACGATGGCCTCGGGCGTGGGGTATAGGGCGTTCTCCAGCGAGCCGGCATAGGGCATGATCGGCACGTCGGGTAGCCCGTAGCGTTTCACCGGGGCGTCGAGCCACTCGAAGGTCTTGTCGGCGATCTGCGCGGCGATCTCTGCGCCATACCCGGCGAACTCGTTGTCCTCGTGGACGATGAGAGCCCGGGAGGTCTTCTTCATCGACTCCTCGATGGTCAGCCAGTCCAGGGGCTTGAGTGTCCGAAGATCGATCACCTCGGGGCTGATGCCCAACTCCTCGAGGACGGGCACCGCCTCCATGGCGAAGTGGGCCATGGCGCCGTAGGTCACGATGGTGAGGTCGGTGCCAACGTGTCGGATTGCGGCCTGGCCCAGAGGGATCCTGTGCTCGCCATCGGGGTACGGGCCCCGAGCGAGCCGGTACAGCTTCTTGGGCTCGAGGAACAGGACCGGGTCCGGGTCCTCAGCCGCAGTGTGGAGCAGACCCTTCACGTCGGCCGGTGTCGACGGGATCACGACCTTGAGACCGGGCACGTGTGCGTAGAACGCCTCGACCGACTGGGAGTGGTATTGGGCGCCGTGAATCCCGGCGCCAAAAGGGGTGCGGATGACGATTGGGACGTTCCACCGCCCGTCGGACCGGTATGACACCCGGGACGCCTCGGAGACGATCTGATTGAACGCCGGGTGGATGTAGTCGGCGAATTGGACCTCGGGGAGGACGCGGAACCCCGTTGCCGACATGCCGATGGCACAACCGACGATGGACGATTCGGCGATGGGTGCGTTGAAGCATCGCTCCGGGCCGAACCGTTCGGTCAAACCCTCGGTTGCCTTGAAGACCCCGCCTTTGCGTCGGGCCACGTCTTGTCCGAACACGACTGCGTCGTCATGACGCTCGAGGATCTCGTGGAGTGTCTTGTTGATGGCGGTGATCAGGTTCACCTCGGTTCCTGTCGCCGGGTCCTCGGGCTCGGTGGCCGGTGGTCCCGGCTCGATGACCCGGGCGTAGACACGGCTCTTCGGCTCGTCGGGGTTGGGCGCAGCCTCCGCCTTCTCGACGGCCATGGCCAGGGTTTCGACCACCTCGTCGTCTATCTCTTTCTCTCTGGCCTCGGTGAGCAGCCGATTCTCGATCAGGTACTGCTTGAGCCGTCCCAACGGGTCCTTCTTGCGCCACCGCTCGACCTCCTCCCGGCTCCGGTAGAGGGCGTCGTTGTCGTCCGAGGTGTGGGCGTAGTAGCGATATGTCTCGGCCTCGATGAGCGTGGGCCCTCCTCCGGCGCGGGCCCTGGTCACCGCGTCCTGCATGGTCGCCAGTACCTCGAATGGGTCGTTGCCGTCGATCTCACGTCCTTCCATCGCGTAGCCGCGAGCCCGGTCGGCAATGGAGCCGGCCACCTCCTCCTCGCTGGGCACCGAGATGGCGTACTGGTTGTTCTCGATGACGAATACCAGCGGCAGCCGATGGATCCCCGCCCAGTTCATGGCCTCGTGCCAATCTCCCTCCGAGGTCGACCCTTCGCCTCCGTAGACGACGGCGACGGCGCCTTCACCTTTCAGCTTCAGCCCGTGGGCGACCCCGGCGGCGTGGGGGTACTGACTGCCGATCACCGACGACTGCGTGAACACGTTGCGGTCGGGGTCCGACCAGTGGCTCGGGAGCTGACGCCCACCGGAAGAGGGGTCGTCGCGTTTGGCGAAGACGCCGAGGAAGATCTCGTATGGGGTGAAGCCCCACGCCACGGCCACTCCCATGTCGCGGTAGTAGGGCAGCACCCAATCACGTTTGGTGTCGAGAGCGAAGACAGAAGCCACCTGCACTCCTTCGTGTCCTGATGAGCCCAGGACGAAGGCGGCTCGGCCCTGACGTTGAAGAGCGAACATCCGATCGTCGATGCGACGGGTCAGCAGCATCAGCCGGTACATCTCGACCACTTGCTCGTCGCTGAGACCGAGGCTCTGATGATCGATGTTCGAGTACATCATGACGTCAGTTCCGATCGTCTCCACTTCTGCGGAACCGACGCAGGTCACCGATATCACGCACGCGGTCGTCGGCTACACGCATAGCCGCCTCGTTGGGGTTGATCCCGAGTTGCTCTGCGGTATCGAGAATGTTCATCGTGGCCTCGTAGATCGCGTCGACACGATGGAGGGCGCGAGTGCGTGAGTATCCGGTGAGCTCGTCGTAGACGTTGATCAGCCCCCCGGCATTGACCACGAAGTCCGGTGCGTACAGGATGCCGCGATCGGCGATCCGCTGGGCGTCGGTGTCGGTGGCGAGCTGGTTGTTGGCGCTGCCGACGATTGCGGCACACCCCAACTGGGGGATGGTCACGTCGTTGAGACTCCCTCCAAGAGCACAAGGTGACAGGAAGTCACAGTCGACAGAGAAGATCTCGTCCTGATCGACGGGCTTGACCCCGAAGGTGTTCACCGCCGACTCGAGGGCAGGGGCGTAGGCGTCGGTGGCGATCACCTCGGCCCTCGCCTCGATCAGCAACTGGACGAAGGCGGACCCAACCTTCCCGACACCCTGCACGGCGAAGCGACGTCCCGAGAGATCCTGATCTCCCCAGAGTTTCTGCGCCACAGCCCGTGTGGCTGCGAAGAGGCCCCGGGCCGTGACCGGGGAGGGGTCACCCGCTCCACCCAGGGCGACGGAGCTGCCCAATGCCCATCGAGTCTCGGAGCGCACCGTGTCCATGTCGGTTGTGGTGGTGCCGACGTCCTCGGCGGTGATGTAGCGGCCCTGGAGTGAGTCGACGATGCGTCCAAAGGCCCGGAAGAGCCGTTCTGACTTGTCCTGTCTCGGGTCACCGATGATCACAGCCTTCCCTCCGCCGAGATCGAGCCCGGCGGCGGCCGCCTTGTAGGTCATACCCTTGGAGAGCCGGAGGACGTCTTCGAGAGCGTCCTCCTCCGTCTCGTAGGGAAAGAAACGGGTCCCGCCCAAGGCGGGACCCAAAGCCGTGCTGTGTATCGCGATGATCGCTCGAAGACCGGATACCTTGTCGTAGCCATAGACGATCTGCTCATGCCCGTCTATGGCTACGAGGTCGAATACGCTCAAAGGCGTTTCCTCCTCCTGCCGAACGAAGTCCCCCGGATACTACCGGCACTCGGGAGCCGGGGGATGACTGGGGCAGAGGCTATGAGCGAGCGCCCGGTTTCGAGCAGCGCAACGTCGTCGGAGTCACGCTGTCTCGCGGTTGTGCCAGGATGGATGGGTGACCAAGTCGGCGCACATGAGGGTCTATTCCCCGGAGGCGTCGGGGTCGAGCGACCCCGTGCCCGGTTTCGTACGCTCCTACGGGATCCTCTCCGAGGCCGAGGGAGACACGCACTGGACGGCAGAGTGGAAGGGTCAACGTCTCGTGTGCCCCCGCAATCTCCGATTGCGGGTGCTCGAGTCGACGGTGGCTTTCGCCAACGCCTTCAGGGGGTGGGGTGGGCTCATCCCCGAAGGTGCAGCTCGGGCCGCCGACCAGGAGCTCCAGGCCTATCACCGAAGCCATCCGGAGCATCGTTCCCACATCCTCACCTCTGCATGGCACGTGCCGGTTCGCTGGTTCTCCGCCTTCGATCCCTCCGAGAAGGAGGTCTACGAGGGCCCGGAGGGGCCAAGGCTCCGGTACCGGACGGACATGGTCGACGCCCGACGACGTGTGCGCGAGGCGTACGAGGTGCTCGACAAGCTCGCTGTCTTCGTGGCACCTGCCCAGGAGTTGCGTCACATGCTCGATTGGCTCGAGCCCTTCCAGGACGATTCGATGCTCGAGTTGGACTATGGAGACGTCTCCACCCTGTTCGATCCGAACGACCTCGTCTTCGACGACTCGTGCGAGCAGATTCAGCAGTCGCTGGAGGCCCTGAGGGTCGGCGACATGGTCAAGGCCGGCGAGTGCTACGGACGGGTGGTCACCCGTTGGGCACCGGCATTCAGCGTCACGTTCAGCAACTAGGCGGCGGCCATGAGCCGCCGTCTGTACCAAGTGCCGGGTAGCTGGTACCAAGTGGCAACCGAATGAGCGTCCTTCCCCTGCAACTTCTCCCCGACAATTCGTCGGTCGACGCCGACGGGCGGCTCTCCATCGCCGGATGTGACGTCATCGACCTCGCCGGCGAGTACGGGACGCCGCTCTTCGTCTACGACGAGGATCATCTTCGGGCGCGGTGTCGTGAGGCTGTGGCGGCTTTCCCGGACGGCGCCGCCTACGCGACCAAGGCCTTTCTCTGCACCGCGATGGCGCGTCTCGCCGTCGAAGAGGGGATGGACCTGGATGTGGCAACGGGTGGAGAGCTCCATGTGGCGCTGACCGCCGGTGTCCCGGCGGGAAGACTCGTCTTCCACGGCAACAACAAGTCGGCCCAGGAGCTGGTCATGGCGATCGACGCCGGTGTCGGTGTCATCGTCATCGACTCGTTCGCCGAGATCGCCCGTCTGGAGGAGTTGGCTGCCAAGAGGGATTCGGTCGACGTGATGCTCCGTGTCAACCCCGGCATCGAGGCTCACACGCACGACTTCCTGCGTACCGGTGCCACCGATTCGAAGTTCGGTGTCAGCATCGCCGAAGGACGTGCTCTCGAAGCGGTGCGGCGCATCGAGGCGGCTCCCGGGCTGAAGCTCGCCGGTCTGCATGTGCATGTGGGAAGCCAGGTGTTCGATGTGGCTTCGTTTTCCAAGGTCGTGGAGGTGCTCGCCGGATTCGTCACCCATCTCGATGTCCCTTCCCTCTCCATCGGCGGCGGGCTCGGAGTCCCATACGTGGAGGGCGAGAGCGCCCCGACGATCTCCGAATGGGGTGCTGCCATCCGACGAGCAGCCGCGCAGGCCGATCTCGAGGTGCGCATCCTCGCCGAGCCGGGTCGGGCGATCGTTGCCCGTGGTGCGGTGACCCTTTACACGGCCGGGACGATCAAGGAGATCCCCGGAGTGCGTACCTACGTCTCCGTGGATGGTGGGATGAGCGACAATCCCCGTCCCGTTCTCTACGGCAGCGGTTACGAGGTGTTTCTGGCCCGTTCCACCGACGCCGACCGAGACCGCGAGATCAGGCTCGTCGGCAAACACTGTGAGTCGGGAGATGTCATCGTCTGGCAGGGAAGTGTCCCGCGGGACACGAACGTCGGCGACATCCTCGCCACCCCGGTGACCGGAGCCTACGGACACACCATGGGCTCCAACTACAACATGGTCCTCCGCCCTCCCGTCGTCTTTGCCAGAGATGGCGACGCCCGACTCGTGGTCCGCAGGGAGACCTACGACGACCTCCTCGCACGGGACCTCACGTGAAGCCCTGGATCGACGCGCCCCATGAGGACGAGTGGCCCGAAGAGATGGATGGGCTGAGGGAGCAGGTGATCGACCCGGTTCACGAACGTGTCGACTGGATCATGAGGATCCATGCCCTCGACCGGGGGAGCCTCGAGGCTCACAGCGTTCTGTACCGGCAGGCGATGAAGGGAACGGCGACCCTCAGGAAGGTCGACCGCGAGATGCTCGCCCTGGTCGTCTCACAGGTAAACGAGTGCCACTACTGAGTGACCCACCATCGGCGCGGTCTGCGCCGACTGCTCAGGGATGACCGGCTGGCCGAGGCAATAGAGGCGGATTTCGAGAATTCGGAGATATCCGATGCCAGAAAGACCATGCTTCGCTATGCCGTGAAGCTGACCAAGACCCCCGCCGAAATCTCCGAAGCAGACATAGTGGGTCTTCGCGACGTCGGTTTCACCGACACCGACATACTCCACATGGTCGAGGTAACTGCCTACTACGCATACGCCAACCGGGTTGCCGATGGTCTGGGGATACCGTTGGAGGACTGGATCCCCGAGTGACGTTCCGCTACTTCGCCTACGGCTCCAACCTGTGGCTGCCGAGAATGACCAGTCGATGCCCCTCTGCTCGTCCCGTCGGCACGGCCACCCTGGAGGGCTGGGTGCCGGTCTACGACAAGCCCTCGGTCGACGGTTCGGCCAAGCTGAACATCCGTGCCGATCGTGACGGCGTCACCGCAGGCGTGATCTACGAGCTGGACGAATCCGACCGGCCGCGGCTCGATGCGGCGGAGCCCGGATACGACCCCATCGAGACCAGCGTGGGTCTCACCTACGCCTACCGCGGTGAGCCGGCGACGATCCTCCCTCACGACTGGTACGTGGCCACGGTCGCTCGGGGTGCGGCTTCACATGGGATCCCGACCCCGGAGACCGAGACGTCTCCCGACCCGATCGCACCCGGGCTACGTCCTGCGGACGGGAGCGATCTCGGCGTCATGCAGGCCATCCTGGCCGATGGGTTGCGTGCCGACGACGACAGGCACTACGCGCACCCGGGCGAGCTCGGCTGGTGGATGTTCCATTGGGACCAGAGACGTCCGCTCACCTGGTGGATCCAGGGGGACGACGCCTTCGCGGTCATCGACACATCCGAACCGGGGGAGATCAGCGTCTTCGCCCGTCCGGAGGCGGACCGACTGCCTCTCATATCGTGGGCGAGACAGCGTCTCCACGGTCGTGGCGAGGTCGCCTGGGTATCCGATGCCGACGGCGAGCTGACCGAGTGGCTCCTGAGCTCCGGCTATGCCCCGTCCTCCGTCGACAGGGCGTACGAGTGGGATCTCACCGGTGAGCTGCCGAGACCTTCGCTTCCTGCCGATTGGCATGTTCGTGCCGTGGCCGGTGAGCACGAGGCCGACAACCGTCGGTCCGCTTCTCACGCCGCCTTCGAGTCGACGATGTCCGAGCAGATGCATCTCGACCGTTATTTGAAGTTCATGCGCTCGCCGGTTTATGCCCCCGAGCGCGATCTCGTGGTGGTCTCGCCGGAGGGCCGGATCGCCTCCTTCATGGTGTGGTGGCCCGACGACTCCGGAATCGCCCAGATCGAGCCATTCGGTACCCATCCCGACTTCCATCGCCGGGGTTTGGGGCGTGCGCTCCTCCTTCACGGTCTTCACGACATGAGACATGCGGGAATGCACACCGCACGCGTGCTCACAAACGACTGGAGAGATGCAACCGCGTTCTACGAAGACGTCGGGTTCCGGGACGTGGGTCGGATTCAGTGGTGGGCGATACCCTCGGACCGATGAACCAGCCATTGGAGGGCAAGACAGCGCTCATCACAGGTGGAAGTCGTGGATTGGGCGCCGCAACGGCGCGTCGACTCGCCGGGTGGGGCTGCCGGGTGATCATCAGCTATCGGGAGCAGGAAGACGCCGCCCGCGATGTCGTCGAGCAGTGTGGCAACGGAGCGCAGGCCATTCAGATGGACCTGGTCGAAGAGGAGAGTGTTCGGTCGGCGCTTGGATCGTTGGAGGGGGATCGGCTCGACTTCCTGGTGGCCAATGCGGCGGCAACCGCGCTCAAGCCGTTACTCGGGCTGAGGATGCATCAGATCGACAAGACCTTCGCCATCTCGGTCCGTCATTTCATCCTCATGGTCCAGATCCTGTTTCCCCTGCTGGAGAAGACCGGTGGGCGGATCATCGCAGTCTCCGGAGCCGACACGGTCGGCTATATCCCGACGCATGGGCTGCTGGCTGCGGCCAAAGCCTCCATGGAGACCCTCGTCCGCTATCTGGCCGTTGAGCTGGGCCCGTCCGGTGTGACCACGGTCGGAGTACTGCCCGGGTACATCGACACCGACTCCATCAGGATGATGACCGGCCCGTTGTACGAGCCGATGCGACGCGCCGAGGTGGCGAGTCATCCCCTGGGTGAGGCAGCAACGCCCGACGATGCCTCGGCGGCCGTGGCCCTGCTGTGTCTTCCCGAGGCTCGGTGGCTCAACGGTCAGGTGGTCCACAACGACGGTGGTGGGCTGTTTGCCATGCAGGGTCGCTATCTGAACAGCGCCGCACGGTCCACCGGCACCACCCCGGGCGACGACTCCCCGATACTCGGCACTTGAAACCGTTCTGTGAGGGTTTGTGTACCGACTCGGTACACAAACCCTCACAGAACGGATAGAGAGACGCCGGGCTCAGATT
>JASFVB010000076.1:0-11172 GCA_050050035.1 Acidimicrobiia bacterium | reverse complement strand
CTTCTTCATCCGCTATCTCCTATTGCGCAAGACCATCGACTGGACGCTTCGCTGGCGGTTGGATGACGGTGGAATCCGCATTCAAGGGTACGTAACCATCGAAGCGCCGTGGGCGGAGGTTCATTCGTGGTATGTCGCAGGTGATCATCTAATAGTCATCCCGCGTGATCATGCTGCTCGGCGGTCACACAACGGACTGGGTGTCGCAGCACCAATCGGCGCGTTTTCTGAAGCCGAGTTGACTCAAGCTCGCTCACTGCTCGAAGAGAACGTGGGACCGGAAGCCGCCTAGTCCAGATATCACCGATCATCCGATCGGGAGCGATCACGCTGACATCTGGAAACCATGCATATCGGCACGTCGGCGTGCGGGGTCGGGCAGTCTGCGCTGCCGACGTGACTAGGCGGTCAGAGCGGAGTCGATGGACGTTTGGAGCTCTTTCAGCCAACTCATCCTCCGGCCATAGGCTTCCTGCCCGCCGGAGTCTTCCCACATGTCAACGAACGCCGGGTCACCTCGCTTCACTCGTTCTGTCAGAAATCTGAGGGCCACCTCTTCGATCTCCATCAGCACGGACGTGAATTCGCGACGCGTTCGAACGTCCGCGTCGTAGGCATCGACGAGCAGACCCAAACGAGCTACCGGATCGAGGTTCTGGCGCCCGGTACGTCGCGCAGACGTGGGATCGAGAAGTGGAACCCAATACCTTGCCGTCATTGCGAGATCCCATGTGGGCCTACCTGGCGCGGAGAAGTCGAAGTCCAACAGGGCGAGTGCATCGCCCTCTGAGATAACGATGTTTTCGATGCAGACGTCGTTGTGGCATATCACGCTGCCTCCCTTTGGGTCGGCCAGCTCTGACGACCACACGGCATCCTCAGGTGGAACGAAACCACGGGTGGCGTCATGAAGTGACCGGAGCAACCTCCCTATCGCCACCAGCGTCTCATCGGATCTGACCCACTCGTCGGGATGAGGGAAGACCGAGGTTTCGCCAGCGATAAACCCGAGCACCTCCACACCGTCTTCTCGGCACCCCAACGGACGCGGCGACGGGAACCCGCGCAAAGCAAGGTGATCCAGCAAACAGTGGAGAGTCTCGACGTTTGCCGGGGCGGGTCGCAGCACAACCTCGCCATCACGTAGCACCCTCCCCGCATTGGCCATCCCACCGGGAAGTTGTTCAACCACCACCGCAGTCTCGCAGACCAATGTCAGGAGTGGACAGGCCGATCCCGCCCGAGATCGTCACATCCGGCACGGGTGGCGTGCCATTCAATGTGGCCGGCACAATCCCAGCCACCTGTCGCCCTCGGCACTGTCACCAAACGCATATGGCGGGCTATGGACGCTCTCAGACTCAGCACTCAGGGAGCACCGTATGGTTGGCAGGTGAACGATTCGACAGCTTCAGGGACAGCGGGATGGCCAGACTGCTCTATGTGACGAACATGTCTCTCGATGGATACATCGAGGACGAGAACGGCAACTTCGACTTCACGGTGCCAGGCGACGACTTCTTCGAGTTCATCACGGATCTGATCAGGCCGGTAGGCACCTACCTATATGGTCGCCGCCTGTACGAGTCGATGGCGGTTTGGGAGACCGACCCTGACCTGGCGTCTCAATCGGTGCTGATGGAAGACTTCGCCAACGTCTGGCAGACGGCGGACAAGGTGGTGTACTCAACGACCCTGGATTCGGTCTGGACCGCTAACACCCGGCTCGAAAAGAGCTTCGAAGCGTCCGAGGTCGGTCATCTCAAGGATTCAGCAACTGCTGATCAGATGATCGGAGGCGCGGAACTCGCCAGTCAGGCCTTCAGGGCGGGCTTGGTCGACGATTGCCACCTGTTCGTTCATCCCATCCTCGTGGGTGGAGGGAAGCGAGCGCTCCCCAGCGGCACTCCCATGCAATTCGATCTTCTGGCGAACCATCCCTTTAGCAGCGGTGCAATTCATCTTCACTATCGGGTCCGTCGCTAGCTCGAACCGCGAAGAACCAACCTCGGAATCCCTCACATCACAGCACTGCGTGCGCTGTCGACAGCTATCGAGGGCGGTAGATGTCTCGTCGGTGGCCAACCCTGAGAACGATGACTTCGTGATTCGCTTCGTCTATCCGGTAGAGGACTCGGTAAGTCCCGCGTCGTGCGCTCCAGACGCCTTCCAATTCACCTCGCAGGGAGGCGCCAACTCGTTTCGGGTTTTCGAGGAGAGGACCCGTGATGAAGTCGATGACGGCAAAGGCGACCGAATCGGGGAGTGTCTCACGGATTGCTCGGGCTGCCGGCGCCGTGACCACCAACTCGAATCGGGCATCGTTCACCGCGGCCGAAGGGCCTTCACCGCCTCGACTCCGCGAACCACATCACCCTCCAAATAGGCACGGTGTGCTTCGACGAGCTCGGCAACCGCTTCGGAGTCCTCCAGCACAGCCAGAGTCTCTTCGAGGGACTCGAGGTCGTCTGGACTCATCATGACGGCCGCAGGCGTCCCGTTTCGGGTGACTATCACCCGCTCGTGGTGTTTCTGCACTCGTTCGATGAACTCAGAGAATCGGTCCCGAACTGTCCGCAGCGACTCACTACTCATGGCCACAATTGTGCCACGCGGAGGAGTTGAATGGAAGGACAAGAAAACCAACCCGCGGACGACAACGATCGAGCGGACCAGTCCGGTGCCCCCAGGTCCCCCCCCAGGCCTGAGGGACAAACCAAACGACCTCGCCGCTACCTGTCTCAGAGAGTCCTCTAGTGAAGATCCGTGCAACCGAAAACGTTGTTGGCGCGTTTGTTGTGTATGTGTGAAGGACCGTCTGGATTGTCCGAATCGTGTCTGTCGTTGGTGTGAGTTCCTCGGTTGACCACGGCGACGACGGTGCTCTCTTCATCAAGTTGCGTCCCGAGTTGATCAGGTATGCGAATGCGCTGGTGGGGCCGTCCGAGGGTGAAGACATCGTGATGACGGTCGTGGGACGAACTCTGAAGCGGGTCAGGTTGAGCGACTTGGACAACCCAAAGGGCTACCTGTTGAAGGCTGTTCTGAACGAGGCGAGAGGGCTGGGCCGCCGGGCATCGAGTGTCCAGCTGGGCGACGTACTGACCGAGGGTGCCGACCCGGGTATGGCCGAGGTAGTCGATGTCCTGATGGCGTTGCCGACCCGGCAGCGGGCGGCGATCTACCTGCACTACTGGGAGGGTCTAGGGGTCTCTGATACCGCACAGGCGATGGGTGTCGGCCCAGGCACCGTCAAGCGATATCTCCACTTGGCTCGGAAGAAGCTGAAAGGGGTTTTGTGATGTCCAGACACGAGGAGACGACCCTCACCAGGGAGCAGGAGCAGCGGTTGGTTGACGCTTTCGACCTCATCGTTGCAGCCGAGCTCATGCCGGTCGTGGCACCACAGACCAACCCCTCTTTCTGGCGCCGACCGTTGGTCGTCCCCACTCTCGTCTTCCTGGCCGCATTGGGGTTCTTCTTGCCGTTCCGTCTCATCGGTAACGAGGCGCCCGGACCAAGTGACGTCTCGACTCCGGTGCAGGAGTCGCCGGCGACAACTCTGCCAGTTGCTCCGGAGCCAGATGCAGCCACTGCCGGTGATCCTTCTCGAGTGGAGGGCGCCACCGTGTTATCCGATCTCATCATTGCCGGCGACGGCATGTACACGGTTGGCGTCGGAGAAGTGGACCAGATCCTGCGATCCGTCGACGGGGGCCGCACATGGGAGCCAGTCTTGACAGCAGACCCTGGAGACGCCGAGGGCCTGTTCGCCGCCGGTGACCTCGTCGTCCAAGTGGTGGAGGATGACGATCCCGTGCGCGACTCCGTGGAACCGGGGTCGGCCGTCAGTGAGTCCCTCCGTGTGCTCGTGTACGACCCCGCCACCGGCGGTTCAACCGAGACAATCCTGCCTCGACCAGAAGACCCCGATATGAAGGGGCTCCCCATGGATGGCAGTTCCGGGTGCGCCCTCGCCGGATATCAAAGTTGGGTTCGAGCCGAAGGCGTTGCAGTTGGTGACCGGCTCCTCGTGGTCGGCAGCCATCAGCTGGTGGGCGAGCTGACCTCGGGCGAGGTGATCTGTGGCGACCAGAGCTTCCGCCACCTGGCGTGGGTGTCCGACGACGAAGGCGTCACCTGGGAGCTGCACGAAGCCCCAGCGTTGGCCTCGGTTGTCTGGACTGGACAGCGTTTCGTAGGCTGGTCTTCCTCCGACGAGACCGGCGCCAGCCGCATCCTTGTCTCCGATGATGGCGTGACCTGGACGACCGCCGCTACAACGCCCCCTGCTGTTGAGGGACTCGTCCCGGTTGGGCCTCCCCAACTGGCGGCTTCAGGTGACCGTGTCATCGGACTCACAGAGTTTCACGCCTGGGCGGCAGAAATCCCGGAGAACGTGACCGACCCAGAAGACCTGCGAGAAGCACTGGGCATCGGCACAGACCCAGAATCCTCGCCCGCCGAAATACTGGAGATGCTCGGCATCGACATACCACTCGACGACGACGAACGGGGGATCATCCAAAGGTTCAACGGGTCAACGAAGCCAGCCGGCGCATTCATCGCCACATCCGACGACGGCGGAGCCACATGGGTCATCGAATCAGCCGACCGGGCAATCACCGGCGTCACCATCGCCGAAGACCTGTACCTGGCGCTCACACCACAAGCGACTGGAGACGCCTCCGTCCTACTCTCCTCCGATTCTGGCGGCGATTGGACTCAAGTAGCAGAACTGCCCATCGTCGGTGCCGGCCCCACCCTTGCCGCCACCCCTGAGGCAGTCTTCGTGGCCGATGCCAACACGGGAGATCTCTGGACCGTCCCCATCCACGAATGAACACCCACGGTTCCGAGCGACGAGAGGCCGCGCCGGCGAAGTCTGGCAAACCAAGCGGCGAGGCAGAACGTCAAATGGCCACGATGCGTTTGATCAGGTGCGGCGCTCGCTGGTCCGGAAGAACAGTGCTCCGATGACCGCGCCCGTTGCAGCACCGATGGCGACCGCCCAACCAGCGGCCAACTCATAGCCGACCATCCATCCGACTTCGGTGATCAGGAGTGCCGCCAGCAAAGTGAATAGGAAGCGCCCAACACGATGTGAATGACGAGCCGCAAGCCACTGGGCCGGGACCAGGAATGGAAGGAAGTAGATCTGTGCTCCGAATGACAAGAGGGCAGCGACGCTGATGACGAAGAGAAGCGACCGTGCTGTCCACCACAGGCCAGGGCCGATTCGGCGCGCAACGTCGAGGTTGCTGGTCACGTCGCAAGTCTACGACTCGCCCGCCAGTCCGAGACCACCTGTTTTTCGATTACCGCGCTCCCTGCCAGTCCCGGTAGTAGGGCGGGTAGCGCTGGTGGGTCCTGCAGTGCGTCGCGTCGTTCGACCCCGGCGGTATGCAACTCCAACGAGGTCGCCCAAGACCGGGTGCCCCTCCCAATAGAACAAATAGACGACAGCGCGTTGCTGCGCTGGCAGCCGCCACACTACATCCAGTGTCTCAACCACCTCAACAGGGAGATCCCCCGCCAGAGACTCCGGGAGAGGCTCGGCCCTCCGCCTCCTCCAAACCGTCCGCGCCTCGTTGAGAACCGCCTTCATCAAATGGGCCCGTGGATCATCGATCTCAGACAACGGCTGACGCTGCATCGTTCGGACCACGACCGTCGACACCACGTCCTCCGAGCGAGTCGGAACCCACAAGGGATGTCGCATATCGCAGCATCTGATCCAGGAGCTTCAGATACACATCGGCGTCAGCATTCACAGCCGACGATCCACAAGCCTGGATGGTTGTAGCGAACTTCAGGCGTGGGCGACACAGATCACGAGGCGTTTTCGGCCGAACGGCGCGAATACCAGCTACAAGACGGAGCTACACGGTCACTTCGAAACATCCCCAGTGGCCCGGCGCCGTTGCTGTTAGGCGGTATCGACCTGGCTGCGGAAACACTGTCCCCGTCGGCCAGAACACTCCACTGGCGTTGAACGCCGTCTGATCGAAGGTGAGCGTGACCGGTGCACCCACAGGCTCCAAGGGTTCAACAACAAGCTCAAGCGACCCGGTCGATGCAGTGATGTGGTCGAACGGGACCCAGTAGATCTTCATATCCCCATGTGGCCATTGGGCCCAAGCATCCACAACAAAGAAGAAGTTGCCAGCGACGAAGTCGCCCGAGCGGATATCGAGAATCGGTATATCCGCATCGTGTCCGACGACGAGCGGCTCCTCATTGGCAGCGATCTTGTCAACGTCAACACACAGCCGTTCGGCGGTGCCGAATCCCGTTTCGAACAGCTCTTGGGTCGTTGTCGCCGAGATCGTGGGTTCGGGCGCATCCTCCTCGACCACAAGAAGGGCGCAGACGTTCGGCCTGCTATTCGCCGTGCAAACCCGGTAGTCACCGAGCGGAGTCTCAGACGGAATCACGACCCTGTCAGGTCCAGGTCCCTCGATCCCTAGGTCCTCGACAGCGATGTCTTCCATCTCCTCCACGGTGAAGTACTTCGCCTCGTGTGAGCCACCCCAATCCGAGATGAGATGGAAGTCGAGGTTCCACCCACCACCGGCCTGGGACTCCAACACGTAGTGGATTCCCCGTGTCCGATCATCAGGGAAGAACACCGACACCAACTCGCCAGGTGTTGTTTGGTCGGGGTGAACCACGATCAAGTCCGGCTCAACGGTTGCGTCTTGGTCGTATGGGCCAGACGAACCCTGACTATTCGAAGGAGCCGGCTCTGCGAGCGTTGTATCCGCAGATTCAGAAGTACACGCCGAGATCAACCCGAATGCCAGGGCCAGCGTCAGCCACCGTCTTGTCACGATCTCCAAACGCTACGTCAGTGTCAACGTGTTCCGCCGAGCACGATCCTCTCGGCGCAAGGCCATGCCTCGACCGGCGAGCCAGGTCTCGATCTGGTCAATCGATGGCAAATTCGATGCTGTCGAGCATGTCCACGACCTCGCCCGCCTGTTTGTCGGGTACGTCCGAACCGATGGCTACGAGCACGGATAGGGTGCGTCCCTCCTCCGTGAAACTGACGGTGTCGAGAACGGCCAACTGACCTCGACTCTCCGTGGACACGCATCTGCTGAGAGACGGGTCGGCATCGACCCCATCGATGACCGAAGAAAACGAACCGGGTCTCGGGTTCGCGGCGCCCGGGCTCTTGACCTCAGAGACTGTGACGAGCAGGTCGGCCGCAGACATGTTCTCGAGGGCCTGCATGGGCAGTCCTCCACAGGCTCTTCCCGGCTCCAGTCTGTAGGTGCTCACCGCGATCATCTCGCCAAGAGAGTCGTCGTCGGGAGTCAGTTGTGTGTGGGTCGCCATCCAGCCCGGCGGTACCACGAGCAGGCCGCTGTCGTCGGAGAACAGTATGGGCCCTCCCGGGAATCCGTTTCTCTCAGTCGCCGAGACTTTGTAGAGACAGCTTTGATACTCGGCTCCCGCGGCTGACGCGGCTCTCCTTTTCGTTGCTTCTCCTTGGGCGGTCGTGGCTCCGGTTTCGTCCTGGGTCATCTGCCCGAAGTCTTCGTCGGTCCAGTCCTCGGTGCACTGGACCACCTTGGCATCGAATTCGAAGAGCTCGCTGGGAATCGGCTGATTCTGCGCGTCCCATCTGTGCTCGATCTCGAATGTGAGGTCACCTTCGACCGGCTGGCCCATGTGCTCGGCGCGGCAGGACTCCAAGATGCTCTCGTATTCGGACGGCACGTCGTATTGGATTCCACGACGGGAGAAGATCCCCTGGTCACGGTCGTCCTCGAGCGAGAAGGAACCCGACACTCCCCCAACTTGCATGCACTGCTCCACCGCCTCGCCGGCAGCTCGGACCTCCTCTTCGGTGACGACACCATCGGCCAGGATGCTCTCCGGTGTCAACGCGGCAGCTTCACCGGAACCACCCCTGGAGGTGAGAAAGAGAGGGACGGCCACCAAAGCCACAGCCAGCGCACCAGCGGCAAACGCTGCAACAGCGGTGAGCCGAACCTTGCGAGGTTTGTCCGAGGACAGATCCGTCATCACGGTCCGCTCAATCGCCCGCTGCCTCGCCTCATGGCCAACGGTGCTTGCAGCCCAAACCCGGCCTTCTTCGTCGGATACGGGATTGGCTCGTTTCAGCTCCTCCAATTCAGATCTCATTTCTGACCTCCACTGATCCCGTCGGCGATGGTTGGGTTGACTCCATCGCGGCTCGCAGCCGTCTCCTTGCTCTGGCGAGACGCATGCGGAACGCCGGGCCACTGACGCCGACCACTCGGGCTGCATCGAGGGGACTCAGTTCTTCCCAGGCAACAAGCAGCAGCGTCTCTTGATCGAGCTCGTCCAGAGTCGCCAGAGCCCGCAGCACACTGAGCCGATCCGCAAGTCCCTCCTCGAAGAATGTGGTGCTCGCGGCCAGAGCCCCCACTGACGACTCCAAGCGACGCTGACGGCTCTCCCGCCGGTAATGCTCATGTATCACGTTTCTCGCCACGCCGTAGAGCCACGGCAGGCGACGACCGGGGATCTCAGAGATTCGTCTCCATACCACCGCAAACACCTCGGCCACTACGTCGTCGGCCGCTGACCTCCCCACCCGACGAGCCGCAAATGCGTATACCGCACCTGCGTGCTCATCCCATATCTCACCAAACAGACCCTCGGCGTCGATGACAGGCCTCCGAGTGCGACTCTTCGCCCTGTATATGGTCTCGAAGTCCCCGAGCGCAACCGGTCTTCTTGGTCGGGCAAACGGCTCAGCCTCAGCGCTTCTGACGCACCTCGGGCTGGCCGCTGAGGAACCCCTCCAGGGCTTCGAGGAACCTCCTCGGTTCGGTCTCGTGAATCCAGTGGCCCGTTTCGATGTTGACCATTTCGACATCTGATAGCTGGCCGGCTGTCTCCTCCAGATCTCTGTCTCCGCCCGTGCCAGCGATCAGCAGTGTTCGAGCACTGATCTGGGGTAGAGAGTCCCACCATGCCGGATCTGGTGAGTTCAAGTCTTCGAAGATCTGTCTACGGGCGTTCCAGTCGTAGTCGACGGGTTCTGGCGGCTCATCTTGAACCGTCGGGTACTCGTGTCGTGCCATAGGTGCGGTCGTGTCTTCGAGGACGAGCGAGTGGATCCGCTCAGGTGTTCTCTCGGCAAACAGCATTCCGACTACGCCACCCATCGAATGGGCGACGAGCGAGAACGTAGGGAGGTGCATTGCATCGACGAACTCTCGGAAGTCCCTCTCCAACAGCTCAAAGCTGTACTGATCGGTTCGGACACTCCGGCCGTGACCTCGCTGATCGAGCGCGATACATCTCCAATCGACTTGAAGTGCCTCGATGATTCGGAGCCAATCCGAACCGCTTCTACCGAGCGCATGGAGAAACACCAGCGGAGGGCCTTCGCCAGCCTCGATGTACGAGAACTCTCCGGCGGTGAGATCGACCGATCTACGGCTAACCACTGGTCGCTCCCATAGGCCCGAAGCTAGTTGAGGCCCCGGATGGTCGACTCCGCGCATATCGCCCTGATCTCGGACGAGATCGCACACGTCAACCTAACCGAGCACAACGGCACGTCTGCCTTCGCCCTGCCTCAGAGACCGGTACACGTCTGCCTTCTTGATCAGGCTATTGACAGATAGTTACTTGGTATGCATACTCGGCATCTATATGGAGTATGTAGTTGGGAATTAGGGAAAGCCTCCTCGCTCTCCTCGCTGCTGAGCCGAGGCACGGCTATCAGTTGAAGCTCGACCTTCAGGACGCCACGGCCGACGCCGTGGTGGTGAATGTGGGCCAGGTCTATACGACTCTGCAGCGTCTCGAGCGCGATGGGCTTGTCAGTGGTGCCGTACCCGATTCCGAGGGTCGTCTGGAGTACACGATCACCGAACAAGGGCGAGCGCTTCTCGAGGACTGGGTTCTGACTCCCGAGCATCTAGCGGCGGCGGGACGTGACGCCATTTCCATCAAGGTGCTGATCGCGCTCTACACGAGCGAGCTCGATCCGGAACAGGTGGTGAGTGTGCAGCGGGCGGCGACAATGGCCCTCCTGCAAGACCTCACACAGTTGCGGGCCAAGGACACGGAGTCGGATCTCGCCTGGCAGCTCCACCTTGATCGTCTCATGTATTCGGCTGAAGCCGAGCTGAAGTGGCTCGACCGCGTCGAGTCCCGTCTGGCCGAGAACGTCGAGGAGGGCACGCCGTGACCGAACCCGTCTTGAAGATGCGTCGTGTGGGCAAGACCCACGGGAAGGGTGCCCAGCGTGTCGACGCCTTGGTTGATATCGACCTCGATGTCTCCCCCGGCGAGTTCGTCGCTATCACGGGCCGTTCCGGGTCGGGCAAGACCACTCTCCTCAACATCGCCGGTGCTTTGGATGAGCCGACGACCGGGAACGTCTGGGTCGAAGGTCGCGACCTAGGGGACATGGACAACAGAGGCCTGGCTCAAATCCGACGGGTCTCGGTTGGCTACGTGTTCCAGCAGTTCAACCTGTTGCCGGCTCTGACCGCAGGCGAGAACGTTGCGCTCCCCCTCGAGCTCGACGGCATGGATGTAGGGGGGGCTCGCTCTTACGCCGGGTTGGCCTTGGAGGAAGTCGCCCTGGGGGGAATGGACGAGCGCTACCCCGATCAGCTTTCCGGAGGTGAGCAGCAAAGGGTCGCCATCGCCAGAGGGCTGGTCGGTCCGCGCAGCCTGCTGCTTGCCGACGAGCCCACCGGAGCCCTCGACGAGGCAACCGGCGAGAGCATCCTGAAGTTGCTCCGCGACCGGTGCGAGCTTGGCGCCTCGGCTCTCTTGGTCACCCATGAGCCGGCGTTCGCTGCGTGGGCAGACCGCGTAGTCCGCCTTCGCGACGGCCATATAGAGGAGATCTCGGTCCGCACCGGAGTCCCTTCGTCGACAGCGGACCTACTTTCGTGACCGGGCGACGGGCTGCATTCGGTGTGGCTTGGAAGAACGCCCGACGAAACCGGAAGCGGACGTTCTATCTCGTCCTGATGATCGCCATCCCCGTGATGGTGGCAGTCGTTACCTCAGCCTTCGTGCGGCTCAGTGACGTGTCGGCCGAGGAGTCGATCACATCGCAGTTTGGTGGTGCCAACGTGCAGATCGAGAGGTCAACGCTCTCACCCGAAGCGGAGGCTTGGGTCGAAGAGACCATCGAGACGT
>JASFVB010000075.1:0-11288 GCA_050050035.1 Acidimicrobiia bacterium | reverse complement strand
CGTCGGGATCGAGCAGCGCCATGGGGTGGGCACCGATTGCCTCCGAGATGATGAACTCCATACGGGCCAGCCCGACGCCGTCCACGGGTAGGGCCGAGACAGCGAATGCCAGGTCGGGGTTTCCCAGGTTGACCATGATGTCCGTTCTGGTCTCGGGCACCGTCGTCTGATCGACCTCGATCACTTCCATCGGTAACTCACCCGCGTACACGTAGCCGACGTCACCTTGTGCACACGACACGCTCACCTTGGCGCCGTCCTCGAGCACCTCCGTCGCGTCTCCGGCCCCCACAACGGCGGCAATGCCCAGCTCGCGGGCGACGATTGCGGCGTGACAGGTCCGTCCGCCACGGTTGGTGACGATGGCTGCCGCCGTCTTCATGACAGGCTCCCAGTCCGGCGTGGTGGTGTCGGCCACCAGAACCTCTCCCGGGTTGAACCGCGACAGCTCCGCCGTGGACTTGATGATTCGGACCGGGCCGATGGCCACGGAGCTGCCCACGGCGCGTCCCTCGATGAGAGGGTCGGACACCGGGCTGACCCGATACTCGCGCAACGTCGTCGACGTCCGCTGTGACGCCACTGTCTCCGGGCGAGCCTGTACCAGATAGAGCTCGCCGTCCACACCGTCCTTGGCCCACTCCATGTCCATGGGCATCGAGTGCCCCGCCTTCTCGCTGTAGTGGCGCTCCACCTCGATGCCGTATCCGGCGAGGGTGATCACCTCTTGGTCCGTCAGACAGAAGCGCTCTCGGTCGACCTCCGGAGTGGGCACGTTGGACGTGGCCTGTCCACCCCTTCCTTGTGCGTACACCATCCGTATCTGCTTGCGTCCCAGATTCCGGCGAAGCACCGCTCGGTATCCCTGTTCGTAAGTCGGCTTGTGCACGTAGAACTCGTCAGGGTCGACGGCACCCTGGACCACATTCTCACCCAAGCCGTAGGCGCCTGTCACGAAGACGACATCGCGGAAACCGGACTCGGTGTCGAGGGTGAACATCACTCCGCTGCTGGCGAGGTCGGACCGCACCATCTTCATGACGCCGACCGAGAGCCCGATGCTGATGTGGTCGAATCCCTTGTCGATGCGGTAGGAGATGGCGCGGTCGGTGAACAGTGAGGCGAAACAGCGTCGGCACGCCTCGATGACACGTTCCGCCCCATGGACGTTGAGAAAAGTCTCATGCTGACCGGCGAAGCTCGCCGTGGGGAGATCCTCTGCGGTGGCCGAGGAGCGGATTGCCACGGAGATCTCCGCGCCATACTCCGCCTCGAGCCGGTGATAGGCGTCGGTGACCTGGTCACGGATGACGTCGGGGGGATTCGCTCCGTACACGATCTCCCTGGCGCGGCGACCGCGTCGGGCGAGGTCTGCCAACTCGGTCTTGTCCAGCCCGGCGAGCACCTCGCCCAGGGGCTCCCACGCGTTGGCCGCGGTGAGGGTGTCCCGATATGCCTCCGCAGTCAGCGCGAATCCGTTGGGCACCTTGACCCCGAGCGGGGTCAACTCGCTGTAGAGCTCGCCGAGCGAGGCGTTCTTCCCACCCACCAGAGAGACATCGCCGATGCCCAAGTCGTCGAACCACCGCACATACTCCAGTCGACCGCTCATCACTCGTCCTCCGCACGGATGGATGCCTGTCTCAGCCGAACCGTCGCCACGACGACACCGAGCAGCACCAACCCCGTGATCAGGAGTGCCACCGGCACGCCGAGACTCTCCCCGAAGAGCTCGAAGATGGTCATGGGGATATAGATGAACAATCCCACGACGCCCAACCCGAGCAAGACGTTCTCACCGAGCCGCACCGACAAGCCCATCAGGGCCAGGGCTGCGGCGAGACCGAGGACGGGCCAGGGAAGCTCGTTGCCCTCCGGGAAGGAGATCGACAGGATGCCGATGGCGGAGAGGGCGTAGCTGGTCTTGACCGGTCGGAAGACGCCGGCCCACGTGAGGGCGAGCCACACCAAGCCCACTCCGGCGAAGGCCAGCCCGAAAACCCAGTCCGGTGCCGACTCGAATCGGGACACGACGGCGACGGTGGCGGCGCCCGTGGCGACCCCCATCGCCGCCATCTGCAGCACCGAAGACCGCAACCACCACAACGTCACGGCGGTCACGAGAGAAGCCAGCGACGTGTAGAGAAAGGTCTCCTGCCCCTCGATGTCGGTGTACTCGGTCAAGGCGACTGCCACCGTCAGCGCGACAGCGGCCACGGCGAGCAACCATGCGAAGGTCTGTGCCCGTTCCACCGCCGGCTCATCGCTGCGTCCGAGTATCAGACCCACCACCACGAGAATCAACGTGACGGCCGCCCCCAGCACGAGGCGCCCCCAGGGTGCCATTTCCTCCCAGAACTCGGTGGCGAGCAGTCCCAGGGCGACCAGGATCAGCACCGCACCCAGGTACGCCACCGCCTCCATGCCGCGCCCTACCCGGCCTGTCCCCGTCCTGGCCGACTCGAAGGACTCGATTGCTCCGGCCGTGCGGTCGTCGATCAACCCGGCGGCGACCCAGCGTCTGAGATCTTCTTCTCTTCCCATGCTTCGACGGTACGACCGGGTCGTTTGACGGAGTAGAGGCGAAGGTCCGGGGGACCGAGAAGGCCAGTCGGCGCATCTGACCGGCGATCGACACGGGTGATCTCTGCAGACAGCCGAACCGACTCGCAATTCAGCCGGGGTGTCAGGCGGCCGATAACCCCGTCGTGTTCAACAAGACCGTGCGTCTGTTCGCCGCGGGCGCACTGCTGCTGGCTCTGACACCGGCACGCGCCCAGGCGCAAGAGCAGGTTACGGTTGTCGACTCCTGCACGGCCGTCGACCACTTCCCCGCGTCACCGATAGGCAACGCGCCATCGCTGGCGATCCTCATATTCCTCCTCTCGGGGTTCAACCCCTACGTCGGCCACACCATCTCCGCCAACGTCACCGGAGCATCGGGTGACGTCAACGGGAGCGGAGTCATGGGCATGTACGGGGTGGTCGAGATTCCCGTTCCCCTCTTCCAGTACGGCACACACACGGTCACCGATCTCATAGCCCAAAACGGGACTGTCGAGCACATCGCCGGTGTCGAGAAGGGTGGCACCTTCATTCTCCAATTCGACGTGAACGACGCGGAGCCAACCTGTGACGTCGACGCGATGCGTGAGCAGGGGGAAGCCCTGCTCGCCGCACAGTCGACCACGACGACATCGAGTACCACGACCACCAGCAGCACGTCCACGACATCGTCGACCACGACGACCACGACGACCACGACGACCACGACGACCACCACCACTGTGTCTTCGGAGCCGGTAGCGGCTGAGCCAACGCCAGGGGGATTCCCACTGGCAGTCGCCCTAATCGGCCCAGGTGCCCTGCTGGTTCTCCTCGGAGCATGGCTCCTCATGCAGGAGTCCTCAGCAGCGACCGGGAAGGACTGTTCGAAGCTCCTCGAGCTCTGGCAGGCGGCCGAACGACGTCTCGCTCGAGGTGAGGAGACCCTTGCGGGAGCTCTGGCCGACCTGGACGAGGCCAGGCGGCGGGTCGCCGAGCTCGAAGCCGAGCTGTCCTTTCTGGAGAGCGCCGCGGGCAACTACCTGACCGAAAACGGGACCAACTATCACCTGATACCCGAGGGTCGGGTGACGAGCGAGGGTCTCGCCGAGTTGACCGCGTCGGTGGGGAAGAACCTCGAGAGTGCCCGGGCCCGAGTCGCCTCGCAAGAACAACATGTTGCCGACTGGGAGAAGCGTGTCGCCGAGTTGCGCACGGCTGCGGCGCAAGCCAAGGCCGCATACGAAGCATGCATGGGCGGCGCGTCGGGCGACACCGCGACCAGCAGCAGCGGCCCGTCCGACACCGGCGGGGGAGACCCGCCTCCGGGTGAGACCGGTGGCGTCCACACCCCGGTTGGCCCGAGCGTCGTCGACGGCGAAGATGGCGACGAAGACGAGGGTTGCGAGGAGGGGACCCGTGACGAGAGACCAGCCGGTGACCCCGAGCCCATCACCGTCGACGTCGATTTCTCACTATTCGTCGAGCCCGAGGGCATTCGCAATGTCGAAGGCGCCGAGACGATGGCCTTCGGCTTGGGCAACCTGGTCAACCAGCTCGATACCGCGGGGACCTTGTTGGGTGGCGCCGGCGCCGGGAGCAGTCTGGCGGGTGGTCTCGGGGCCATGCAGTCGGGTAGCTATGTCACCGGTGCCGGGGGCCTGATCGAGGGCACTGTCACCGGCGGGATGGCCGCGGGTGGGGCCCATGTCGGTGACGGCGGGATGGAGGTGTCGATCCCGACGTCGCCGGCCGAGGCCATTACCGAGACGCTGGAGGCGACGGCCCGTCTCGGAGAGATCGTGGCGCGAAAGGTCGGGGAGTGGCTCGTCATGAACGAGCTGTATCACGTCAGGATTCGCTTCTTCACACAAACTCTCACCGCCACTCCTTTCGAGATATGGGAATGCCAGAGCGGTGAGATGGTCTGCAAGGAGAAGGTCTACCAGATCGACATCTCGGGCCTGCAGAAGGGCGGTCAACCCGAGCCAAAGACGTTCAGGCTCGACTCAGACCTCGCCCGCCATCGTTTCGAGCAGCACATCAACACCCTCACCGCCATGGCCAAGAGCCGGCTCGAGGAAGGGGCGCGCAAGAGGCTGGAGTTCGAGCAGAACCATCAATCAGGACCCTGTGGCTCATGAGTCGCCGCACCATGGGACTCGGTCTGATCGCTCTCGGAATCGTGCTGATCGTCAGTGGTGTGGTCGTAGCGTTGTCAGGGTCGCCGGAAGACGAGCTCGTGGCACCACAGGCGACGTCGACATCCGTTGCCGCCACGTCCACGACCGGGGCGACCACCACGACCTCGTCTGTCACAACCAGCACGACCGTACCTCAGACCACTACGACGACACTGCCGCCTGAGTCGGTCGAGGAGTTCGTCGGTCTGTTTGCCGCGGCACTCGAGAACGGAGACCAGGAGTTCGTGATGGACCGTCTCCACCCCGATGTCGTCGACGGCTACACGGTCGAGGTCTGCGGGGCCTGGGTAGGCAGTGAGATCATGGCGCTGTCCGGCTATCAGCTCACCGGCGAAGTGACGGGCCCCGTCGACAAGAGCGTGACCATCGCGGGCCAGTCGACGACGATCCCGGATGTCTACTCCGCGCCAATCAGCTTCGAGTTCAGGGGCCAGGGTTTCGACTCAACTGCCGACTTCGCCCTGATCGATGGTGTGATCCACTGGCTGGGCTCGTGCGAGTGAGGTCACGACCCGTCACGGCCCCTGCACCCGGCTAGTCGCCGGCAGCGACGTCGACGTTGTGAGCGTCGAACAACAGCTCGGCACCGTCCTGGCGGTGCATCGATAGCCGCCCCAGAATGGGGAGCACCTTCCGCCGCATCTCGCCTGCTTTCATGTCAGGCCGGGTTCCGGCTTCCTCCAGGGCGGAGCGGCAGGCCGCCCTCAACTCTTCGTGGTCGTCGCGTAAAGAATCCACCAGCGGACGGAGTCGTGGCGCCCGGTCGAGCACGTCGTCGAACAAGCCGTTGGGGGCCTCTATCTCCGCCACGTGCCTGTCGAGAGCTCCCATCAGGGTCGACAGGGCCTTTTCGACCTCGTCCAGCCAGTCGGGCTGGCCACTTGCTCTCGCCACCGCCGCCTCGAGCTCTTGCATGGCCTCGTACAGACTCTGACGTCGGCTGACGATCGACTGACGAGTATCCAACGACGGCCACTCGCCGACGATGTTGGCCGGCAGCCAACCTGAGGCCACGGAGGGGTCACGTCCGGTGTGGTCTGTGGACCGGGTCGGGCTGTCCTGACTCATGATGTCCCTCCGGCAGTGGTGATGGGCCGACGCCACGCTCGTTTCCCATTCCACGGGGTAAGTCCCGTCGTGAACAGGGCCAATGGTCAGATCATCTCCTCCCACCGAGCTCGTGTCTCTTCTCCCCCTCGTTGGCCGCAGAGAGGAGGCCGAGCGTTGCCGATGCCGAGGACTCGGCAACTCGCGAGATCGCGTATCCGGAATGCGTGATCACGTAGTCCCCGACGTCGGCGTCAGGGACCATCATCAGGTCGACGTCCGCAATCGAGCCGTCCGGGAGAGAGACGCGAGCCGGCCGCGAGGGGCCATCGCCGGAGACGATCGACTCGATTCGGCAGGGGACGGCGACACACATCAGTCGGATCCGGCGCCCAGGGACGTGGCGAGTGTCTCCACGGCGAGCTCGACCCCAGGAGACAGCGGCTCGCCGTGGCGGAACGAGCTTGCTTCGATTCCATAGATGGTGAGACGGGCCGGGAGCCGGTCGAGAGCCCGAGCCAGCTCGATTACCTCCGCCAACCCGAGTGAGTGTGTGGACCGATGTGGCCCCGAGGGCAGGTTGTCGCTCAGCCCGTCGAAACGTCTCACGGTCCCGGGCTCAGCGTCTGAGACGGTGGCATCTATCACCGTCACGTCCGGCTCGTCCTCCCAGAGATGCAGCAGGGTGGAGCAGTCGGTCACCTCCTCGACGCGTCGCCTCCCCCGAAGCCGCCTGACCGTGAGGATGCCGGCGGCATCGTCGCCTCGGTCGGGGTTGCCCAGTCCCACCACGAGACCCGTTGAGGTCACGTTCTCTCCACGGTCAGGTCGAGGAAGTGCGTCGCACAGGAGATGCAGGGGTCGTAGTTGCGTATCGCCTGTTCGAGCTGCCAACGAAGCTCCTCGTCGCCGAGATGTGTCCGACCATCGACATAGGTGCGGAGGTCGTCTTCGATGCTCAGCTGGTTCTGAGATGTGGGCGGAACGATCTGAGCGTCCGATATCAGCCCTTCGGCATCCATCGAGTATCGGTGGTAGAGCATGCCCCGGGGTGCCTCGGACACACCATGTCCTGTGGCCTCCTCCGGGGCGACGGGCACTGCAGGCTTCTCGGGTCGCTCGTAGTCACCGATGATCCTGAGGGACTCCTCGAATGCGAAGACCATCTCGACCGCCCGGACGACGATGCTTTGGAATGGGTTGGTGCAGGTAACTCCCAGACCGGCCCTCTCTGCTTCCTCTCGTGCTCTCGGCGTCAACTGTGCGTGGTTGAGCGTGTACCTCGCCATCGGCCCCACGTGATACGAACCTCTCGATTTGATGCGCGCGTGCAGGGCGTTGGACCATTCCACGTGCTCTTCCTCGAAGACGTCTGGCCACTCGGAGACGTCGAGGTCGAGACCCCTGTTGGAGACCAACCGGCCCTGGTGCATGGCGTACTCATCGGGGGAATGAAGTGCCACGAACTCGTAATCCCGCTCGAAATCGGGGAAGGGGAAAGTCGACACCCACCGCACCGTCTCGACGGCCTCCTCCAACCCCCACTCGAGATCGTCGATGAGAGTCTCCAACTCACCTCTCTCCGGCACGCGGTAGAAGCCACCGACCTTGACGTTTATCGGGTGGATCTCCCGCCCGCCGAGGAGCGTCATGATGTCGTTGCCGAGCTTCTTGAGCCTCAGACCGCCCTCGACTCTCTCCGGGAACTCGGATGCCATCGCGATCCCGCTCTCGTAGCCGAGGAAGTCCGGTGCGTGGAGGAAGTAGACGTGGAGCCCGTGGCTCTCGATCCACTCCCCGCAGTAGATGAGTCTTCGAAGACGTTGAATCTGGTCTGGGATGACCGCCCTGGCGGCATTCTCCATCGCGTTGCATGCGCTCATCTGATAGGCAATCGGGCATATCCCACAGATTCGGGCGGTGATATCAGGTGCCTCGGAGAATCGCCGTCCACGAAGGAATGCCTCGAAGAACCGAGGAGGCTCGAAGATCTTGAACTGGAGGTCGGTGACCTTGTCGTCCTCGAGCCTCAGACGCATTGCACCTTCACCCTCGACGCGGGCCAGGTAGTCGACGTCTATGTGTCGCTCATCGTGCATATCTGTCACTCGTCTCCCTGAACTCGGGGGCGTAGGCGTTGAACGTTCGGAGAGCGCGGACGATGTCCAGATCCTCGACGCCCAGGTCCTTCCACCAGTCGGCCAGGGCCTGCACGTTTGGTGTCTCGCTCGGTCCGAAGCAGCCGTAGCAGCCACGATCGTAGGCAGGGCAGATCGCCCCACAGCCGGCCTGGGTCACCGGGCCGAGGCAGGGCACCCCGTCCCGCACCATGATGCAAGGCGTCCCGCGAGACTTGCACTCCATGCACACGCTGTGGGTGGGGACATTGGGTCTTCTCTTGTGCAAGAACGCGTTGATCACCTCGACCAGCTGATGCTTCGAGATCGGGCAGCCACGCAGCTCGAAGTCGACCTCGACGTGATCCGATATTGGTGTCGACTTGTCCAGGGTGCTGATATAGGACGGCTCGGCATACACGATGGAGGTGAACGAAGCCACGTCCGCCCAGTTGCGTAAGGCCTGGATGCCACCCGCCGTGGCACACGCACCGATCGTGACGAGGGACCCGGAGGCCTCACGTACCGACTGGATTCGCTCTGCGTCGTGGGGGGTGGTGATCGACCCCTCCACCAGAGAGACGTCATAGGGGCCGTCCACAACGGCTCGCGTCGCCTCGGGGAAGTACGCGATCTCGATTGCACCAGCGATCGCCAGCAACTCCTCCTCACAGTCGAGAAGGCTCAGCTGGCACCCATCGCACGAGGCGAACTTCCACACGGCGAGTTTGGGGCGGCTCATATATCGCTCACCCTCAGTCGATCTGCGAAGTGGGCGAAGGTCCCGACAGGACCGGTCTTGCACATGAAGTCCGATCCATACTGGCAGTGGCCACAGAAGCCGACGGCGCACTTCATGTTCCGCTCCACACTCATCCATATGTCATCTGCCGCGACTCCGCTATCCCGAAGCTCCCTGGCGACGACCCGCATCATCACCTCGGGACCGCAGACGAACGCTGTGGCATTTGCGGGGTCGAATGGCACTCGAAACAGGAGATCGGTGACCAAGCCGACGTCACCCCACCAGTCGGACCCGGCGCGGTCGACCGTCACCTCGACTTGTATTCCGTCGGTCGATATCCAACCCAAGAGATCGCCTCGATAGAGGAGGTCTGTGGGGCTTCTCGCCCCGTAGAGCAGGGACAAGGACTCCAGGTCCTCCCGACGGTGCAGCCCCTCGAGGATCGCCGGGCGCAGAGGCGCCAGACCGATGCCGCCTGCTATCACCAACAGATCCCGGCCGGAGGCCGTGGTCACCGGCCAAGAGGAGCCGAATGGCCCCCGCATGCCCACATTGTCCCCAGGCTCGAGGGCGACGATCGCGTCCGTCACGGCCCCGACGGCTCGAACGGTGTGGACGAGAAAGTGGCCCATGTGCGGGTTGCCCGCTATGGAGATCGGGACCTCACCGACGCCAAACACATAGATCATCATGAACTGGCCAGGTTCGAAATGCGTCTCCGATTGCTCCGGATTCTCGAACACGAGCGTGGCGGTGTCCGGGGTCTCCCAGACCTTCTCGATCAGTGTGTATGGCCGCGGGGTCATCGTCTCGGCCGGCGGGACCGTGATGGCGCGAATCATGAGCTGTGGCCCGGGTAGAGGTCGAGAAGACGGACACGTGTCGCGTTGAGACGCCGGATTGCCGCGGCGGCGATCGTTGCGTAGACGTGGAGGGCCAGGTCGGTATCTACGGTGCACCTGTCGCGCACGGCATCGGCGTCGAATGCGACAACCCTGGTCCTGCCCAGCACGCGCGCAGTCCAGTTCCACCGTGCCGGTGGAAACAGCCAGCTGATTCCCAGCAGATCTCCGGGCCCGAGCGTCGCAACGATCATCGACTCGCCGGCCGGGAAGTCGACCTCGAGCCCGACTCGCCCGGACTCGAGCACATAGAAGGTGGGGGCTGGGTCGTCCTCCTCGAAGATGATCTCACCCGTCTCGAACTCCAACTCGGATGAGACCGACTCGAGGAAGCTCAGATGCTCGGTGGACAAGCCCTCGAGGAGCGGTGGGGAGAGCTTCGCCAGGCTCTCGAGGCTCATGACGGCACCGTCGCCTGGATAGCGGCTACTTCCTGGGTGATGTCTATGCCGACCGGGCACCAGGTGATGCATCGCCCACATCCGACGCAGCCGCTTCGGTCGAACTGGTCGTGCCACGTAGCCAACTTGTGCGTCATCCATTGGCGGTACCTCGAACGGGTGTCCGCCCGCACGGGATTGCCGTGGAGGGCGCTGAAATCGAGGCTGAAACAACTGTCCCAGCGTCTCGACCGGATCGCCTCCCCGTCGAGCGTGACAGTGTCCTCTGTCGTCGAGCAGAAACACGTCGGACATGCCAGGGTGCAATTCCCGCAGGCCAGACAGCGAGCGGCAACATCGGCCCAACGCTCGTGATTCGGGTTGTCGACGAGGAGATCACGGATGCCACGAGTGTCCATCGAGCGCTGGATCTCCTGTTCCGCGGCCGTGCTGACACTGGCGACTTGGTCCAGGTCGTCCGTGGTCGCCGGCTGCCCCGGCAGGTCGTCCAGGATCGCTGCGCCGCGTTCAGAGCCGGCGTCGACGACGTAGGTGGCCGCCGAACCGTCGATCATCTCCGTCATGACGATGTCGTAGCCGGTGGTGCACCGGGGTCCTGTGCCCATAGATGTGCAGAAGCAGGTAGGGGCGGCTTGGCCGCAGTTGACTGCGATGATCAGGGCTTGCTCGCGGCGGGTGGCGTAGGTCCTATCACCGTGGGTGCCGTCCAGGAACACGTCATCTTGTGTGGCGATGGCCGCCAGCTCACAGGCGCGCACCCCGATGAATGCGTAGCGGGGAACGGGGTCGTCGACCGTCTCGAAGACGACACCCTCGTCGGTGTGGGTGGCTCGAAAGAGCTCGGTGCGTGGTGGGTAGAGGAACCGCTTCCACGACGACTGGCCCAGGTTGTAGCCGAATCGGGCTTCGTCCTGTCTCTCCATCAGGCGGTAGTGGCCACCTTCTTGATCGTCGGTGACGCCGACGGGAAGGTCCTCTGGCGAGTCGAGCGCGTCGTAGACGATCGCCTGGTCACGCACGGTGGGCCCGACGATGGTGTATCCGTTCTCGACCAGGGCGGAGAACAAGGCACCCAGACCTGCTTTGTCGATGACGAGAGCCGTCACAGGTTCAAAGTATGGTCGGGATCGATCAGGCATAAGGGGCGAATGACCCTGGCCGGCAGGGTGTGATGTCCTTGGATAATCGAGCTGTGGCTTTGCACGGCACCTCACTCAACCGTGGGCCTGGATCGGCGTCCCGGTCGAAGGTGAGCTCGGGATCGTCATGATCTCGGGCCCGGAGCTCTTCTTTCGCTATGCGCGGCCACCCAATGAGTTGGGCTACTG
>JASFVB010000074.1:0-11389 GCA_050050035.1 Acidimicrobiia bacterium | reverse complement strand
CGTCGACGATGTCCTCGTCCCGCAGCATCTGAAGACCTTCGGTCCTGTAGTCCTTGGGCGCGTCCTCTCCAAACTTCTGGGCGATCTTGTAGCGACCCACGCGGGTGAGGTCGTACCGCTTGGGGTTACGGAACAAGGTCTGGATCAGCCCGCGGGCGGACTCCACCGTCGTGGGCTCACCGGGGCGGAGTTTGCGATAGAGGTCCAGAAGAGCCTCTTCCTTGTCCGACGCGGTGTCCTTCTCGATGGTGTTCTTGATGGACTCGGCGCCGTCGAACATCTCGAGGATCTCCTCGTCGGTCTCTGCGATGCCAAGTGCCTTGAGGAAGGCCGTGACGTACTGACGACGCTTGCGGTCGACCCGGACTCCGATGGTGTCCTTCTTGTCCGTGTCGAACTCGAGCCAGGCCCCGCGGCCAGGGATGATCTTGCCCGAGTAGATCAGCTTGTCCGACGTCTTGTCTTTGGCGACGTCGTAGTAGATGCCGGGGGAGCGAACCAACTGGGACACGATGACGCGCTCGGTGCCGTTGATGACGAAGACACCCTTCTCGGTCATGATCGGGAAGTCGCCGAGGAACACCTGCTGCTCTTTGATCTCACCGGTGCCACGGTTCATGAACCGGGCTGTGACGAACAACGGCTGGGCGTAGTTGGCATCCCGCTCTTGAGCCTCTTCGAGACTCATCTGGGGCTCACCGAATCGATGATCGGTCAACTCCAGTGCGAGAGAGCCGGTGAAGTCTTCGATCGGGCTTATCTCTTCGAAGATCTCACGGAGACCTTCGTCGAGGAACCATTGAAAAGACTCGTGTTGTACGGCCAGGAGATTGGGTAGGGGTAGGACTTCGGGGATCTTCCCGAAAGAGAAGCGCTCAGCGACGCGCGAAGCCAAGGGTTGCCTCCTTGAGGTGGTCGGTGATCAGGGAGTGACGCAAGAAAGGACATGCTAGCACACGCGCGAACATGTCCCCAAATAGAAGAATCTGTTGTGAAACCGCCCCCGGCACCGAGGTGCCGACGGCTGTTCCGAGCCCGAAGACTCAGCAACACTCTATCGCACACCCGCGAAACCCGTCAAGGGTCTGCTCGCTTCGCTCGCGGTACCAAGTACCAAGTACCGGGTACTTAGCATGCTCGGCTCATGGCGAGGCACCGCGTGCTGACAACCGACTGGCTATGGGTCCTCCCCTCGTTGGCCATCCCACTCGTGATCTCTGCGGTCGCATGGACCATCCATGTCTCCCACGAGGGAGATGTGGTCGCCCCGAACGTGATGCTTGCGGGTGTCGACGCGTCTGGTTTGAGCACAACGGACGCGGCGGAGGCCGTGAGAGACCGTGAGGCCCAGTTCTTGGCCACACCGGTGATAGTCGACATCGGGGAGAGACGGCTCGTCGTCACGGCCGAAGAGCTCGGCTTCGACTACCACTACGGGGACACACTCGCCGAGCTCAGCTCGGCCCGTCATGGAGACGGGCCCTGGAGCGAGTTCCGGGAATGGGTCACCACACCGCTTCGCTCGGTCAACGTGGACGATCGCTACTCGTTGGACGTCGACGTTGCCAGGGCACGACTCACTCAGGACGACTTCGTCATCGAAGCTCCGGTCGAGCCGAGACTCGGCACGACAAACCTGGGACACATGAAGGTGTACCCAGGGACCAACGGAGTGGGTGTCGACGTCGACCAGGTCGTCGACGAGCTCGGGGTCGCCGACATCGAGTCCGGGACGGTCGAGATCATCGCCGACCACGCCGTGATCAGGCCGTCGATGACGGATACAGAGGCCGAGGCTCGAGCGAGAGCCGTCGACGCCGAGACGGAGAAGGGGTTCATCGCGGTCCTCGACGGGAGCACCGTCGCCTTCAGCGCGAAACAGCTTCGGAGACATCTCGAGTCGACGGTCACCGAGGGCGTCATGAGTCTCTCATTCGATCTGGACGGGCTTCAGGAGGAGGTCGAGGAGAGCTTCACCGAGCCGGTCGGCGAATTCGTGGCCCCCATCCTCGAAGTCGTCGAAGGAGATGTCGTGACCGTCGCCGCGGGAAGCGCGGCAGACGTCTGCTGCTCCCGCGAGTCGGTCGAACGAATGGCCGAGGAGATCTTGAGCGATCCACACGCCTTCTATCGGCTCGAGCCTCGCCCCGAAGACGACGAGACCGTTCTGGCCTGGGCGGACGGCTCGACGATCATCGAGCCGGTTGCCGAGTTCACCACGAAGCATGCGTGTTGTCAGAACCGGGTCACCAACATCCACGTCATTGCCGACGCCGTCGCGGGCCATTATCTGCTTCCCGGTCAGACGCTCTCGTTGAACGAGTTCGTTGGGCCGCGCACACGGGAGAAGGGCTACCTGTCCGACGGTGCGATACGCGGGGGATATCACGTCAACGAAATCGGCGGAGGGGTGTCGCAGTTCGCCACGACGCTGTTCAACGCCGCCTTCTACGGTGGGCTCGACCTCGACGAGTACCGGGCGCACTCCGTCTACTTCTCGCGCTATCCGTACGGGAGGGAGGCAACCCTCTCCAACCCCAACCCGGACCTCGTGGTGACCAACAACACCGACTACCCGGTGATGATCTGGCCGACATACGACGACACCTCGATCACAGTCACGATCTACTCGACGAGGAACGTCGAGGTCGAGGAGCTGGAGCAACGGATCACCAGACGCGGCGCTTGCCGTCACAGCGAGATCGACCGGCAGCGGACCTTCTCCGACGGGCGCGTGAGCATCGACACCATCGTCGCCGACTACCGACCCGGTGACGGCTTGAACTGCTCCGGCAACCCGATCCCGCGCCGCAACTGACTCAGCCCTCGCCGACCACCTCGGTGTAGGCGCGCTCGCCGATCGAGTACATGATCGGATTGTCCGCCGAGTTGGCCAGGTAGGCAGCGGCAAACGCCAGCGCCCATGCCCTGGCCCGAGTCCGGCACGCTTCGTCGGGCCCCCCATACTCGTCGAAGAAGATCTGTCTCCGAGAGGGGCCGAACATGGTCCAGGCGGCGGCGAGGTCGGTGGCCGGGTCCCCCGCGGTGACGTCGCCGAAGTCGACGACGCCGCTCAAGCGCCCATCCATGACCAGCAGGTTCAGCGGGTGGACATCACCGTGGAGCCAGACCGCCGGTCCTCGGTGGACGTCGGCCGCAAGGGCCGTTTCCCAGACCTCCAGTGCAGCCCGAGTGTCGATGACGGACTCGAGCGAGTCGATCCTCTGTCGCATGGCCTCGTCACGGTCGACCAGCGGAACCCCGCGAAAGGGGTTGGCCGGAGCATCGGCGGGAGCAGGCCGATGAAGCGCCCTCAAAAAGGCTCCCAGTTGCCGGGCGCATTCGGTGAGATCGAGACTCGTCGCAGTGGCCGCAGACTCACCGTCGATCCACGGTGACAAGACCCAGCGCCACGGATATCCGTGCCCGGGCTCCCCGAGGAAAAACGGAGCGGGGATAGGCAACGGGAGCCGGTCCGTGAACGTCGGGAGCCACCGGGCCTCGTTTTCCACGAGCTTGGAGGCCAACGATCGTCGCGGGAATCGCCCGACCATGGAGTCACCGATCCTGAACAGCTCGTTGTCCCACCCGTGGGCGAGACCGGTGAGCGACTCATCGGCCAAGTCGGGCCGTTGGTGGGCCAGCAGCGAGCGCACCAGGTCGACGGTGACGTCGACCTCCGCCGGCGGCATGGCCCGCCCGGTCATCGGACGACGATGCCGGGGGCGCCTATGGCGGGATCGTCGCCATAGCCGAGTGCGATGGCGAGAAAGAGGACGGCGAAGAAGACGATGATCGCGATCATCAGCCCGAGCAGCCACGCCGGGAGACGTCTTTGCTGGTCCGCCATGTCGCCGGAGGCTAACCCCGAACGGCTCCCGCTCCCCACCAACCGACCGATGTGACGATGCCGAGCCCTAGCCGGGGTTGGGGCAGAACATCGCCCAGACGGCGAAGTCCTTGGTGAAACTCTCGAAGTGATGCGCCGTGCCGGCCTCTACGTACAGGAGGTCGCCGGGGCCGAAGGGCTCCCTCTCCTCCCCCACGACGAAGAACCCCGAGCCGTTGAGAACGACGTAGAACTCGTCCTCGTCGTGGGCATCCTGCTCATCGGTCTCGTGTGGTGCGTACAAACCGGCACTGAGCGCTCCCCGTCTCACGACCTCGGTGTACCGCTCGTCACTGGCGAGTGATGCCAAAGCCATCTTGTAGGGGGTTACGTGGGTGCTCATGACCCGGAGCGTAACGACACCACCGCCTCGACCTCATCGCGCTGCACCAACGCCCCCGGGAGGAGACCGGGGGCGTTGGGGGGTGGGAGGAGGTCGGTCAGGCGGAGATCGCCTCTGTGTCGTGGACCGTTGAGATCGCCACCTTGCGGGGCTTGGCCGTCTCAGCGATGGGGATGGTCACGGTCAACACACCGTGGTCGTACCCGGCCTCGATCGAGTCGGTGTCGAGACTCTCGCCGAGGTAGAACTGCCGGGCGAACGAGCCTGTGGGACGTTCGTTGACCAGGATCTGCTCCTCCTCGTCGATGTGCCACTTTCGCTCCGCCGAGATCGTCAGGGTGCTCTTCTCCACCGTCACATCGATCGATTCGGGATCGACTCCCGGCAGATCGACGTGAAGATAGAACCGGTCTCCCTTGCGATAGGCATCTGCCGGCATGTAGTTGGTGCGCTGACTTCCCCAGACCTGTCGGGAAAGACGGTCGAAGTCTGCGAACGGGTCGAACCGCATGAGCATTGTGCGTGCCTCCTGTTGGCTGTTGATTACTACGATTACGTTCGCATTGTGGTTGATAAAACTTGATATGTCAAGTATCAGGTTTACTGACATCAGCGTTACGGGCACTTCGGGTTCTAGTCTGCGGACCGTGCCCAAGCGGAAGAAGACGCTCAAGACGATCGGATGGCGGGAGTGGGTGTCTCTGCCCGACCTGGGCATCACTGAGATCAAGGCAAAGGTCGACACCGGCGCCGACAACGCCTCACTCCATGCCTTCGATCTCGAGCGGTTCGAGACGAACGGCACTTCGATGGTCAGATTCACAATCCATCCCCATCAGCGAAAGCGGAGACCGAGCATCGAGTGTGTCGCCGAGGTCGTTGGAGACCGTAAGGTCAAGAACCCGGGTGGGCGATCGGAGTTACGACCGGTGATCCGAACCACTCTGGTCGTCGCCGGCAAGAGGTTGGAGGCACTGGTGAACTTGACTACTCGTGACGAGATGACCTTTCGCATGCTCCTGGGCAGACGCACCATCCGTCGTAGCTTCCTGGTCGACCCGGGAAGGAGTTATATCGGGGAGCGGCCCGGTCGGGTCGAGCAATCGTGAAGATCGCCATTCTCTCCAGAGGAGCATCGCTCTACTCGACGGCGCGTCTCAAGGAGTCCGCCCTCGCCCGGGGTCATGACGTCGCGATAGTCGACTACCTCCGCTGCTACATGGACATCACCGCCCGGCGCCCGAAAGTGCTCTACCGAGGGGAAGAGGTGAGACCCCACGCCGTGATCCCCCGCATCGGCGCCTCGTACACGTTCTATGGCGCAGCCGTCGTGCGTCAGTTCGAGATGGCCGACGTGTTCACCCTCAACGGCTCCGATGGCATCAGCAGGTCGCGCGACAAGCTCCGATCGATGCAGTTACTCTCCCGGGCCGGTGTCGGGATGCCCACGACGAGCTTCGCCCACTCGATTCAGGACATCGACGGGCTACTCGACGTCGTGGGCGGGACGCCCGTCGTCATCAAGCTGTTGGAGGGGACACAGGGTCTCGGGGTTGTGCTGGCCGAGACCAAGAAGGCTGCCGAATCGGTCATCGGCGCATTCCACCAGTTGGACGCCAACATCCTGGTGCAGCAGTACATCAAGGAGGCAGGTGGCGCCGACGTGCGGGCGTTCGTCGTCGGTGGCAAAGTCGTGGCAGCGATGAAGAGACGTGGCGCACCAGGGGAATTCCGTTCCAACCTCCATCGCGGTGGTACCGCCGAAATGATCAAGCCAACACCCGCCGAGCGCTCCACCGCCGTCAGGGCCGCGAAGAACATGGGTCTCAACGTCGCCGGCGTCGACCTGCTCCAATCCGACGAGGGGCCCATGGTTCTCGAGGTCAACTCATCCCCAGGCCTGGAGGGCATCGAGACGGCCAGTGGCACGGACATCGCCGATCTGATCATCGAGTACATCGAAGACAACGTCGGTGCCTGAGACCAGACTCAACGATCCCATAACGGTCGGTGGTACGACTGTTCCCCCAGGGCGCAAGATCCAGTTGGACCTGCCCTTCGCGATACTCATGACGGGCGCGACGGAATCGATGCCGGTGAAGGTCGTCAACGGCCGGTCGTCGGGCCCCGTCGTTTGGCTGTCGGCCGCCGTTCACGGGGACGAGTTGAACGGTCTGCAGATCATCCGACGCGTTCTGGCCGGCCTCGACGCCAAGAACCTGCGTGGTGCGATCATCGCAGCTCCCATCGTCAACCCGCTCGGCTTCATGATCGAGTCGCGCTATCTCCCCGATCGCCGCGATCTGAACCGATCCTTCCCCGGCTCGCCGCGGGGATCGTCGGCTGCCCGGCTGGCCCACGTGTTCATGACCCAGATCGTCGACCAATGCAGCGTCGGCATCGACCTCCACACTGCGAGCAGTCACCGGATCAACACCCCTCAGGTTCGCGCCAACCTCGACGATCCCAAGACGCTCAGGCTGGCGCGCGCCTTCGACGCCCCTTTCTCGATACATGCCAGGCTGAGAGACGGCTCGCTACGACAAGCGGCGGCGGAGAGGGACAAGACCGTCCTGGTGTACGAAGGCGGGCAGGCGCACCGATTCGACGAGGAGGTGATCGAACGAGGGGTGGCCGGAATCCTTCGCGTCCTCCGGTCCTTGCGCATGATCGACGCACGTCTCCCCCGAGCCCGGGGCACGAAGCTCATCAGGCGGACGCGTTGGGTGCGGGCTAGACGTGGAGGCATCGTCGATGTCGAGGTCAAGCTCGGTGACTACGTGGAGGCCGGTCAGGTAGTCGCCTCCATCTCGGATGCATTCGGGACTCGACCCAGTCGAATCAAGTCGACGGAGGCCGGATGGGTCATTGCTCGCTCGCTTCGACCCCTGGTCAATTCCGGGGACGCTCTCGTGCACGTTGCTGCCGAGAGCGGCCCGGACCGGGAAGAACCGGCCGAGAGGAAACCCCGCTAGCTCGCCCTTCTGACTTCCTCGAGCCACAGCCGTCGGAGCTTGCGACGCTCCTTCGGTGTATGACCGCCCCAGATCCCATCCCCCTGATTGGTCTCGATAGCCCACGTGAGACACTCGTCGGCGACCGGGCATGTCGCACAGATCGCCTTGGCCTTGACGATGGCGCCCAGGTCCTGCTTGTCGGGGAAGAAGCTGACTTCGGCAGGAGTGTCCAGACACGCCGCTGCTTCCCGCCACGGTGTCACTGTCAGGTCAATCACTGATGGCCATTCTCGGTTGACACAGGTAAACGCAGGGTCAAGCCCGTTCGTTCCCGTGGCACGACCGAACGTGCTCGCCTCCCCTACCTCCCCCGGCATCGATCGGGGATCGGTCAGTCGGGATACGGCTCTGGAACCGCACCGGGCTCGAGTCTGCCGAGCTCGGAACGGGCGACCGATCGACGGTGCACCTCATCGGGGCCGTCGGCGATTCGCAGCCAACGACCCATTGAGTACAGCCGCGCTATAGGCCAGTCCTCGGTGAAACCTGCTGCACCGAAGAGCTGCAACGCATCGTCGGCTATGGATGTGAGGAGGTTGGGAGCCGCCACCTTGATCGCAGCGATCTCTACGCGAGCACCCTTGGCGCCGACATTGTCGATGAGCCACGCGGTCTTGAGGACTAGGAGACGGACCTGCTCGATCTGGATGCGTGCATTGGCGATCCACTCACGAATCACTCCTTGCTCGGCAAGGGTCTTGCGAAATGCCTTCCTCGCCTGAGACCTCTGAACCATGAGATCGAGACAGCGCTCGGCCGCACCGATCGCCCGCATGCAGTGGTGTATCCGACCCGGGCCCAGCCGCGCCTGGGCGATGGCGAAGCCACCACCCTCCTCCCCGAGGAGGTTTGAGACGGGGACGCGGACCTGGTCGAAGTGGATCTGTGGGTGCCCGCCTCGGTCGTGATACCCGAATACGAGGGGGTCACGCTCCACCTCGACCCCGGGCGTGTCCATGGGGACCACCACCATTGACTGCATGCGGTGCCGCTCGGCATCGGGATTGGTCACCCCCATGACTATCGAGAGCTTGCATCTCCGGGACGAGCCACCGGAGCTGAACCATTTGCGACCGGTGATTATGTAGTCGTCGCCGTCCCTCTCGATCCGCGTCCGGATGTTGGTGGCATCCGAGCTCGCCACATCGGGCTCGGTCATCGAGAAGCAAGACCGGATCTCACCTTCGAGGAGGGGATGCAGCCAAACCTCCTTCTGCTCCTCGGTGCCGAACATGTGAAGGATCTCCATGTTCCCGGTGTCCGGTGCGGAGCAGTTCATCGCCTCCGGCGCGAGATTGGGGCTGCGTCCGCTGATCTCGGCGAGAGGCGCGTACTCGAGAACGGAGAGCCCCCCACCGAGCTCGGGATCGGGCAGGAAGAGGTTCCACAACCCCAAGCTGCGGGCCTCCTTCTTCAGGTCCTCCAGTACGGCTGGGTGGTGATGCGGATCACCGGAGTCTGCCATCTGCTGGTCGTACACGGGCTCTGCCGGATAGATGTGGCTGTCCATGAACTCGAGGAGACTCGAGCGGTATCCCTCGACCTTGGGACTGTATGCAAAATCCATGTGCCGGAACCTAGCCCGACCGATCGTCGGGCTCCTCCGGTTCCACGTCCGGTTCGGGCGGTGCAAAGTCCTCACCGGGCGGTGGGTCGTCGTAGGAGAGGGTGGGCAGGCCGGGCTGGGCCGGTCGGGCGGTGATCGTCAGCTCCGAGAGGAGCAACCACGCCGCGAGGACGACGAGAAGTGCCCGACCCCACACGATCGCCACAGCCAATGCCACTCCCGCCGTCGTCATGAACAAAGCACGGGCAATCAGCGACGCACGGGCCGGAGCGACCTTCTCGAGGAGAGATTGGACGAGATGGCCCCCGTCGAGAGGTCTTATCGGCAGCCAGTTGAGCAGACCCCAGAACACGTTCACACGCACCGTGTTGTCGAGAATGAAACTGGTGAGGCCCGTGGTCCGCCCGAGCTGTGTGCCGATCAGCCAGACGACGCCGCCGAATAGCAGCCCGGTCGCAGAGCCGGCAGCTGCAATGAGGGCACGTCGGCCGGGCGTCAGCTCTCCCTCGGGCAACCCCCAGCGGGTCAACCCACCCAGCCCGTTGAGCTCTATGGCCACGTCCGCACCGTACGAGCGGGCCGTCAAGGCATGACCGAGCTCGTGGATGAGGATCGACACGAACACGATCGCCACCCAGGCCAGGGTCTCCTCGATCCGCAAGACACCGGTGAAACCGATGAGGGCGGCAATGAGCAGAAACGAGGGCCGAACCGTGACTGGCATGTCGAACAGGCGGAACCGCAGCACGTCTCCATGTTGGCACCGGTACTGTGCTCCGGATGCATGACGACCTCAGGTCGGCCGTCGCCGCCGACATGCCACGTTTGAAGGAGCTGCTCGGGACACTCATCCGAATGAAGTCGGTCAGTGCCCATGGCTACGACCCGTCCGGTGTTCGCGATGCCGGTGAGGCGATCGTCGAGATCTTGGATGATGCAGGCTTCGCCGACGCGAAGCTTCTGGAATCGTCCGACGGCCACCCGGCCGTGTTCGCGGAGTTGCCGGCCGCAAACGGTGGCCCGACCGTCCTGCTCTACTCCCACTATGACGTGCAACCACCAGGACCCGACGAGGAATGGGAGACGCCGCCTTTCGAGCCGGTGGAGAAAGACGGGCGCATCTACGGTCGTGGGGCCAGTGACGACAAGGCAGGGATCGTCATGCATCTCGGCGCCATCGCGGCCCACGGCGACGAGTTGCCGGTGGGGGTGCAGCTCTTTCTCGAGGGGGAGGAAGAGGCCGGATCGGAGGGTTTGGTGGAGATTCTCCAAAAGCACTCCGACAGACTCCACCCGGACGTCATCGTCATCGGCGATGGTGGCAACTGGCAGGAGGGGACCCCTGCGTACATCTCGTCGTTGCGCGGGGTGGTGGCGGTGAAACTCGAGGTGCGAACACTGGCATCGGCGGTGCACTCGGGGCAGTACGGAGGCGTCGTTCCCGACGCGCTGATGGCCCTATCACGACTTCTCGCCTCGTTGCACGACGACGATGGAAACGTTGCGGTGAAAGGCTTGCTGTCAGAGGAGGTCCAGGACGCTCTCAACATCCCCGAGACGATGGCTCGTGAAGAGACGGGAGCGATCGACGGACTGGAGCTGATCGGACAGGGGTCACTTCCATCCCGGCTGTGGACACGACCGGCAGTATCGATACTCGCGATCGACGCCCCCAGGGTCGCCGAGGCGATCAATCAGCTCGTCCCGGTTGCGAGAGCGAAGGTCAGCATGCGGATCCCGCCCGGGCAGGACACCGACGCCGCTCTCGAGGCGCTGAAGGACCATCTCCGCGCCAATGTGCCCTGGGGCTCCAGTCTGGAATTCCTCTACGAGGAGAAGGGCGACCCGACGGTCCTCGGCTCGGACAACTACGCGGTCGAGATCTGGAAAGAGGCATTCAAGGAGGGCTACGGCAACGATGCCGTTGAGATGGGGGCGGGTGGCTCGATTCCGTTCATTGCCACATTCCAGGAGATGTTCCCCGACGCACCGATTCTCGTCACCGGTGCCGCCGACCCAACGAGCGCATTCCACGCCCCGAACGAGAGCCAGAGCATCGCCGACCTGGAGAGAGCTGCCCTGTCCGAGGCCATAGCATTTCGACTTCTTGGTGCCTCGCACCGAGGGGCCAGTACTTAGTACTCAGTACTTGGTACCTAGTACTGCAAAGCGCCCCGGAAGTTCTGTTGTCGCCACGCCTCGTACACGACGATGGCAGCGGCGTTGGACAGGTTGATCGAACGCACCCCCTCAACCATGGGAAGCCGGAGACAGCGGGTGACCCACGAAGCCTCCTTGACGTCCTCGGGGAGCCCCACGGACTCCCGGCCGAAGAGGAACGTGTCACCGACGGCGAACTGCACGTCCGAATACACCGTCTCGGCGTCCACGGTCAACGCGAAGACACGACCCGGTGTCGTCGCCGCTCGCCAGACATCGAGGCTTTCGTGGACCGCCACAATCGCCTTGTCTCTGTAGTCGAGACCGGCGCGCCGCAACCTGGCGTCGTCCAGAGAGAACCCGAGCGGCTCGATCAGGTGCAGACGACATCCCGTGACCGCGGCGAGTCTCAT
>JASFVB010000073.1:0-11452 GCA_050050035.1 Acidimicrobiia bacterium | reverse complement strand
TGGCGTCGAGGCGACGCTGGAGATCAACCCATCGGTCGGGATCCGAGGGCCGAGGTCTGACCAGTTCGACCCGTCGACTGAGGAGTAGGCCCGGTAGCCCGCGGGTCTCCCGTTCTGGTTGATCTCCTCGGAGGTGAACAGGAAGAGAGTGTCCTCGTGTGACACGAGCTGTGCCGGCCAAGAGCCTTCGATCTCGGCGGCCAGCGACCAGTCGAGAGGTTCGCCGACGGCGATCTGTGACACCGAGAAGTCCTCGAGGTCGACCGGTCGGTCCAGCGCTTCGGTCGTGCTGGTGGTGCTCGTCGAGGTGGGCTCGGCCGCCGAAGGGTCCGGTGTCGTCAGCGCGCCGAGAGTGAGTGCGCCGACGAGGAGGGCCGCGGCGGCACCAACGAATACGAGTCGACGACCGGCTGACGGCCGATCGGGTTCGGCCGGGGCTCCGTCGGGAAGGACCACGAGGAATCAACGATAGGAGCCGGGCGGGCGTTCCGGATCGTCGTGGCCGAAGCGGGCTACGGGATCTCGGCGGTCCAGACTCCGAAACCGGTCCCGGTCAGGTGCTCGGTGGTCGCAACGACGAAGTTCGATTCCGAGACGGCAACGTGTGTGGGCTGTGTTTGCTCACCGAGAGCCGCGAGGTCCCAGATCGCCCAGGACCCGTCATCGTTGCTGTAGGCGAAGGCTCGATAAGACTTACCACGACCTCCGAACGCGATGTTGAAGTCGTCGGCGGCCTCGTCGAGCTCTGCGAGTGTCGTCGTTGCCAGCTCCTCGCCGTTGGGTTTCTCGAAGCGGACGGTCTCGGTGGCCGGATCGAATTGGAGTGTCTCGAGATCGGTTGTGTCCCGTCGCCATGTGTATTGGTCGGTGCCGTCGTAGATGGAGACCTGCCCCGATTGCGGGTCGACGAGGATCTCGACATCTCCCTTCACGATGAAGGGGAGCTCGAAGCCCCTGACCACACCGGTGTCGCGCTCGAAGAGCTCGCCGACGACGGCGACACCCGTGGGTCCGGCCGCGAAAGCGTCGAGAAACCAGCGCTGGCTGGATGGGAAATGATTGCGTAGACCTGTGCTGTCCCATTCGAGCCCGTCATCAGACACCAGGATGTCGAACCCTCCGGACTCGGCGGGCCCAACCAGCCGTTCCTCCCACGACTCGATGTCGTGCGGGCGGACATCAAACGGATACTGCTCCCAGAAGAAGCCGTCGAAGGACACCCACAGGGCGAGCTGCTCGAGCTCGGTGAGACCGACTGCCACTATCGCCCCCCGTGATGTGGTGGACAGCGAGGTGACGTGTGTGGCGCCCTCGATGGTCGTCGGGCTCCATCCGCCGCCATCGAGGTCGACCCAGGCTGTGGCATGCCCGTCGGGTGGGTCGGCGCGAAGCCACTCCTCGGTCTGGGCACTCAGACCGAGCTCATCGGTCGTGACCGACAACAGCGTCAGGCCTGCCGGTCCCACCACGTCGAGACGGATCTCTTCGTCGGTCGTGTGCCAATCGAGCCCATAGCGGTCCGCGTCGTAACCGGGCCAGATCGTCTCTTCGATGTATGGCTCGACAACCTCCTCGAGGTCGAACTCCAACTTGCCGGTGACGATGGTCATGGTGTCCGTCACGGCTGCGGCACTGGGGGAGAACGCCAAAAGCCCGTTGTCGAGGTCGATCGGGATGCTCTCGGTGTCCCAGTCGATCCCGTCACCACTGCTCCAGACCTCTGGGTCCTTCCCGGCCCTTCCCTCGGTGACGAGGATCAGTCGGTCCACGCCCGTGTCGGTGAGGGCGAGCTTTGTGTCGTTCGGGAGGATCTCGCCGAGGTCGGTCCAGGTTTGACCGTCCGTCGAGCTCCAGGCTCGCAGTCCCGCACCCGTCGAGTCGGTGGCGAACACGTAGGTGATTCCGCTGAGACGTAGTAGGCCGGCCGGCTCGAGACTTTCGTCGGAGAGCCTCTGCGACCAGTCCAATGGGATGCCGTTGGCGATCTGGTCCATCGAGAAGTTGGCGAGATCGAACGTCGGTGGTGTCGTCGGTGGAATCGTGCTGGCTGTCGTCGTGCCGTCCTCGGCGCTCGGTGTATCCGTGCACGCGGCAGCCACCATGATGAGTACGGTCGCCGCCGCGAGCCCACGCCAGCGTGCGTCGGGAGATTCATGGCGTCCTACCCTCAGTCGCATGGCTCTCCGCCATCGTTGACAATGACGAGCTCCGGTGTGCGGTCGAAAGTCCGTTCGATCACCGCGACGCCTCTTCCGTCGGATGTGGCGACCACGTCAGGCTCGTTCCCGGCGATCGTGATGACCCAGTTCGGGCTCTCCAGGAAGGCGATGGCATATCCGAGATCTGACCACTCCACTCGATAGCAGCCCTGCCATGTCTCCCCCGGGCCACCGCCACCACCCGTGGTCCCCCCACCCGGTATGCATTCGAGGACGCTGAACACGGCCGCCCCGGACTGCTGACCGGCGTAGACGACGAGCAGACCGCTGCGGAATGGGAGTTGCGCCACGATCTCGGTATCAGGCGGCAGTTCCGGTGTGCCCGCTTCGTAGAGCTCGTAGCAGACTCCGGGCAAGGGAAGGTCGGCTGACGTATGGGAGCCCAGCGGCGGGTCGCAGACCCACACCTGGTAATCGGCATTCTCGACGTCGCCGAGTGCCAGGGCGACGATCACGGTTCCGTCGGCATCGGTGCCCCACCACTCCAATGGGCCACCAGCCACGACATCGACGGTGGCTGGCGCGGCCTCCCGGGCGATGTCTAGGGGCTCTTGACCAGTGTCAGACAAGCGCTTCTCTACGACAACGCCGTCGCCGCAGGCGAGCCGTCCAACAGAGTGTCTAACTGGTCGCGGGACCGTGGTCGTTGGAGGTGGGCCGTTGGCTCGCGCGAACTTCATGGAGATTGAGCCAGAGCTCCAGGTCATCTCGTTGTCTTGTAGCGACACAGCGATCGGCCCGTCACCCCAGAGGACTTCTCGAAGGGCGGTCTCGACTTGCATCAGCGGGTCGTCGAGCTCACCCGACCCAGCACAGAGCATTGCCGTGAAGACGACGTCGCCGGCAAGGACGAGAGTTCCATCCTCGATGGTCGCCCTCCCGGTGCCGAAGTCATTACATCCGGCGTCCCCTCCGATGTGATCCGTCACTTCCATCCAAGCGTGGCGGGCCGTGTTGACCCCCGGCTCTGCGTCGTGTGACCTCCCATCCCGTTCGTACGACTGGAGAAGCCAGTAGCCCTGGATGTCATTGATCGCGATCTCCTCGCCGGATGCGAGGTTGTCCGTTCCGGGACTGCACGCCCCGAGAACGAGCACGGCCAGGAGAAGCGAGATGGGCCTGCGCATCGGGCCAACCTATCCGGACGACCCACTTGACTTCTGTCGGCAGCTCCATCTGTGATCGAACATATGTTCGATCACGATGGTCCCGGGATCGGACTCTCTGAGGATTATCTCTGGAGCGGGGGAAGCCAGGACGACACCGATATCGCCTATGCGGTGACATGTCTCGAGCTCGCCGATGGGCCGAAAGAGCCGGATCGTCATGTGCTTCCCGACGATCTCGAGGCGATACCGGTTGGAGCGTTCCCCTCAGGCCATGGAGTATGCGGCTGTCGAGATCGCCACGGCCCTGACACTCACCAGACGGGCTGCGGAGACGCAGCTTGGCCAAGCCCTGGCCCTCGATGGTCATCTGGCCCGTGTATTCGAGCGATTCATGACCGGCCACATCGGGTTTCACAAGGTTCGTGAGTTCGTCAACTCACTGGGCCATCTCAGCCCCGATTTGGTGGATGGGATTCTCGACCGGTGTCTCGAAGACGCCGAAGGCTTGACCACCGGGCAACTGCGGGCACGGTTGTCCCGTCTCGTGATGGAGGCCGATCCGGACGGATCAGAGCACGGTATGGAGGAGGGTCTAGAGGACCGCAAGATCGTCGCCTACTCGAACCCGGACTTCACCGCTTCGCTGGGGATTCTCTCCGCCGATCCGTCCGACGTGGCTGAGGCATGACGCATGTCGACCGTCTCGCCCGCCACCTCAAGACCGATGGCGAGCCGAGGACACTTGATCAGATTCGCAACGACGTCGCTCTCGGTCTTCTCCGTGGCAAACGGTTCGGCCAGCAGACCATGGGTGGTCGTGTGCATGTGACGATCCCGGCTTCCGCATTGGAGTCACGTGGCGAGGAGCCTGGCTCGATCGAAGGCTTCGGGCCGGTGACGGCAGAGATCGCCCGCAAGATGGTCATGGACAACGTCGACGGCGATTGGACATTCGTCGTGACCGACAACGGTCGGCCGCTTGCCACGGGCACCCTTGCCAGAAGACCGACCACCGTGCAGCAGCGCCATCTCCGCGCCGAATACCCCACCTGCACCTTCCCCGGCTGTCGTCGACCGGCCCACGAGTGTGACCTGGATCATCGGAAGCCCTTCTCCCAAGGCGGGCCCACCCACAACGACAACCTGTCGCCACTGTGCCGTCATCATCACATGGCCAAGCACCACGCCCCGTGGCGACTGCAACGCCAACCCAGCGGGGATCACCAATGGACCAGCCCCCTCGGCCACCGCTACATCACGACCAGGGCGCCTCCGGGATGAGAACGAACCCGGGGATCCTCTATCCGACCAGTGTCTTCTCGATGATGTCGATGGCGTGATCGATGTGATCGGTGGTGGTTCGTCGGTTGAGCACAGCGAATCGAAGCACGAACCTGTCGTCGATGATGGTCGGGCTGAGATGGACGCGACGGTCGGCATTGACCGCCTCCAGAGCAGCCCTTCCCAGCTCGTCGTCCTCACATCGGAACGCGACGATTGATAGATCGGGTTTCCAGGGAGTCTCCACGCCATGGACCGCCTGCAATCTCTCGTATGCGTGCTCGGCGATGTCGAGACTGATGTCCAGTGCCTCGCGGAACGGTGCTACTCCATGCAGCTGTAGGGGCAGCCACACCGACAGCGCCCGGAAGGGACGGCTCAACTCCGGGCCGAGGGAGGCGATGTCCCTCATTCCGAGATGAGAGTCCTCGTCCTTCAGGTACGCACCCCGTCCGAGATGGGCGTCGACCAGTTTGGCCTCGTCCCGCGCCACCAGTGCCCCGACGCCAAAGGGGATCGAGAGCCCCTTGTGTGGGTCGAGGGCCATGGTGTCGGCCAGCTCGAGCCCGGTGAGCACCTGGTCACCACGTTCGGTGAGTTTGAAGAACCCGCCATAGGCGGCGTCGGTGTGCAGCCAAATGCCCTCGTCATGTGTCAGCCGGGCGATGTCGGCCAGCGGGTCGACTGTCCCCGTGTCGGTGGTCCCGGCCGAGGCGACCACGAGAAACGGCTTCCGCCCTGCGTCCCGGTCGGCTCGTATCCGTTCCCCGAGCGCGGCAACGTCCATGCGAAGGTCGGAGTCGACGGGAACGGTCACGATCTGATCCGATCGGAACCCGGCCAGACGAGCCGCCTTCGCAGTCGAGTGATGCGTGTGCGGTGTGACGTACATCACTCCTTTGGTGAAGTCATCGCCGAGCACCGAGGTCCTCGCCGTCACCACACCGGTGAAGTTGGCCATCGATCCTCCGGAGGTCAGCAGGCCCGTGGCCCTGGGGCCCATCTCGAAGATCGAGCACATCCAGTCGACGACACCGTGCTCGATGGCCGTGAACCCGGGTGCTGCCACCGCCACGCCGGTGTATCTGTTCAGACCGGTGGCGAGGAAGTCGGCTAGTGCGGCGGTGAACATGCCGCTGTTGGGGATGTATGACAAGTGGCCCCCGGACGCATGTTGGATGCCCGGCTGTGATGCTTCGTCGATGTCCTCGAGGATCGAGGTCAGTGACCGTCCCTGCTCCACCGGGGGTGCCCGGAATCGCGCGAGGTCTTCTGGAAGCGGGTCCACCCCATGGCCCATCATGTCCTTGGCGCGGTCGAAGTAGTCCTCGAGGAAGGCGAGAATCTCCGCGGCCAGCTCTTTGCGAGTGCGGCGATCCGGCTCCAACGAGTTGGTCATCGGTCGCGAAGGTAATCGGGCGCAGGTGCACTGCGTACTCGGGCCCGGCCAGGCCTACGCTGGATCGGTGAGCACCGAGACCATCATCCTCGTTGCCGCGGGCGCAGTATTCCTCGTGGCGGTCGTCTCCGGGAGACTGAAGCGAATCTGGCTGACCGAGCCGTTTCTGGCAATGGCCCTCGGGGTCGGAGCCGGGCTGTTGCTACTGGACGGGCCCCTCGACCTCGAGCAGCCGGCGGTCCTGACATTGCTCGAGCTGACACTGGCCCTCGTGCTCTTCAGCGATGCGTCGCGCATCGACATCGCCCGCCTCGAGGAGGGCTACAGCTGGCCACTCCGCATGCTGGTGATCGCCATCCCCGTCGTCATCGCCATCGGAGCCGGTTTCGCCGCCTGGTACCTGGCATTGCCTTTGGGGCTCTCGCTGCTGGTGGGTGTTTTGCTGGCACCTACCGACGCCGCGTTGGCCGAGCCCGTCCTCGACGCGGAAGACGTGCCGGTGAGAGTCCGTCAGACACTCAACATCGAGTCGGGTCTCAACGATGGCCTGGTCGTTCCGGTACTGCTCCTTGCCATAGGTGTGATCGAGGCGGAAGGGGCCGGCACTGCTGCCGATGCGGTGAAGCTGGTCGTCTCCCAGCTCGGGATAGGGATCGTGGGTGGCCTCTTCCTGGGGTGGCTCGGAGCCAAGCTGATAGGGGCCGGGACCGAGCGCGGCTGGATGAACGAGCTCCATCAGAGGATGTCTGCGGTGGCCCTCGCCCTCGCCGGGTTCGCCGCTGTCCAGTTGCTCGGTGGCTCGGGATTCGTGGCGGTGTTCATCGCCGGTGGCCTGATGAGCCATCTGATCCGGCCGCGTTGTGAGTATCTCTATGACTTCGCCGAGGAGGAGGGCCAGTCGTTGGTGCTTCTCGCCTTCTTCGCGGTTGGTGCGGGCCCGGTGACGATGTTGCTCCAGGACGGTGTCGAGCCGGGTGCCGTTGTCGTCGCCTTGGTGTCTCTGGTCGCCCTGAGGCCGCTGGCCGTTGCGTTGTCGCTGGTCGGTCAACGTCTCAACGTCCGCACCGTCGTCTTCTTGGGCTGGTTCGGCCCCCGCGGCCTGGCCACCGTCGTTTTCGCTCTGATGGCAGCCGAGGAGCTCGGCTCGATTCCCACGATCGTCGTCGACATCGTCACGGTCGTCGTCGCGCTCTCCATAGTCGCGCACGGGGTGTCAGGAGTCCCGATGTCCAATTGGCTGGCCGGAGCGACGTCCAGGATGCCCACGGACATGCCGGAGATGGGCGAGGCGTACCCGCACCCGATGAAACGCCGCTGATCGGCGATGGTTCCGTGCCACAATCACACTCAGTGGTAGCCGCACGAGAGCATCGGCGCATCGGCGCAGAGCTCGGTTCACTGGCGTCCGCGCTGGCCACCGTCGACATCGGGCCGGGAGCGGCGGATCTGGCAGACGACCGGGATCGTCTGGTCACCGCGCTCCGCTCCTATCTGATACCGCGGATCATGGATCCGTCGGGACCACTCACGGTGGTCCTGGCCGGGCCCACGGGCTCGGGCAAGTCGACGCTCGTCAACTCCCTGACCGGGCGTGATCTCGCCGAGACGGGAGCGCTCAGGCCAACGACGACCTCACCGGTTGCCCTGACCGCGCCCGACAAGAGATCGGCATTCGCGTCCATTGGCGGAGTCCCGTGCGACGTGATCATCGGCTCGGCGCCAATCCTCGAGTCGATGGTGTTGATAGACACTCCAGACATCGACTCGACGGCGAGGGACCATCGGGTAGCCGCGGAGACTCTGATCGACCACGCGGATGTGGTGATCTTCGTCACGTCGGCGCTCCGCTACGCAGACGATGTCGCCTGGCAGGTGTTGCGACGGGCGGGGGCCAGGGGAATCGAGGTCATCCATGTGCTCAACCGGGTGAGTGCCGACAACACTGGTGCGGTCGTCGACTACCGAGCACGCTTGCGGGCAGAAGGTCTCGAACAGGATCTGGTGACGATCCCGGAGCATCATGTTCCCGTCGACGGTCAGATCCCCTCGTTGGCGGTTCGTTCCCTGGCCCGCCGTCTTGCCAGGATCGCTGCTGCTCGTGCCGAGACTTCCTCGTCGATCGTCACTCGAGTCAGGGACGTCACTCTCCGACAGGTTGCTGATTTGGCCAATGCCCTGGCGGTTCGGAACGAGGACCTCGACGCTTTGTCGGCGGAGGTGGATCTCTCTCTCGGAGCTCGGGCTGGCAGGCTCGACCTGTCGGACGCTGCACCGGGCGTCGTCGATGCACCGCCGGAGCCGGGGAGACGGATGGCGATGTGGAGATGGCGTCGACGGAACCGTCCGGGCGACGAGCGCCTGGAGGCGATCGAGGCCGAAGTAATCGACGCGATCGCAGCCGTCGTCCATGGCGACGTCCGTTCCTGGGCCGGGAACGCGGACGCAGTGGGCGACATCGATCTGGTCTCGATTCAGCACTCGATCCGGATCAAGGTGGAAGGCTGGGTGCGGTTTGTGTCGAGGATGGTCTGGGAGGTCGGCGTTCGAGATCCCGGGCTCCTCGAGGTCGTGGTTCTCCAGGCGGCGCTCGGAGTCGAGAGCACGTTGGCCGTGGAGCGGTTGTCCGGGGACGACGCACTTGCACTCATCGCCCGCGCCACGCGCGAGTTGGAGACACGAGTCGGCAGCATCTACGACGCCGTGGCAGGCCATGTGGTCGCTTCCCACCGCGATCGTCTCGGCCGGATGGACGACACCGACCTACGGAACGCGCTGGGCACGGTGATGGCGGCGCCATCGCTGATCGATGCGTGACCGGATCACCGCCACCCTCGATACAGCCGACCTGGCCATAGCCTCGTGCTCCGGCGTACTGACGGACGCCGAACTCGAATCGGTCAAGACCGTCGTCGCGTCGCTGCGGAGCCGTCTGCAGTATCCGGATGATGTTCTCGTGGTCGCTCTGGCGGGTGGGACGGGCTCGGGGAAGTCTTCGTTGTTCAACGTCCTGGCGGGCGACGACCTCGTAGTCGTGGGCGGGGTACGTCCCACGACGGAGGTCCCGGTGGCGGCAGTGCCGGGGTCGGTCGGCGAGGCGCTCGACGAGTACCTCGATCACCTCGATGTGACGGAGCGTCACGTCTACGCCGGTGAGGGTTTGTGCTTGATCGACCTGCCCGACACCGACAGCGTGGAGGTGTCGCATCGCCACCGGGTGGACGCCCTGCTGCCGTTCGTCGATGTGGTCGCGTGGGTCACCGATCCAGAGAAGTACCGGGACGCCCGTCTCCACGACGACTACCTTCGCCGCTTCGTCGCCTACGCACCGCAGCTCGTCTGCGTATTGAACCGATGCGACCGTCTCGACCCCGACCAACTCCCAGACGTCCTGGCCGACTTCTCCGAGGCTCTCTCCGAAGACGGTCTGGGCGATGTTCCCGTGGTGGCCACCGCGGCCTCACCGCCCTCGGGGCCTCCCCTGGGTGTAGCCGAGCTGCGTGACATCCTGGAGAGCAAGCGGAGCGTGCCCGAGACGCTCTACGGGAAGCTCCTCACGGATCTGGAGGCTTCGACCGCCGACTTGAACGACCGGTTGGGCGCAACGTCGCTGGACTTCGACGAGCGTGCGTCGGACGTCCTCGGGCAAGTTGCCCGATCGTTGGTGGACGGTGACACCGAGTCGGCCACACAGTTGTTGGCCGGGTTTCTCGACGGTCTCGCCACCGAGACGGGCGGACCGGTTGCGCAGCGTCTCACCGGGATCGCCGCACAGGTCCCCGGGCATGTCGTCCGCATCGTCGGCGAAGCCAACCTCTCCGGGTCTCCTCGTCGGCGCTGGTTCCGGCGGCCCCGGGAGGAGGTTCCGATCACGGAGTCCCTTCAGGTCTCGCTGAGCGAGGCAGTCGTGCAACCGGCCCGCGTGGTCCTGGCAAAACGCGCCTTGGCTGTCGCTGCTTTGGCCGAGCTGGCCGTGGCACTGCGAGGTTTGCGCTCCGAAGCGTCTCGTTAACCTGCAATCCCATGCCAGAGCTCTTCTCGTCCAACGTCAACGAGTTCATAGCCACCGGCGTGGTCCTGGTCGGTGGTCTGGTCGTCTACTGGCTCGCCGGGATCGGCGGCCGACGCTATGTGAGGCGAATGGAGGAGAAGGGCTTCGAGAGCGGAGCCCGGGCGATGACTCTGTGGACGGTGCTGCGGCGGGCCCTGATCCTCGTCCTGATCGCGACCGGGATCCTCTTCGTGTTCTCCATATGGGGTTGGAGCCTCGCTCCGCTGCTGGGCATCGGCACCGTTCTCGCCGCCGCCCTGGGTTTTGGCGCGCAGGATCTAGTCAAGGACTTCTTGGCCGGCATCTTCATCCTCGCCGAGGACCAATACCAGATCGGGGACGTGGTGACCATCGCCGGGACGTCGGGTCTCGTGGAGGACATCCAGCTCAGGGTCACGGTGCTTCGCGATCTCGAGGGGAATGCCCATTTCGTGCCCAACGGCCAGATCACAGTTGCCTCCAACTTCACCTCGAAGTACGCGCAACCGGTCATCGACGTCGGCATCGCTTACGAGGCCGACGTGGACATGGCTCTGGACCTCCTCCGCGACGAGCTGGAGAAGCTCGCGGACGACCCTGAGTACTCCGAGCTGATTCCCGGCCCGGTCGAGGTGATGGGCGTGGACGAATTGGCGGACTCGGCCGTCATACTGCGAGCGCGGCTCACCACCGACGCAGATGCGCGGTGGGCGATTCGTCGGGAGGGGCTGCGTCGAATAAAGAAGCGGTTCCAGGACGAGGGCATCACGATCCCATTCCCCCAGATCACGATCAACCGCAAGGACTAGCGGCCGGTCATCACCAGAAGACTGTCGGGGCGCCATTCCGCGACACCCGAGTTGGCCAGACCGAGACCCTCTCCGTCAGCTTGCACCGCCACGGCCGGGTCCGCGTCGAATTCCAGAGTCGTCACATCGTGCCAGACGTCGAAGTCGGGCAGCTCGCCGAGGTCGCGATGACCGACGGCACGGGCGATGATGCGGGGGATGTGCCTCCGCCTGAGCCGTTCCATGACGAGCACCGACAACGGGTTGGGTGGGTGGTCATCGAAACGGAGGGCGATCCTGCCGAAGTAGGTGTAGATGTCGCGGAATTGGATCAGGGCTGTCGTTCCCGTGACCTCGTGCCCCTCTGCGCTGAACCGGACGTGAGGCTTGACCGATGGCATATCCCGAAACCCCACGCTCAGGGCAGATCGTGCGTAGTGGAGAGACCCGAAGCGATACTTCCCGTACGGGTCGGCGTCGGCCAGCCTCACCACCTCTGCATCCATCCCCAAGCCACAGGCGAACAGGGCGTGGTGTGTTGTCTCGGTCTGTCCGCGTCCCAAGGTCAGCCGCACCGTCCCGGTCGATTCGGGCTCGCGTGGCCTCGAGATCAGCTTCGTGGCCTTGTT
>JASFVB010000072.1:0-11560 GCA_050050035.1 Acidimicrobiia bacterium | reverse complement strand
TTCCGAGATCATCTCCGGGGGACCGCCACCGGACGGGATCCCGTCCATCGATGAGCCCGAGTTCGTGACGGTCGAAGTGGCCGACCGGTGGCTGGGCAGCAACGAGCCCGTCGTGTACCTGGAGACGAACGGTGACTTGCACGCCTACCCGGTACAGATCCTCATCTGGCACGAGATCGTCAACGACACCGTCGGTGGTGTCCCGATCGCAGTCACATACTGCCCGCTCTGCAACAGCGCGGTCAGCTACCAACGTGAGATCCGGGGCGAAGTCACCACCTTCGGCACGTCCGGACGTCTCTATGCGTCGGCACTCGTCATGTATGACCGAGCCACCGAGTCGTTGTGGACCCACTTCGATGGGCGGGCCGTCGTCGGAGTGCTGGCGGGGGAGACACTGGAGCCGATTCCATCCCCGCTGCTCGGATGGTCGGACTTCAAGAGCGCCTTTCCCGATGCGATGGTCCTGGACCGCGACTCGACCGGGCACAGCATGCCCTACGGCGAGAATCCCTATGCAGGCTACGACGATCCAACATCCCAGCCTTTCCTCTTCCGGGGAACCGTCGACGACCGCGCCGCCGCCAAGGACCGGGTCGTCGGTGTGGTAGTTGGCACAGAGGCCCGGGCGTGGAGACTCGATGCCATCTCCGGCGGGACGGCAACGGCGACGAACGACGAGGTCGGGCAGTCCCCCGTGGTCGTTCTGTGGAAGGCCGGTCAGTCGAGTGCTCTCGAATCGAACCTCATCGTCAGTGGGCGTGACGTTGGCTCGGTGGGGGTCTTCTCACCGGTCGTGGACGGCGAGACACTCACCTTCAGTGCAGCAGGCGGCCGGTTCTTCGACGATCAATCCGGAAGTGAGTGGGACATCACGGGCACTGCGGTCGACGGTGAGTTGGCGGGTGTGACGTTGGATGAGATACACCACCTCGACACCTTCTGGTTCGCCTGGTCGACATATCAGCCGGGGACTGAGCTGGTCGCCGACTAGACGTGTATCGAGCTTTCACGACGGGGAGGGTGCCTCGGCCCTGCTCAGGGTCAACGCGTGATGCGTCGATGTCATTGGGCATGCGTTTGATGTCTGTCGCCGTCGTGCTCTTGCTCGTCGCCTGCTCCGATCCGGCATCCCCGGCCACGACTGGCTCCGGAGCCGAGCCCGGGTCCGTCGAGGACGTTGCCACCTTGTGGGGATTCACGCCCTTCCCGTCGGCGCCCACGAACAGCGCCGTCGGGACGGTCTTCGAGTTCGTGGCGGCCGAAGGCGACCTCATCGCCCATCACTTCGATGGCGCTATCCCGTGGTCCCACCTGCTCGAGGGGGCCCCACTACCCGCAGAGCTCGCTTCCGAGTTGGAGGGGAGGGCGTCGTTCGACGCAGCCAACCCGGAGTTGGTCGTGTATGTGGCAACGGCGCTGACCAACTTGGAGCGCACCGGGGTGCCCGACGCCTCCACGGGGGACACGGTCCCCGACTATGCAGACTCGTTCTCCAGCCCCGAAGTGGGGGAGGCCCTCATGGGATGGGTGGACCTCCTGGTCGATACCTTCGACCCGACATATCTGAACGTGGGCGTCGAGCTCGACATGTATGCGGCCAACCGTCCGGACGACTGGGACAACCTCTTCGGTCTCTACCAGGACATCTATGGGCACGTGAAGGAAACTCATCCCGACACCGTCGTGTTCGCCTCCTTTCAGGCCGAGTTGGGTGACCCCGACGTCTTCGACGACGTGACACGTTTCAGCGACGCGGTCGGGATCTCGACCTATCCATATCTGGCAGCCGACGGGATCCCTGACGCCGAATACCTCGATCGTTTCGCTTCTGCCGGTTTGCCAATGCTGATAGCCGAAACGGGATATCCGGCGGGAGAGGTCACGTCACCACGCGGGACCGTTGACTCCGACGCCCAGACACAAGCCGCCTATGTGGCATGGCTGGGGGAGCGTGCGGCGGAGCAGGATCTCGGTTTTGTCGTGTGGTTTCTCCCGTTCGACATCGAAGCGTTCCTGTCCGAGCCGGGGACCCCGGCGAGCGCTGCTGCATTTGCACGACTTGGATTGGCCAATGCCGACGGCAAAGCGCGGCCTTCTCTCGAGCAATGGCGACGGAACCGGTCCGGCGACTGAATGCGGTCCGGGCCCTCAGACGACCTGAGCGCGTTTCCACCAGATGGTGGTGAGCCAGCCCCCCAGGACGGCGGTCAGCGGTAACAGAGCGATCTGAATGAACGTCGGCGTGGGGATGCCGTCGGTTCCGGCGACGGCCAGGAGCCCCGGAACTGCAAAGGGAAACCAGGCGCCGGTTCCGAACAGAACCGACACCTGCGCGATGGCCACGATCACGATCATCGCCCCGATGGCGGGCAGGTAGCCGCGACCAACGCTGGCCACCAAACCCATTGTCAGCGCCAGGACCGTCGTCGAGACGGCTACGGCGAAGAGACGCCACAGCCCAGGCACGATTGTCTGACCGTCGACGGGCCCAACATCACCCAGCATCCCGGTGATGACCGTCATCAGCACCACGAGCCCGGACAGACCCATCGTCCAGGCCGCGAGCACTGCGAGCTTCGCGCCGGCGATGGTCGATCGGGGAACTGGTAGGGCGAAGAGCGACGAGAACGTGCGATCTACGTGCTCCCGCCCAAAGGCCCAGGCCACGACGACGCCGGCCCCGATGAACATGGCGACCGCGGCGATCTGGTCGACGGCACCGAGATACCCCTCCCAACCCTCCCCGACGAGAAGTGCCTCTGCCTTCTGCGCCAGGGCACCGGAGCCGCCCTCCCTGGCCACGGAGAAGAATCCCAGCCCCATGAGCGGCAACATCACCGCCATGAGTGCCGTCGCGGTCACTGCCACCGGTGACCGGCGCAGTTTCCACCACTCGATGCGGAATGCTTGACTCATCCGGCTCGCCTCTCAGCATCGAGGTCGGCCTCGTACACCAGGTCGAAGAAGCGCTTCTCGAGGTCCACGCCCGCCGGGTCCAGGTTTCCGACAAGCCGGCCCCGGTGGAGCACGGTGATTCGGTCGGCGATACGCGCCAGCTCGTCGAGATGGTGGCTGGACACGAGCACGGCCGAACCCAGGGCAGCGCTTCTCACCAGGAACTCCCTCATGAAGACGACTCCGGCAGGGTCGAGGGCGTTGGCAGGCTCGTCGAGGACGAGGATGGAAGGGTCGTGAACGGTTGCCGAGGCGATGCCGAGACGTTGGCGATTGCCCTGCGAGAGATGTCCGGCCCGCCGGTCGGACCAGCGTTCCAACCCGAACAACTCGATCGTCTCGGCGATTCTTGATCCGATCCCATGGTCGAGACCGTGGAGCAGTGCCGCCGCGGTCAGATTCTCTCTCACCGTCAGCTCGGGATAGGCGAAGGGTGTCTCGATGAGGTGGCCGACCCGGGCCCAGACTGTCGCGGGCGCGCCGACGGCCTCGAAACCCTCGACTAGGGCTCTCCCCGAATCGGGCTTCAGCATTCCCAGCAGCAGTCGCATGAGTGTGGTCTTGCCTGCCCCATTCAGCCCCACCACCGCGTGAATCTCACCTTCCCGGACGTCGAGATCGAGCCGTTGGACGGCGGTGTCGTCGCCGAACCTCCGGGTCAGGCCTTGTGTCTGCAACGGCGGGGAGATGGTGTGACTCATCCCGACCGGATTTGCTCCGCGCCAAACGGGCTCAGCATCGCCAGTGCGGAGTGGATCCTCTCCCCGAGCTCACTCGTTTGGTCACGCTCGGCCCAGTCGAACAGTGCCGCTGTGAGGGCTCCGTTGACCGCGCCGGCTGCCACACGCGCCTCCAGAGGGTCGACGCCGGTCCCGGTCAAGGCTTCCACGATGACGTTTTCGGTGCGAAGGTTGTTTTCCCACACGCGAGCTCGCAACGATGGGTGGCCGGCAGCGAGACGAAGTCTGATCATGGTCATCTCGTCGTCAGGGGGATCGAGCATGCGCCAGGCCTCGAGAACGCCACGACGCACACGCTCCAAGACCGGCAGATCGGGTCTCTGTGCTGCCACCGCCGACCCGATGACCGGGTCGTAAGGATCGTCGAGGACCACCGACTCCTTGGTGGGGAAGTTGCGGTAGAAGGTCATATGGGAGACCCCGGCGGCCTCGGCGATCTGGTCGACCGTCACATTGTCGAAGCCTCGCTCGTCGAAAAGGCGAATCGCCTGTTCCTGTAGACGTTGACGTGTCCGTTCCGCCCGACTCATCGACACCGAATGTTAGTCACTAACATTGCGGAACGGCCATTTGGCCGTGGTGAAACCCGACGCTCCTATGTTGTAATGGGCTACCCGCGAAAGGAGCACCGATATGACCGAAACACCGGAGAGCGGCAGCGAGCAGAAGGAGTGGTACCGAGATGCCGAGGAGGCACTCGAACGAGCCGGGGCTGCCTTGAAGGGGGCGTGGCAGGCGAGCCGAGACTCCCGGGCGTCCGCGCTGCAATCGGCGAAGAAGGCGGCTCAGCAGCTGGGCGACGCCATCGAGCGCGGTGTTGCCGGAGCCAAGGACCAGTGGGGTGGGTCCGAGACCGATACCAAGGAAGAGGAGGCCGCCGAGACAGAGGAGGAGTGATCCCCGACACGGCTTACGCGGCCCTACTCCTGACCCAGGCTGGGCACTACCTCCTCACGTAGTCGCTTCTTGTCGATCTTGCCGACGCCGGTCTTGGGAAGATCGTCGACGAAACGCACAGTGTCGGGGATCTGCCATGAGGCCATGCTCTCCGACAGAAACGCCTGGATGTCGGTGACGGTGACGGTTTCGCCATGGCGGAGCACGACGAGGGCTGCGGGCCTCTCTCCCCAGCGCTTGTGGGGCACCGCCACTACGGCCGACTCCAGGACCGCGGGGTGAGACGCGAGAGCTCTCTCCATCTCCACCGAACTGATCCACTCCCCGCCCGACTTCACCAGGTCCTTGGTGCGGTCGACTATCTCCAGCATCCCGTCGGGGTAGATGCGGCCCACGTCACCGGTTCTCAGCCATCCATCGGAGAACTTGGTCTCGTTGGCGTCGTCGTCGGGACTCAGATAGGCGGCCGCCACCCAAGGGCCGCGGGCCTCGAGCTCTCCGACCGTTTCCCCATCCCACGGGGCCTCCGAGCCATCGTCGGCTACGAGACGCAACTCGACGAGCGGCTCGGCCACTCCCTGTTTGGCACCCTCCTGGACGTTGGGGCTGTGTGCCTCGATCCAGTTGCCCGTGCCGCTTGGTGACATCTCGGTCATGCCCCATGCATGAAAGAAGTCGATGCCGCGGTCGGTGTATTTCTGAATCAGTGCCGGTGGCGCCTCGGCTCCCCCACACAGAATGCGCTTCACCGACGACAGGTCGTGCTCGCCATCGGCGAAGACCGAGTCCATCTGCACCCAAAACGTCGGGATCCCTGCCAGGACGGTCGGGCCCGTCTGCTCAATGAGACGTGCCGCGGTGGGCGGACTGGTGTCGGCCCCCGCGAAGACGAGCGACGCCGGCGCCAGACCCGCCGCGTAGGGAAGCCCCCAGCAATTGACGTGGAACATGGGCGTCAGGGGGAGGACGACGTCGCCCCGTCTCACGGCGTGGGCGTCGACCATCAGCTCCGCCATCGAGTGCAGCACCACTGACCGGTGCGAGTAGACGACGGCTTTGGGCCTCCCCGTGGTCCCGCTGGTGAAACAAATCGACGCTGCCGCAGTCTCTTCTATGTCAGCCGGCTCCGCCGGGTCGCTCGCCGCGATCAGCTGTTCATAGCGAGGGTCGGTCTCGAAGGCGGGGTCGACTTCACCCCCGTCCTCCATCACCACGAACGTCTCGACGTCGAGCCGGTCCCGCAGCGGAGCCAGCGCCGGCGTGAGAGATGCGTCGACGAATACGATCTCGTCTCCCGCATGACCGATTGCATACTCGACGACGTCGTGATGCAATCTCACGTTGACGGTGTGCAGCACACGCCCCGAGCAGGGGACCCCGTAGTAGAGCTCGAGATGACGATGCCCATTCCAGGCGAAGCTGGCCACGGCGCCGTCGCGGGACACGCCCAGGTTGTCGAGAGCGGCAGCCAGACGCATCGCCCGCTCACCGATTTCCGGCCATCTCCTCACGTCGAGACCGTCGGGGGTGTTCGACGTGATCGTCATGTCATGGCCGATCGTGATGGCGCGGCGAAGAATCAGTGGTATGGAAAGGGGGATATCCTGCATCAGGCCGTGCATCGGTCCTCTCATCTGTTGGCTGTGACCACCGAACGTATCAGGTACCTTGACTCCGTGATTCACCGTCCGAAGCCGATTCTGCTCGTGCCAACCTCGGGGCTCGTCGTGGCATCAGAATGAGCATTCGAGAGGATCTGGCCGAAGTGGAGGCCATCGACATCCACGTGCACGTCGAAACCGGACCGGGTGGCGTGGACCATCTTTCATCCGACCTGAGGGAGGCCGCGGCGCAGTACTTCAGGGGTGAGGTCCACCTCCCTTCGATCGACGAGATCGCGGACTACTACCGGGAGCGGCACATGATGGCCGTGGTCTTCGGTGTCGATGACGCCCTGACCACCGGCCAGCCCCGCATCCCCAACGGATACGTCGTGGACGGAGCCGACCGGCATTCGGATGTTCTCGTGCCGTTTGCCAGCATCGACCCTCGTCGGGGCCCTGAAGGGGTGGCCGAAGCAAGACAGCTCCTGAAAGACGGAGCCGTGAAGGGATTCAAGTTCCACCCCAACCTGCAGGAGTTCGAGCCCAACGACGAGATCGCCTATCCGTTGTACGAGGTCATCGAGGAGCACGGTTCCATCGCCCTCTTCCACACCGGCCACAGTGGCATCGGCGCCGGGCTTCCCGGCGGCGGCGGGATTCGGCTGAAGTACGGGAACCCGATGCTCGTGGACGACGTGGCCGTCGACTTCCCGGGTATGAAGATCGTCCTGGCCCACCCCTCGTTCCCATGGCAGGACGAGGCGCTCTCAGTGGCCCTCCACAAACCGCAGGTATACATCGATCTGTCCGGCTGGACACCGAGGCGCTTCCCACCACAACTCGTCGCCTACGCCGCCAAGGCGCTGAGACGTCAAGTGCTGTTCGGGTCGGACTATCCATTGATTGCGCCAGACCGTTGGATCGACGACTTCCGAGCTCTCGACATCTTCGACGAAGAGGCGGAGAAGCTCGTGTTGAAGGAGAACGCGGCGCGGCTGCTCGGATTGACGACACCTCGAGACGATGGCCGGTGACCCGGCGTATGAGGTCAGGGCCATGCGCCCCGATGACTGGGAAGCCGTTGCGCGCATCTATGAATGGGGTCTGGGGACGGGCAATGCCAGTTTCGAGACCGAGGTACCCGACTGGGCGTCCTGGGACGAGTCACACCTGGACGTCTGTCGTCTCGTGGTCGAGTCCGACGGTCATGTGATCGCTTGGGCGGCGTTGAGCCCGGTGTCTCGTCGCCATGTCTACCGGGGAGTAGCCGAGCACAGCATCTACGTCGACCCAGACGCCAGAGGCCTCGGCATCGGGAAGCTCCTCCTCGGTGCGTTGATAGCGTCCTCCGAGGACGAAGGCTTCTGGACACTCCAGACGGCCATTTTCCCGGAGAACGAGGTGAGCATCTCGCTTCACGAACAGCAGGGCTTTCGCATCCTCGGGACGAGGGAGCGAGTGGGTGAGCATCATGGCCGCTGGAGGGACACCGTGTTGATGGAGCGTCGAAGCCCGAATGTCGGGCTCGAGCCTCAGACGAATCGACCGAAACGCTCCAAGACCTGATCGATCTGCGCCTCTGCCCCGGGGATCGTCACGGCTTCGCCGACCGTGTCTCGGGGTTCGAACGACTGGAGGCAGCGGTCGATTGCCTCGATCGAAGCACCTGCGGTCTGAAAGGCCAGCGGCAATGCGATCCACTCGGCATGCCAGCCGCCGACACCGCGGTCGAGCTCATTGGGGGGCGCAGATGAGAGCATGGCCACCGCTCCCGAACAGGCGGCCGAGGCGGCAATGGCCCGGAACGAATCGACAGGGTTTTCCTTTCCGGGCATGCTCGAGGACTCCCCGGAGCGGGTGCGAATCTCGGCGATCTCGCTGGACGCGAGCACGGCGACGTCTGTCGCGATCTTCGCCATGGTGCGAGCGCTGCTCGCCAATGACTGGGCCAACGAGCGGATCCGGCCTCGGGTGGCGTGCCAGCTGATGAGAGGCACACCCAGGTCGAGCCGCTCGGCCAACGCGCTCCGGACGTCTGCCGCCCCATCCCCGTACTCCTCCATGGTGCCGACCGGCCCTCCAAGCTGGACGACCAGCGAGTCTCGCTGGGCCCGGCCGTCCTCGATGTGGTCCAGAACCGCGTCCAGCCATGTTGCGGTGCGAAACCCCAACGTGGTGGGTTGGGCGTCCTGGAGGAACGTCCGCCCACGATGGGCGCGGCCCCTGTGCTCGACGGTGATATGGCGGAGCGACATGGCGATCGACACCAGACCCGTGGCGACCGACTCGAGGGCCGCCGCGGCCTGGATCATCTGACCGGTGTCGACTGCGTCCTGGCTGGTCGCCCCGTAGTGGAACCAGCGCCGTGCGCCCTCGTCGGCGATGGTCGAGGTGACGATCTCTCTCAGCGTGGTGACCGGGGTCCCTCTGTCCCAGGTGGCGGCGAGGACCTCGTCCGGGGACTCCACCCCGGCTCGGCACGCCGACGCCACCGCTTCTGCCTCCGAGAGAGGTGCGATCCCGGCATCTGCCAGGGCGAGAGCGAGCGACGCCTCGAACTCGAGCATTGCGTCAACCGTGCCCTCCGGCGAGTAGATGTGAGCGAGCTCGTCGGTGGAGAAGCCGGGATCGAAGCTGGGACGCCGGCTCATGAGATCAGAAGTCGAAGAACACTGTCTCGTCGTCCCCCTGCATGTGAATGTCGAACCGATAGGTGGGAGGGTCGGTTCCGTCTTGCAGCTGGGCGATGAGTGTGGTTCGCCTACTGGTGGGGACGCCGCGGAGCACGAGGTCGTTGCTGTTTGCCTCCTCCTCATCTGAGAAGTAGATGCGGGTGAACACGGGGCTGAGCATTCCCCTCCCCTGGACGATCAGCGAGATGTGAGGGGCCTGGTCCTCACCTTCGGCGTCGGGCACCGGGCCCGGCTTGAGGGTCTCGAACCGGTATTCGCCCGTCTCGAAGGCACTGGCGGCTCGCCCGAATCCGGTGAAGTCGGGCTCGAGATCGAGGTCACGTGTGTCGTCCGGATGCTTGTAGCGCCCCGAAGGGCCCGCCTGCCAGATCTCCAGTAGTGCATCTTCGATGTGGTCTCCGGCTCCGTCGAGGACCCTTCCCTCGATGATGATCCGGTCGTCGCTCCGAGTGAGGATGTTGTCACCCTCCCCGGAAAGACGCATGCTGAAGTAGGGGCCGACGGTCTGGCTGGGTGTGGTCGGGAGAGGTGTCACTCGTCGTCCCCCGTCTCGAACGGTGTGGCCGCCTTGCCCCTCAGCACGATGTCCCACCGCCAACCCAATGCCCAGTTCTCCTCGGTCACGTCGTGATCATATTTCGCGATCATCCGGTCACGGGCGTGCTCCGGCACAGAGTTGTAGATCGGGTCGAACGGAAAGAGGGGGTCGTTCTCGAAGTACATCTGGGTCACCAGCCGGCTGCCCAGAGAAGGGCCCAAGAGGGAGATGTGGATGTGCGCGGGTCTCCACGCATTCGGGTGATTCGCCCAGGGATACGGACCGGGCTTGATGGTCATGAACCGGTACTCGCCGTTCTCGTCCGTCATGCACTGGCCAACACCGAGGAAGTTCGGGTCGAGTGGGGCGGGGAAGGCGGTCTCCCGCCAGTGGACATAGCGGCCGCAGGCGTTGGCCTGCCAGATCTCGATGATGATCCCGGGGAGACCGTTCCCGTCTTCGTCGTAGACGCGCCCGGTGACGATTATCCGCTCTCCGATGGCGGGCTCTCCGGTCCCGGCGTTGGTGGTCAGGTCGGCGTCATCTTCGGAGATCTCCGCCCAGACGGGCCCTGGGCCCGTGGTCTCCGACAGCGTCTGCACGATGGTGAGGAGGTCCTGGCTCGGGCCGCGCAACACGGTCGACTTGTAGTCCGGGTAGTTGAACGGGGGGTAGTCCGAGTACGCCTTCGGGCCGTAGTGCCTGATAACGGGTTCTGTGGTCATTCCTCCTCCTCGTAGATCGACTTGGCGACTCTGAATGCTCGGTTGGCGGCCGGGACCCCGGCATAGACGGCGACGTGGAGAAGAGCTTCTCCGATCTCGGCGGTGGTCACCCCGGTCCTCCGGGCGGCTCTCAGATGCAGCTCCAGCTCCTCGTGGTTGAGTGCACCGAGGATGGCGATGGTGACGAGGCTCCGCTCCCTTCGCCCCAGACCGGGACGCGCCCACACGTCGCCCCAAACGTTCTCGGTGATCCACTGTTGGAAGTCCCGGTCCAGCTGAGTCGTGCTGGCGACGGCTCGATCGACGTGGGCATCTCCGAGCACCTGTCGTCGGATCGACATGCCTGTGTCGTGTTTGTCGGATCGGTCGCTCAATACGGAAGCCCAACGTAGTTCTCGGCCATCGCCTCCTGGGCACTCCGGGATGAGAAGAGATACTCGAGCTCGGTCTGCTGGATCCGGCGGTCGAAGTCGTCACTCAACCCCGGGAAACGGTGCAGTGTGGATGTCATCCACCACGAGAATCGCACCGACTTCCACACCCGGGCCAGGGCCCGGTCCGAGTACTCCTCGAGCCCCGTCTGTGAGCCATTTGCATAGAACCCGGCGAGTGCCTCGGCGAGATAGACCACGTCCGAGATGGCCAGATTCAGCCCTTTCGCCCCCGTGGGCGGGACGATGTGGGCGGCGTCGCCGGCGAGGAAGAGACGACCGTGCCGCAGGGGCTCGGAGACCCAGCTGCGGAGGGGGGTGACACTCTTCTCGATCGAGGGACCCGTAACGAGTGATCCTGCGGCCTGGTCGGGAAGCCGGGAGGCCAGCGTCTCCCAGAACCGGTCGTCCGGCCAATCGTCGGGTGTGTCCTCTGCGGCGCCTTGCACGTAGTAGCGGCTCAGGTTCTCGTTGCGCATCGAGCAGAGGGCGAAGCCATCGGGATGGTTCGCATAGATGAGCTCGTCGTTCACCGGTGGTGTCTCCGACAGGACACCTACCCAGACAAACGGGTAGATCCGCTCGAAGCTCCGTCTCGCCCCGGCCGGTATCACGTCACGACTGGTGCCGTGGACACCGTCGCACCCGATGACGAAGTCGCATTCGACCTGTCCCTCCTCTCCGTGCCGGTTGAAGGTCACATGGGGGCTGGTGCCCTCCACGTCGTGAATGACGACGTCCTCTGCCTCGTCCATCAGCAGGATCCCCTTCTGGTCCAGGGCGTCGTAGAGGTCCTTCTGGAGCTGGGTCTGCCCGTAGATGATCACGTGTTTGCCGGTCAGAGCCTGGAAGTCGACACGTTCCAGCCGATCGGCGAAGGCGAGGTTGACCCCGTCGTGGATGAAGCCCTCTGAGTCCATCCTGGCCGAGAGACCCGCCTGTCTCAAGATCTCGCCACTCCCGAACTCGACGAC
>JASFVB010000071.1:0-11612 GCA_050050035.1 Acidimicrobiia bacterium | reverse complement strand
TTCGAATCGACCACTGACGCAGTGACGTCACTGGTGGACATGGCGTTCAACAACGACGTCACCGCGAGCGTGACGTCCGTGGTGAGGGGCGGCTGACAGGTGCCATACGACGTCGACTATCTCGCGCTCGCCCCCGAGCTGATAATCGTCGCCACGATTCTGTTGGTGCTGGCGCTCGACCTCACCCTGCAACGCCCTCAGAAGTACTGGACGGCGACGGTGTCCGTGGCGGGCACGGCCCTGGCGCTGGTCCCGCTTGCCATCCTGGCCATAAACGGTGAGACCGTCTCGATGTTCGACGGCTCTTATGTCGTCGACGAGTTCGCATTGGTGCTCAAGGGTCTCTTCCTGGTCGCGGCGTACATCGTCTTCCTCCTGTCGCACCACTACATCGAGAGCGATCGCTACTACCAGGGGGAGTACTACTTCATGCTCCTGGCGTCGATCCTCGGGTCACTCGTCATGGCGTCCTCGCGTGACCTCATCGTTCTATTCGTCGGGCTCGAGCTCGTCACCGGGCCGCTCTACCTGCTGGCCGGCTGGCGCAAGGGTGATGCGAAGTCCAACGAGGCATCCATGAAGTACTTCATCCTCGGGGTGCTGTCCACTGCGATCTTGCTCTACGGGATGTCGCTCGTCTTTGGGCTCACCGGGGAGGTTGCCTTCGCCGGAATTGCCGAGGCCACCGCCGGCATGGCGGACGAGCCGGCCCTGATCGTGGCGATCCTGTTCATGATCGTGGGGTTCGGGTTCAAGGTCTCGGCGGTTCCCTTCCATTTCTGGGCTCCCGACACCTACGAGGGGGCTCCGACCCCGATCACCGCCTATCTGTCGGTCAACTCCAAAGCAGCCGGCTTCGTGGCGATGCTCATCGTCATGTACCAGGCGCTCCCGGGGGCCTCCGACGTCTGGGCCCCGGCCCTGTGGCTCCTCGCGGCCCTGTCGATGACCATCGGCAACCTGTCGGCGCTTCGTCAGACGAACATCGTGCGGCTGCTCGCCTACTCGTCCATAGCCCAGGCGGGTTTCATGCTGGTGCCGTTTGCCGCGGCCGCCGTCGCCGACGCCGACCTGGAGGAGGCGTTCGGGGCGACCCTCATCTACCTGGTGATCTATGCGGTGATGAACCTGGGTGCCTTCGCCGTGGTCATCGCCGGTGCCCGCAAGACCGGGTCGGGGGAGATCGAGCGGTGGTCCGGTCTCGGCCGTGTCGACCCGACACTCGCCGTGCTCACCGCCGTGTTCTTCTTCAGTCTCGCCGGCATCCCACCTTTGGCCGGGTGGTTCGCCAAGTTCGAGATGTTCCGCTCGGTGATGATCGCCGACCCCGCCACGATCACGCTTGCCGTCATCGCGGCGGTGAATGCCGTCATCGCGCTCTATTACTACGCGCGGGTCATCAAGGCGGTATGGCTGGACGACCCGATCGGCGAGTTCGCCGAGGGTGCGGAGGCCGCACCTGCGGGGTCTCTCCGTCTCGCCCTGGGTGTGGCAGTGGCCCTCACCATCGCCATCGGCGTCTACCCCAGCATCGCCGCCTTCGTCCGGGACGCCGCCCAGGTCCTCGCCACCGGCGGCTGATTCCACTTCTCTGCGCTGCACAGCGTTGCGGATCCCGACGCAGTGTGCAGCCCGGTTGGGAACAGTGTCCCGATCTTCTCGTTTGCGCTGCAACGCGTCTCGTGTTTCGCCACCGAATGCAGCGCAGTCGAGGGAAACCAGCGGATCGGTCTAGCCGCGAACCACTCCGCCACGTCGGGCAGCGCGAAACTCGCGGTCGAGGAGGGACCAGAGGGTGTGGTCCACCCAGTTGCCCCTTATCAGCAACTCCTCGCGCAACACGCCCTCGCGGGTGAAGCCGAGCTTCTGCGCGACACGGTCCGACGCGTCGTTGCCTACGGCGATGCGGAGGACGATCTTGTGGTATCCCAACGACTCGAAGATCTCCTTGAGCAGCAAATCGACTGCCTCGGTGCAGATGCCTCGGCCAGTGGCGGACGAGCGGATCCAGTACCCCACCTCGGCGATCTTGCCCAACTTCGAGACGGTCCAAAAGGAGATGTTGCCCACATGGCTCTTGGGGTCCTCCTGCAGTCTGATGGAGTAGTCCCAGGCCCGTTCCTCTTTCCAGGCGAGAAGTGACTCACGGATGAATGCCGTCGTGTCTGCCGTCGTGTAGTCGAGTCTGGCCCAAGGGAGCCAGAGGTTCAGGTCCGCGAGGGACTCACGGATCGCCTCGTCGAGCGAGCCGGCATCCCGCTTCGTGAAGCGTTGCAGAGTCAGTCTCCCGGACTCGAGCTGGGGGCGAGGCATCGGTTCAGAGTACAGGGCGCCTTAACCTTGGCAATCGCCATGTGGGATGACCTGAGACTCCTGGATGACTTCACCGTGCCGGGTGACCGGCCGATGGCCGCCGTCCTGGCGCCTCTCTACGAGGACGATGACGGGCACATCAGAGTCGTGTTGACGAAGAGACCGGACACGATGCCGACCCACGCCGGGCACATCGCGTTCCCCGGCGGTCGTCCCGACCCCGGCGACGACGGCCCGGTGGCGACGGCTCTCAGGGAGGCCGAGGAAGAGGTCGGCATTGGCCCCGAGCAGGTAGAGGTGCTCGGGTTCCTGCCGCCGATCGACACAGTCGAGTTCTCCATTCTCGTGGTCCCGGTTGTGGGGCGCGTCTCCACGCCGCTCGGTCTGGTCCCCTCCCGGCGGGAGGTCGCCAAGGTGTACACGCCACTGCTCGCCGACCTCGCCGACCCTTCGCGGTGGTGGCATGTTCCGTGGAATGGCTTCAAGGTCTGGTATTACGACCTGGAGGGCGACACGCTCTGGGGCGCCACGGCTTGGATGGTCCGACAGCTGCTCGGGCTGGCCGACTGATCCACCTCGGCACCCCGACGACCCGGTCTGATTGTCACCGATGTGGGCCGTCCGCATACAATTCACGCCCGGATGAGTCCATCCACCCTCAGGAACCGCTTGCTGATCGGTGGTGCTGTCGTCGCACTCGTGATGGTGGTCGCCACAGTGCTGTTCGCCGTCTTCACGTGGGGTGATGTCAACCGAGTGACCATCGACCGACCTGACAGCGACTCCGGGGGCCCGGTAGCACAAGAGCAGGAGGACGACGAGGAGAACGACTCACGCCAGTTCTCCGACCCCGCCGACCCCGGACGCCAGATCTTCCTCTTGGTCGGCTCGGACTCGAGAGAGGACCTCGAGGACACAGAAGGGTTTGGGGATTTCGAGGGTCAGCGAGCCGACGTGGTCATGGTCCTCATCAAGGACGGCGCCAACACGGGTCTGCTGTCGCTGCCACGTGATCTGCTCGTCGGCAACCCGTGCGGTGGGGCGGATGATCGGCTGAGCGTCATGTTCGAGGGGTGCGACCTGATGAACGGCGCCACCCTGCTCACGGTCGCCGTCGAGGAGGTCATCGGTCAATCCGTCGACCACGTCGGCATGATCGATCTCGCCGGGTTTCAGGACGCCGTGGACGCCATTGGCGGCTACGAGATCTGTGTGGACAACCCGGTTCGGGACAGACGTGCCAACCTCGAGCTACCGGCCGGATGCACTCTCGCCGACGGTGCGCAGACACTTGCCTGGATGCGCTCCCGGCACACCCAGGAGCTGACCGAGGATGGCTGGCACACCCTCCCGGGGATGAACGACCTGGTCCGCAACGAGCGTCAGCGGACCTTCCTCATCGACATCATGGGCCGGATGGCCGATTTCACGAGCCCCCAAGCCATGACTGCCGCAGCGCGTGCCGTGGCGCCCTTCCTCACCGTCGACTCCGATCTCACGCTCTTCGAAGCCGTCGACATCGCCTGGACCCTCCGCGGATACGGGTCGTCGTCCGTGGTGCAGCTCGAGGTCCCCGTCTACGACGCCACGACCGACGCGGGAGCACAGGTGTTGATGGCGTCGGTCCCGGTCGACGAGATCGTGTCCTCATTCCTCTCCGACGTGGCGGCGGGCGGTGGTGTCGTGTTCGGCGTCGCCGGCTGGTGACGCTTCCGCCGGGTCAGATCGCGACACAGCGGTTCCCGGTAGTGGGGGAACGGGAATCGTCTTTGGCGAGCCTCGACAATTGGCAGATGTGGGTCGAAGGGGTGCGGTGGACCCTGGAGCAGTTCATGTCGCTGGACCATCGGGACATGACGTTCGACATCCACTGTGTCACCAGTTGGACCAGGTTCGAATCGACCTTCACAGGCGTCCCCTTGGCCGAGGTCGCAGACCCTCCCGCCAACGCGGCGTTCGTCACCTTTGGCTCACACTCGCACCGGGATCATCACACGTCACTTCCTGTCTCGTATGCGATGGAGAACTCATGGATCGTGCATTCCTTCGATGGCGAGCCCCTCTCGGCCTCCCATGGCGGGCCGGTTCGCGTCGTCACCCCTGGCAAGTACTTCTACAAGTCGATCAAGTGGCTGAAGAGCATCGACTTCCTCGTCGAGGACCGTCTGGGGTGGTGGGAGGTCAACTCGTCCTATCACAACAACGCCGACCCATTCGTCGGCGATCAACGTTTCACGACGGGCTCGTTGCGCCCGGAGCAGCTCGACCGTTTCATGAAGGCCGTCTCGTACGACAAGTACCGGGGACGCGTGTTGCTCGGGCTCGATCTCCGGGAGTGGACACCGGCGACCGCAGCCCTTTCGCGTCTCTATCTCAAGAACTGTGATCTTTCGGGGGTGGACCTGTCCGGCGCCGACCTGCGGGCCGCCAACCTGAGTTTGAGCATGCTCCGAGGCTCCGATCTGTCGGGCGCCGACCTCTCGGGGTCGGATCTCGAAGGTGCCGACTTCGGCAACGCCAACCTGACGGGCGCAGATCTGTCACACACTGCCCTCTCCGCCACGAGGTTCGAGGGATCGGCCGTCGAGGGGGCGAGGTTCGATGGCTCATGGGGATTGGTCGAGAGCCAGCGGAACTACCTGGTAGGACGGGGTGTCGACATTTAGTGTCACGTCGATGAATGAGCGAAAGCGCGTGTTCTCGGGAATGCAGCCAACCGGTGCCGCCCACCTCGGCAATCTCATCGGCGCCTTCAGTAACTGGGTTTCCATGCAGGACGACTACGACACGATCTACTGCGTCGTGGACCTGCACGCCATGTCGGCGCCGTTCCAGCCACGAGAGATGGCCGAGTCCCGTCATCGTCTCGCCAAGATGATCATCGCCGCAGGAGTAGACCCGCGGCGGTCGCTTCTCTATCACCAGTCCGATGTCCCCCAGCATTCCGAGCTCTACTGGATCCTCGGCACTCTCGCCGGTGTCGGGCAGCTGCAGAGAATGACCCAGTTCAAGGAAAAGTCGGACAAGTCCGGACAGAGTTTCGGGCTCCTCGCCTACCCCGTGCTCCAGGCGGCCGACATCCTCATCCACAAGGCACACGCGGTGCCCGTTGGAGACGACCAGACACAGCATCTCGAGCTGACCCGAGATCTCGCCGAGAGATTCAATCACCGGTTCGGCGTGGTATTCCCGGTCCCGGAGAGGATCACCCCCGAGATCGGGGCAAGGGTGATGTCGCTTCAAGACCCGACCGAGAAGATGTCGAAATCCGACCCCAACGCCAAGGCGACCGTCTTTCTCACCGATTCGACGGACGAGATAGTCAAGAAGATCAAGTCCGCGGTGACCGACTCAGGGACAAATGTGGCCTATGACTGGGAAGAGAAAGCGGGCATCTCCAATCTCCTCGAGATGTACTCCTATTTCAGTGGCCGCGCCATCGACGATCTCGTCACGGAGTACGAGACGGGCGGCTACGGGAGGTTCAAGATTGCAGTTGCGGAGGCTGTTGCAGAGGGAATCGAGCCCATCCGGGAGAGATACCTGGGGCTGTCCGACGCCGAAGTGGCGAGGGTGATGGCGGAGAGCGCCGAGAAGGCGAAGGTCTCCGCCGACGCCACGATCGCGGAGGTGAAGGAGACCGTCGGCCTGGTCTGAGCTCGAGTGTGCATTGGGGATGCTCGGTGGGCATGAGACCTCTCAGACGATGTCCTCGAGCACCTCCGGTGGGATCAGGAGGACCACTGCGGCGAGCAGGTTCCAGCCGGAGTGGAGAAGGATCGCGGGACCAAGTCGTCCGGAACGTTGTGTCACCCAGGCCAAGACCACGCCGAGTAGGAAGAGGGGTGGCAGCACCACCACCGCCGATTGCCAGAGACGGTCCAAGTCGAGCCCGAAGACATGTGCGCCCGAGAAGATGAGGGCACTCAACACCATGGCGAATCGCTTGCCCCTCGTCTCGAGGGCCTTGAGAAGGACCCCGCGGAAGACGAGCTCCTCGGTCAGTGGAGCCAGCAAGACCGCCGCTATCACGAGCGCCAGCTTGACCCCGAGCGAGGATGCCTCGGCGATTGTGTCCACGACCTCCTGGGGCGGCTGGCCGTCGGGAAACAACAACTCGGAGAGTGGCAAGAAGAGGAGGGCGATGGCTATCTGGAATATGAAGCCGAGCCCGACGTAGACCAGATCTCCGCCTTCCACTCGAAACCCGATGTCCTCACGTTCGCCGCGCCGGGCGTACAGCCAGTAGACACCGAGGTTTCCCACGTACTGGCCGGCCAGTCCGAAGAGGAGGACCAGGTCGTCGTCACCGAAGACGAAGGCGATCGAACCGAGGACGACGGTTCCCACGACGCCGCCGAGCCAAATGACGATGAACTCGGGAAACGTCCAGGGCCTGGGAAGGTGCTGTTCCATCACAGGTTGGCGGCACCCGAGACCGCTCTAGCTGGTGGTTCGTCGGCAACGGCGCCGCGTGAGGCCATGTAACAACACCTTCCTGCCACCGGCGGGCAGCCTACAAGCCCGAATGCTGCGTTCCTCGAACCGTCTTTCCCCTGGGAAACCCAGGGATGCGGTAGCAGCGGCGGTCGTCACCGCCACTGTTACTCTCCAACATCAAGCGCTGGACAAGGATCCTCAATGGAAATCGACATCGGAATCGGCAAGTCGGGGCGTCAGGCATATGGCTTCGACGACATCGCCATCGTCCCCTCGCGGCGGACGCGCGACCCTGACGACGTGGACATCACGTGGCAGCTCGATGCTTTCAAGTTCGAGCTTCCCATGATGGGATCCGCCATGGACTCCGCCATCAGCCCGGAGACAGCCGTGACCATCGGCAAGCTCGGGGGGCTGGCAGTCCTCAACCTCGAGGGTCTCTGGACCCGCTATGAGGATCCGATGCCGTATTTCGAGGAGATCGCCGACTTGGCCGACGAGAAGGCGACGAGGAGGATGCAGGAGATCTATCTCCAGCCCGTGGACCCCGACCTGATCGGGCAGCGGGTCGAGGAGATCAAATCGGCGGGCGTCGTCGTAGCCGCCAGTCTCACTCCGCAGCATGTTCGGGAGTGGGCTCCGCGAGCCATCGACGGCGGTCTCGACATCCTCGTGATCCAGGGGACGGTTGTCTCGGCCGAGCACGTGTCGAGCCGTGAGGAGCCCCTCAACCTCAAGGAGTACATCGCTGCATGTGAGGTCCCGGTGATCGTCGGGGGCTGCGCCAGCTACTCGACTGCCCTGCACCTGATGCGGACCGGCGCGGTCGGCGTTCTCGTCGGAGTCGGCCCGGGAGCAGCCTGCACCACACGGGGCGTCCTCGGCGTGGGAGTTCCCCAGGCCACGGCGATCGCCGACGCCGCCGGGGCACGAATCAGGTACCTCGATGAGACCGGGAGATATGTGCATGTGATCGCCGACGGTGGGATGAGGACCGGTGGCGACGTCTCCAAGGCCATCGCCTGTGGCGCCGACTCGGTGATGATCGGGTCACCTCTCGCCTCGGCGACCGAGGCCCCGGGCAAGGGTCATCACTGGGGGATGGCCACGTTCCACCCCACCCTTCCTCGCGGTGCCCGCGTGAATGTCGGTGACCGGGGGACTCTCCAGGAGATCCTGGTCGGCCCGGCACACGAGAACGACGGCAAGCGCAACCTGTTCGGAGGCCTCAGGATGTCCATGGCCACCACCGGATACTCGGACGTCAAGGAGTTCCAGAAGGCGGAGGTCATGATCGCACCGTCGCTGCAAACGGAGGGCAAGGCACTGCAACGCTCACAACACGTCGGGATGGGATGACGCCTCTCGAGCGAGGCTCGAGAGGTTGGGGTCTCCTGTTGGGAGCTCCAGGGCCATGACGGCTCACGAACCGACCGTTCTCGTTCTTGATTTCGGGGCCCAGTACGCCCAACTCATCGCCCGTCGGGTCAGGGAGGCGCATGTGCGCTCCGAGATCGTGCCCCGGACGATCACAGCCGAGGAGATCTCCGATCGAAGACCGCTCGGTCTCATCCTCTCCGGTGGGCCGGCGTCGGTGTATGCCGAGGACGCCTACCGCATGAACCCGGGCATCCTCGATCTCGACATCCCCATCCTCGGGATCTGCTACGGCCACCAGCTTCTCGCCGACATGGCAGGCGGAGACGTCGCCAACACAGGTGGTGCCGAATTCGGCAACACCACCCTCGACGTCGTGGGGGATTCCGTGCTGTTGGCAGGTCTGCCGTCACGACAACAGGTGTGGATGTCTCATCGTGACCAAGTGGTTGGCGCTCCGCCGGGATTCGTCTGCGTCGCAACGACCGAAGGCGCCGAGGTGGCCGCCATGGAAGACAGGGAGAGGGGCCTCTACGGGGTGCAGTTCCACCCCGAAGTGGCCCACACCCCGCGTGGGGGGGAGATCCTCAAGCACTTCCTCTACGAGGCGTGTGAGGCGACGCCGTCATGGACATCACATTCCATAATCGAATCACAGGTGGAGGAGATCAGAGCTCGCGTCGGCGATCGGCGAGTCATCTGCGGGCTCTCTGGCGGTGTCGACTCCGCGGTTGCCGCCGCCATCGTCGCAGAGGCAATCGGTGAACAGCTCACCTGCATATTCGTGGATCACGGTCTGCTCCGGGCTGAAGAGGCCACACAGGTCGAGGAGACGTTCCGATCACATTTCGACGTCGATCTGGTCCACGTCAAGGCGGCCGACCGCTTTCTCGAGGTTCTGGACGGTGTCGTCGACCCCGAGTTGAAGAGGAAGCTGATCGGCGAGAACTTCATAAGGGTCTTCGAGGAGGCAGCGGCTTCGGTGGGCGACGCCGGTTTCCTGGTCCAGGGAACCCTCTATCCGGACGTGATCGAGTCGGGCTCCGACTCCGCCGAGACGATCAAGACCCATCACAACGTGGGCGGTCTCCCCGAGGACATGACTTTCGAGCTCATCGAGCCGTTGCGCGACCTCTTCAAGGACGAGGTGAGGGCTGTCGGAGAGGAGCTCGGGCTCCCCGAGGAGATCGTGTGGCGTCAACCCTTCCCCGGACCCGGTCTGGCCGTTCGCATCATCGGGGAGGTGACCCTGGAGAGACTCGAGCTGCTCCGTGCCGCCGATGCCATCATCCTCGAGGAGATCGGGAGGGCCGGGCTCTATCGGGACATCTGGCAGGCATTCGGGGTGTTGCCCGCGGTGAAGACCGTCGGGGTCCAGGGCGACGGGCGCACCTATGCCTACCCGCTGGTGGTCAGGGCGGTGACGTCTGAGGACGCGATGACCGCCGATTGGGCACGGATCCCTTATGACGTCCTGGAGCGCATCTCGAGCCGAATCATCAACGAGGTCCCCGGAATCAACCGCGTCGCATACGACATCTCGTCGAAACCCCCTGCAACGATCGAGTGGGAGTAGGCCGCTGGGGGCCTCTGCAAGGGATTTCACACTGCCTCAGGCACAGGCAGCGATACCTAAGGATTGACTCTTCACCGCCGATAACCACAGTGTTGGCTAGGGACATTCCAATTGGATCCGAACACGCCTGAACTGACGCGCATCTTCCGCGACGAGCTCGACGAGCGCACACGTCATCTCGTCGAGGCTGCGCGCGCTCTCAGAGAGGGCGAGCTCGTCACCGACTCGGTGGACGAGATCATCCGGGACGCCCACACGATCAAAGGCTCCGCCGGTCTGCTTGGTCACACCCTCATCCGTGATGCTGCGGCTGTCGTGGAGACCCTCTGGCGGGAGGTGTTGGAGCGCGGCTCGCTCGATCCCGAGGTAGCCGTGACCATGGAGGCCATTGCGGGCCGGCTCAGCTCGGCCATCGACAATCCCGACGACGCCGAGCTTCGTGCCCTTCTCGACAAGATCTCGGGCGGGGCCGAGGAAGCGCCCGCCTCGCCGCGACTCGTGTCAGTCCGATCACCGGAGGCGGGGAGCCTTGGTGGTCTGCTCACTTCGGTGTCGGAGTCCCTGCTCGGCGGAGCCACCCGTGTCGACACAGCCGATCTCTACCGTCTCATCAACCGAATCGTCGAGGTGGCCCTGGATGCCGAGGCGATCGCCGATCTCTCCCTCGTGTCCATCGAGGGGGCCGACCCTGAGGTCTTCCGTCGCTCCTGGCGCACTCAGTTGGCAGGTCTCAGCCAGTCGGTCGTCGAGATCCAGGACCAAGCCGTCTCCCTGGCCAACGTGTCCTTCTTCGATGCGGTCTCGACGTTCCCTCAGTTCGTGCGCTACCTGGGCCGAAGATCGGAGAAGGACGTCCGGTTCGAGCTGACGGGTCACGACGTTCAGATGGACCGCCAGATCATCGATCTGATCCGGGAGCCACTCCGTCACTTGCTCGTCAATGCGGTCGACCACGGCATCGAGGCCTCCGACGTCAGGATTGCCGCGGGCAAGCCGGCAACCGGCGTGGTGCGCGTCGCCGCGAGAGTCGTCGAGGAGCGTGTCGAGGTGACGGTGAGCGACGACGGTGGCGGCGTCGACTGGAAGCGGGTGAGCGAGGTCGCCCGGGAGTCTGGCCTGAGCATCACACCGCCTGACCTCTCGCCGGTTCTCTTTCACCCCGGCTTCTCCACCGTCGAAGAGCCGACCGAGTTCTCCGGCGCCGGCGACGGGCTGCCCGAGGCCGCCGAAGCCGTTGCTCAGGTGCACGGGGCAGTGAGCATCGACTCGGTGGCCGGCAAGGGCACCACCGTGACGCTGACCCTTCCCATGTCGATGGTGCTTCAGAACGTCGTCGTGGTGGCGGAAGGAGACGAGTTCTGGGGGATACCCGAGGCCTCGGTGGAGGCTGCGATGCCTCTGGCCAACGCCGAGATGACCACGAGCCCGGGAGGTCGCGAGGTTCGGTTCGAGAGTGGTGCGGTGCCCTGCCTATCGCTCGGCGCGGCGGTGGGTCACGGCGCCGAGAGCGGAGAATCGGAGATCCTGGTCATCAACACCCGGCTCGGGCTGGTTGCCGTGACGGTCAGCGAGATCGTCGACCGTCGTCGTGTTGCGGTGAAGAACCTCGGTCCGATAATCGAGGGCAACGGGGCCATCAAGGGTGCCGCACTCCTCGGAGGCGGCCAGGTCCTCGTCGTGCTCGATCCCGACTTCCTCGGGATGATCGCCCGTCATCGGCCACATCTGATCAATGAGAAGCCGAAGGTGCTCGTGGTTGACGACTCGGCCGGCGTCAGGCAGCTGTTGTCGGCGACGCTCACCGGCGCGGGGTTCGAGGTCGAAGTGGCCAGCAGTGCGCGTGACGCCATGCTGGCGATGACCGGCGACGACTTCAGTGCGATGGTCGTCGACTACTCGATGCCTC
>JASFVB010000070.1:0-11675 GCA_050050035.1 Acidimicrobiia bacterium | reverse complement strand
TCCACTTCATGTGGAACGAATTGGCTCGTGGCGCCATTGGCGCCGTGGTGCTGGTCGACACGCGGCGGATCGAAGCCTGCTTCGCCGCGGTCGACTTCTTCGAACGCCGTCAAACCCCTTTCGTCGTGGCGATCAACACGTTCGACGGGAGACGTCTTCACGGCATCGAGGAAGTGCGTCAGGCGCTTCGGGTGGGAAGGGACGTCCCGATCGTGTACTGCGACGCCAGGGTGCGTGTGGATGTGCAGCGAACACTCGTGACGCTGGTCGAGCACGCCCTCGACAAGGCGGTTCGCGGGACTCCAGCAGCCTGATCCCGCACCGGTCAGGCCGGGATGTCGACGGGCTCGCTTCCGGCCCGCACCTCGCGGATCCGACCGGGTTGATCGGCGGGAAGCCGAAGCTCGAAGACATTCCGGTTGCCGTTGGTGCGCCGATAGGCGATGTCGCCGTCCATCTGGCGAGCGAGTCTCCGTCCCACGGTCAGGCCGAGCCCCACCGAGGCCGGCCGAGTCACCGGGCGACCCGTGCGGAGGTCGCTCGAGAAGATGCGGTGCCGGTCGCTCATCGGTATCTCCGGCCCGTCGTCGATCACCTGGATGACGGTGTCCGGCCCCGACGAGACGGTGCGGAGGACGATGTGCGTCCCACCGAGACGAGTGGCGTTGCTGATCAGCCCTTTGACGATCTGACTGGCGATCTCGGGATCGGCCCACGTCTGTAGTGGGCGAAGCTCCTGTGTCACGGTCTCGAAGTCGTCTGCCCCGGAGAGAGCCTCACGGCAGATATCGGCCGAGTCGATGTACGTGGGGACAACGGCCACCGTTCCGGCGTCGTACCGGGCGGAGATGACGAGATCGTCTACCACACTCGACATCTCGCGGGCTCGGGCACCGATCTCGCGGAGCTTCGGGTCGTCCTCCAGCCGGGTCAGGTCGATGACCGACCCCAGGGGCACTCTCAGCTCGTCGCCTATGGCGGCGACGAACTCGTCCTTGCCGGCGATGATCCTCTCCAGACGCATCTCCGTGTCGTGTGCTCGGGTGATATCCGCGATTTGGAGGACAACTACGGCGGGGAGCCCGGGGTCGCGGGCGACGAGCGAGAGAGAGATCTGGGCCCAGAAGCTGTGTCCTCGGCGTGTGGTGCATCGCATCCAGGCCGTGGTGTCGTGGCTTTCCCCGTTGCCCATCTCCTCCCATGCCGCGCCCAGTTCGGACAAATCGTCCTCGTGGACGAGCCCGCGGATGTCGATTCCAGTGAGGTCGCCGGTTTCGTAGCCGAGGAGGTCGGCCATCGCCGGGTTGGCCTCGATCAGCTCGCCGGACGGCTTGAGCAATGCCAGGGCCGGAGCGGCCGCGAAGGCGAGGCGATGGTTGTCGCCGGCATTGCGCTCGACCGTCATTGTCCGGTTCTCGACCCACCATCCGACCACGAGCAGTGAGGCTGTCGCCAGAACCGAACCAGAGACGAGTATTGCCCACCATCCCGGAAGCATCCCGGTTTCGGCCCCTGTCGCCGGGTGCGTGCTCACGCCGAGCTCGTAGACCGTCACATAGACGACGCCGAGTGCGAGGAGTCTCCAGTCGCGGTACATGGAGATGGCCACGATCATGACGAGGAAGTAGAGACTCGAGACGACAACACCGCCGGTCAGGAACACGAGGACGCCGGCCGCTGAGATCAGGCCGATGCTGATCGCCGTGGCGGCGGCAGCCTCGCTCCTGGAGAAGGTGCCCAGCACGCCGAGAATGGACAGCACCAGCACCGCCGCCAGTAGGTCCGCCGTCGGCGTGCCCAAGGCCAGACCGACCGCGACGAGACCGGGGATGTGAGCCCAGAGCAGGATCTGGGCCAATCGATGCCGCATCGAAAAGGAGCGAGTGTCAGGCTCGTCTTTCCGCCAGTTCAGACCACCCGCGACCATGCCGGCAGGTTATTCCCACACCCCCCGACCTCCCGGTTATTGTCGTTCCATTGCTGTGGTGGCCATTGGTGACCGCCAGGACCCCATGATCGATCGACCGGGTTTCCCGGTCCTTGTCCGGTCGACCTGAGCAGGGTTAGGGTCAAGTCGATGCACATCGACGAGCTTCTCGGGATCGCCGTCGCCAACGCCGAGGACGACAGAGTCTCTCTCGTCACCGTCGAACCGGCGGAGATCGCGACCGAAGCGGTCAGCGGGCTTGCTCAGCTGGTGGCTGAGCTGGTCGACAACGCAGTGGCGTTCTCCGAGCCTGGAAAGCCAGTCGAGGTCACCGGGCGTTTCGACGCCGGCGAGTACGTCATATCGGTGGTCGATCGGGGAGTGGGCATGCCGCCACATCTTCTCGGCGCACTCAACCATGTGCTCGAGGATCCACGGGTGCACATCGGTGGCCCGGAGCCGAAGCTGGGAATCCAACTGGTGGCCCGTCTCGCCTCGCGTCATGGGATTCGTGTGAGGCTGGTCGACACCGCGCCAGGTACGACGGCACGTGCCGTTGTACCCACTCGGCTCGTGCGCGATGTCGGCAAGGGGCGGAGATCGGTCTTCGCCGAGGTCTCGACACCTACCGACGAGATGGCACACGCCGGGGCTCCGCGTCCGGTGTCGACGGAGGGGGTCGGCCGAACGATCGACTTGACCAGGTACGAGACCGTGCCCTCATCGCCGCAACCGGAGATCGGCGAGAACGACGTGGAGCGGTTTCTCGAGAGTGTCTTCGCACCGCTGCGCGGTCAGCCGGGCGTCAAGGAGCCACCGGCTACGCCGGTTGCCAGGGAGCGTCCCGCTCAGCCGGTTACCGGGGAGCGTCCCGCCGGACCCGGTGACCAGGCGAGTCCGCCCCCGACCGGGGTGCGCACCACACTCCGGGTGCGCGTGCCCGGTGAGAACTTCTCTGTGTCCGAGGACGAGCCCAGCATCTCGGCCGGGGAAGGGGCGGTCGATATCCGCAAGGCGTTGTCGAGCTACGACGACGGCCGACGCTCGGCCGCAGACTCCGATCTCGAGGACTAACCCTCGACGACCACGCCGGTGTGCATGCCCGCCTCGAAGTGGTCGATCAGGTTGCCCTCGTCGTCTTGAGCGATCATGCGGCACGTGAACACGTACTGACCGGCCTTCAGGTCGAGGTCCAGATACATGGACTCGCCTGGCGGGATCAACCCGCTTGCTGCGGCCACCTCGCCGTCGGCGTCCGTGACCACGAGAGTGTGTGTGAACTCCCCGACGTTGGTGATGTCGATGCGATCGATGTCACCCGGGAGTGACTGTGGGCCTGTGATGGAGAACTCGGTCAGTTCCACCGTTGCGCCCGCGTCCGAGGACTGGTCACATCCCGAGACCAGCGTCACCAGAGCGAGAGCGAACACGACGGCGAGGGCTCGACGTCTCATACCGACTCCATCGCCTTGTCGATGACCAGGGCAGGCAAGGCGATTTGGAAAGTCGTGCCCTCCGGCGAGGTTCGAACCGAGATAGATCCATGCAGCGCTTCGACCATCAGACGCACCATGTAGAGACCGAGGCCCGTCCCGGAGACGAAGCTGTTCTTCTCGAACTTCTCGAACACCTTCGGCAGGAACTCAGGGTCTATCCCCGGCCCGTTGTCGACTATGCGTATGAACACCGGGCTGTGGGGACGAGCCCCGACCTCGTGCTGTGCCCCACGCATGGCGGACGTCGAGCAGATGACTTCGACGTCGGTCGCTCCGTGCGTGCGAGAGTTCTCCACGAGGGATGAGACCACGAGCCCGAGCGTCTTCACGTCGGTGTTGACGAGGATCTCGCGGTCGTTCTGGTCACCGAGCCGCGGGGTCGAGCTCGTGACCTCGCATACCTCGTCGATCGTGGCCTTGGCCATGTCGTAGGAGAGGCCCCGGTTCTCGATGCGCGCCACGGCCAGGATTTGGTCGATGATCTCTTGGAGACGCCCACCGTTGGCCACCATCGCGTCGAGGACCTCGGCCCGCTCTTGGTCGGTCAGATCCGAGTTGCGGACGAGGTCGGCTCCTGTGACGACGGTCGTCAGCGGGGTGCGAAGCTCATGGTTGATCATGAGCACGAAGTCGGACCGAATGCGCATCTTTTCCTGAGCCAAGGCAAGGGCGCTCTCGGCCTCGTGACGTGCCTCCGCCAGCTCGAGGTTCTTGGCCGCGAGTTGCTCCGAGTGGTCTCGCAGCAACTCCGACTCGACGGCCAGATCGCGATACCGTCTCGACGCCCGGACGTGACCCAGGAGGAGGCCGCCTGCGAGAAGTCCGAAGGTGGCGCCAAGGGCTATGAGTTGGATCGTGGCCGGCTGTATCTCCCCGGGCCGGGAACGACGCGCCAACAGGTCGGCGACATCGTAGTGGAGTAGCACCGAGCCTTCCCCTTCGGGCAGTGGTGACACGACCTGGTAGAGGACCGACCCCACCGGCCACTCCACGACTCCGTCGACGAGGATGGGAAGCTCGGAGGCGCCGGCAAGGGCAGCGAAACGCCCCGTCTCGATGCCAAACGTGAGGAAACCGTTGGTGACGGTGGTCCCGCTGAGAGTCTCGGACGTAGAGGCTATGACAGTTGCATCGGGGCCGACCACCGACACCACTTCGATGTCGAGGGCATTCCTGGCGTGGGTCACACCCGAGTCGAGATCGTCGGCGGTGGCGATCGCCTCGAAGGCGGCCTCGGTCTCGGCGACGAAGACGTCGCCCTCTCCAACGGGCTGATTGGCCCTCACCTGGGTGACGATCGCGGCAACGAAGCAGCCGAGCGCGAGCGACCCGGTGATGATGCCCATGAGAAGCAGCCACCTGGGTGGTCGTTCCGCATTTGCGGCTTGCGCCCTCACCACGGCTATATCGGCCGATGTGACTGGTTCTGTACGAGCCGGAGGGCCCAAGCCATACACTCTCCACATGGACACCTTCGATGCAATCCGCACCAGGCGGAAGATCAACGAATACGCGGATCGTGAAGTGGAACAGGAGAAGCTCGACCAGATCCTCGAGGCGGGCCGGCGATCTCCTTCCTCACGCAACTCACAGCGCTGGGACTTCATCGTGATTCGGGACCGGGACCGGCTGCGCGAGCTGTCCCGGGTGTGGCGGGGAGCTGCCCATATCGCCGACGCCCCTGTGGCCATAGGAGTGGTCGCCCCGTTCAGCGAGGACGTCCGGGAGAACGGCTCGATCAACTTCGACCTGGGCCAGGCCGTGGCGTCGATGATGATCGCCGCCGCTGACCTGGGCATCGGCAGCCGTCACGCATCGGTGGAGGACTACGAGCTCGGTGCACAGATTCTGGAGCTGCCGGACGACCGACGGCTCACCTGGCTATTCGGCATCGGCTATCCGGGCGACCGCCCCATGAAACCGATCCTCCAGCCCGCTCGACGACCGTTCGAAGAGGTCGTCCACAACGAAGTCTGGTAGCTCCTCTGGGAAGGGCGTCGACTCGGCATCGACCTGAATCGAGATGGCGTCGGCGTCACTCAGATAGACGCCGGAGCCTGAGGAGAGGAGGCGAAGTGGCCGGTGTCTCCGCTGTGGCGCCCTCCCGGTCGGTAACCGGCGTCGTCGGTTACCTTCGGCGCATGCGGATCGCATGGACGGTCCTCGTGGTCGTCGTCACCGCCTGCACGGCGACCGCGGACGACACCACGACGACGGTCGAGCCACAGACGACCACATCGTCGCTGCATGCGCCGACCACGACCGTCACCGGGGCGTCCCCGACCACGACCGGGTCGACGATCGCCGACCCGGTCGCACTCACCATCGAGACATTCGCGGTTCCGCCGGGCTCGCGACCCCATGATGTCGCTCCCGCTGCGGACGGGGGCGTGTGGTACACGGCCCAGGGTGGGGGGGAGCTTGGGTGGCTCGATCCGGACACCGGGGAGACCAGACAGATCGACCTGGGTGACGGGTCTCGCCCCCATGGTGTGATCGTCGACGAGTCGGGGACTCCGTGGATCACCGACGGTGGGCTCAACGCAATCGTTTCCGTCGATCCCGAGACGGAGGAGGTCACTATCCATCCGCTCCCGGACACGGCCGCCAACGCCAACCTCAACACGGCCACGTTCGACGCCAACGGTGGCCTCTGGTTCACGGGTCAGAGCGGTGTGTACGGCGTGGTCGACACCACGACCGGGGAGATGATCGTCGGCGAGGCACCACGCGGGCAGGGGCCATACGGGATCACCACGACACCTGACGGGACGGTGTTCTACGCGTCGTTGGCCGGCTCGTATGTCGGTGAGATCGTCGAGGGCCCTTCGGTGCGGGTGCACGAGCCGCCCACACCGGATCAGGGGGCGCGTCGGGTTTGGCCAGACTCGTCAGGGCAGGTGTGGGTGTCAGAGTGGAAAACGGGCAACGTCAGCCGCTACGACCCGGTCACCGGTGAATGGTCCACGTGGGCCCTTCCCGGCGAGAGCCCGGCTGCCTATGCGGTGTACGTGGACGAGCACGACATCGTCTGGTTGAGCGATTTCGGATCGAACTCCATCGTGCGTTTCGACCCGAGCACGGAGACGTTCGCCAACCACGCACTGCCCCACACCCCGGGTGAGGTGCGTCAGCTCCATGGTCGACGCGGGGAGGTCTGGGGTGCCGAATCGGCCGCGGACCATCTCGTCCTGATCCGGACCGGGTGACACGACGTCACGCTCCAATACCCTACGGATCATGCGTGTCGGCAGTGTCCTGATGCTGATCGGGACGGCGATCGTCGTGCTGGGAGCCCTCATCCGGTTCGTGCCCGGACTCTTTGGGTGGTTCGGCAACCTGCCGGGGGACATCGACATCAGGAGCGAGAACTCCCGTGTGTTCATTCCGATCACGTCGATGCTCGTGGTCAGCGCTGCCGCCACGGCGATCATCAGTCTCTTGGGGCTCCTGTTTCGTGACCGATGAGGTCTAGGCAGTCATGCCGAACCACTGCACGAGCAACACGTCCCAATCCTCGGGGGTGACCGGCTGCTCGACCCAGGCGCCATTGCGCCGGATCTTCAAGACATCCTCGAGGAGGGTCACCCGGTCGGGGCCCCCGTCGAGAAGCCGGGTCGCAAAACGGCCCTTGGTCCATTGCAGACCCGGTGTGGTGCGGAGATAGGACGAAGCGCCCTCGAACTCGGCGAGCTGGCGGTCTTCCGGAGTGAAACGGTAGTGATGCTCGACACGTCCGTCCTCGTGAGACACGAGGGTGGTCCAATCGTCCTCGAAGATGAATCCATAGGCTCCTGAGCCACCGTCGTGCGGGCCCTCGGAGTCGAGGGGCAACGGTCTGATGAACGAGTCGCCAAAGCCGACGTCGACGAGATAGGGGCGGTCCAGGGTCACCTGGAGTGTGAGGTGAGTGGGCATGGGCGAGACGTGGCCATGCAGGACGCTCGCCGCGTGGCGGCGTACCCGATATCCCAGCTCGGCGAGCAACCAACCGAACGCTCCGTTCAGCTCGAAGCACCATCCGCCACGGCCACGGTCGACGACTTTCGGGACCGACCAATCCTCGGTCGTCCGAACCTCCCTTCGGGCGTAGACGTCGAGATTCTCGAAAGGGACCTCGGTGAGGTGTGCACGTTGCAGCCTCTCCAGATAGGCGAGATCGGGTGCCAGCGGCCGGGAGAGACCGAGTCGGTTCAGATAGGCATCTACGTCCACTTGTGAGATTGTGCCTCAGTCGGACCTGTTGCGTCTTCTGTTCCTGCCGGCCCGAGGTTGCTCGCTAGCGTGTGGCCACCCCAATGCCGCCCATATCGGACCAGTGAAATCCCACGGGCCCGCGCCCGTCCTCTGATGCCTGCCCAGTTGCAGCGACGTCTGGGGCTCTATGCGGTCTTCACCGTCTCCGTGGGTGCGATGATCGGATCCGGGATCTTCGTGCTTCCCGGCCTCGCGTTCGAGGTGGGCGGGCCAAGCGTGATCTTCGCCTTCATGCTTGCCGGTCTGATCGTGCTCCCCGCCGCGCTGGCCCAAGCCGAGATGGCCACGGCCATGCCCCGGGCCGGCGGCGCCTATCTCTACATAGACATGGCCATGGGGCCGCTCATGGGGACCGTGGCCGGCATCGGGGTTTGGTTCTCGCTGGTCTTCAAAGCGGCGTTTGCTCTCGACGGCGTCGGGCTCTATCTCGGGTTGTTCACCGAGATCGACTTGCACACGCTGGGTCTGCTCATCGGGGTGGCCCTCTTGATCATCAACCTCGTCGGCATAAAGGAGTCCGGGACTCTCCAGGCGACGCTGGTCACGGTGGTGTTCGCGATCCTCCTCGTCTTCATTGGGGGCGGGGCGACTTTCGTCGAGAGCAACTTCTATCACCCCTTCTCCCCAGAAGGCATCGGCGGCTTGCTGGCGACCACGGCATTGGTGTTCGTGTCCTTCGCCGGGGTCACCAAGGTGGCCAGCCTGGCCGAGGAGGTGGCCAATCCGGCGCGTACCCTCCCGGTAGCCATCATCAGCTCGCTGCTGGTGATGATGTTCGTCTACCCGGCGGTGACGTATGTGATGGTCGGGGTCACACCGGCGGAGACCCTCGCCGGGGACTTGACCCCACTCGCCACGGCCAGTGCGCAGGTGTTCAACGACTGGGTAGTGACGATTATCGAAATAGTCGGTGTCCTGGCCCTGGCGTCGATGGCCAACGCGGGCCTTCTCGCCTCGTCACGATACCCGTTCGCCATGGCGAGACGCCGTCTTGCGCCTTCGATCCTGACCCGTGTCTGGAAGCGCTCGGGGACACCTGGGTTGTCGGTGATCGTCACCGGGGTCGTGCTCCTCGGACTGGTGGCCTTCCTCCCGGTCCTCGAGCTGGCCAAGCTCGCCTCGGCGTTCCAGGCTCTGGTGCTGGCACTCGTCTGCTTTGCCCACATTGCGTTTCGCAGCTCCAAGCTGTGGTGGTATCGGCCGAAGTTCAAGGCGCCCGGCTATCCGCTCGTCGACATCCTCGGGGCGGGGGCTTGTCTGGTCCTCATCACCCAGCTCGGGCTCGAGGCCATAGCGGGTGCGGCGGGCATCATCGTCGGCGGTCTCGTCTGGTATCAGGTCTACGGGCGGTCACGTGCGCTGAAGGAGAGCGCCTTTCGGGAGAGCGTCCGCGAGCAGGGAATGGCCCGGCTCCTCCAACTCACCGGAGAGGCGCTGGCCGATGAGTCCCGCAAGGTGGTGGTGGTCTCCGCAACGGACACGTACGACGCGTGGATGCTCCGCATCGCCAGGAGTCTCGGTGGCACGACGTCCGATTCCGAGCCGATCCGGGTGGTTCAGCGTGCCGAGCTGGAGGAACGGGTGTCCGATTACAGGCCGGACCTTCTCGTCAGCGAGCTGACAGCCGATGACAGTCATGGCGAGCAGCTTCCCGCCGACGTCGACGTGGCGTTGGTCACGGGCACTCCCGGCGAGTCGATCGAGACGATCGCCGTGCTCGGCTCGGGCGGGCCCTTCGATGTGCTCAAGATCAGCGTCGCCACCAAGCTCGCCGAGGCCAAGGGCGCCACCCTACGGTTCGTCCACGTTCTCGACCCCACCTCCTCGCGGGCTCAGATTCGCACACTCGAGAAGTTCCATGACCAGCTCGGTGACCTGTGTGCGGTGCCAACCGAGTCGATGGTCATCGAGTCGATGGACCTGGTCGCAGCCTTGGCCTCGGCCGTGGAGGATGCCGATCTGGCGGTGATGGGCTCGTCACGAGGCCACCATCTGTTCACCGATCTCATCGATCGCATCGTGCAGCGGATGTCCATACCGGTCCTGTTGGTCCGTGTCGCCGAGAAGGAGGAGCCGACGACGTTTCGCAGTCTTCTCGATCGGGTGCTCACCAGCCGTGTCGTCCCGAGCGCGGTCCGGCGCCGGACCTGATCTCAAACCGTTCTGTGAGGGTTTGTGTACCGCAGCGGTACAGCAATGCTCACAGATGAGTGCCGGTGACCGATCGATGCGACTTCGCACCGGCCGGTCCCTGCAACCCGGGATCGTGTCCGGCGGGCAAGGTCAGCTCGAAGACGGTTTGCCCACTGTTGCGCGTATAGGTCAGGTCGCCGTTCATGGCGCGGGCGAGACCGCGTGCGATCCAGAGCCCGAGACCGTTGGATTCGGGCACGCCATGGTCTTCTCTACCGGCCGGGAAGGGGCGAAAGAGGTCGTCCTCGCTGTCGGGGTCCACACCGTCTCCGTTGTCGGCGACGACAACAGAGACGATGTCGCCGACACTCTCGATCGACACCCGGATCTCTTCACCGCCGTATCGCAGTGCGTTGATCAGCAGATTGCGGACTATCTGCTTGAAGCGAACCGGATCGGCGGTTGCCCACGCGTGCCGGCCGGAGAAGTCGTAGAGGACGTCCCCGTCCTCGAGTGAGGTTTGCCGGATGACGCTCTCGGCGATGGGGCACAGGTCGATGTTGTCAGGAATCGAGTCGAGGCTTCCAGTGTCTGCCCGGCTGGCCACGAGCAGGTCTTCGATGACCTCGCCGGCCTCGGCCGCCTGGAAACGGGCGAGCTGGAGCAATTCATCCCTCTCGGTCACGCTGAGATCTTCGGAGCGGACGAGTTCGACTGCCGCGACCACTGCGGCGAGGTGGTTCTTCAACTCGTGGCCGACCGCCCCGAGGGTCTGGGTCTTGGCCGCCTCGAGCTCGTAGATGCGCTGTTTGATGACGGCGACCAGACCGATGACCAACGCGGACAGGAAGACGGCACCGATGTAGTCACCCAGCGCGAGTTTCAGATCCCAATCCTGAACCATGAGCAAGGCGACGAAGCCGAATACCGCCGTGTACAGCAGGATGGCGACCCGGGCCAGCCGCTCGGAGAAGAGGGCTATCAGCACTGACCCCCCGACGAACGTGAGCAGTATCGGAGTCTGATTCGAGTTGGCTCCGGAAAAGACCAATGCTGCCGTCATGGCCGCGGTGATATCCACCGTCAGGGCAATGTTGGGATCGTTCATGTCCAGGGCTCGGGCACCCAGCGCGTGGACCACGATGACAGCGCCGGCCACCGCCACCACCCACGGGCTCTCCCCTCCCACTTCGAGCGTCACGATGAGCACGGTGAGTGCGATCAAACTCAGCCCCAGGTAGGGCCGCGTCTTCAGATACGTGTTGGCGAGTTGATCGAGCAGGCTTCGTGGGCTCTGCGCAGCTTGCCGACTCATGGACTATGGATCGGCAGGTTCGATCGATCACTTCAGCGGTGCGGCCTCCCACCGGGAGCGCTTCTCAGTTGTCGTCCAGACGACGCCTCAGGTCTACGACCTCGGTCCGCAGCGCTTCGATCTCGTCGAGAATCCGACTCGGCATCGAGTCCTCATCCTCCTCGTCGCTCGACCCGAACGCACTTCCAAGGATGGCCGCCACCGTCCCGAGAGCGGCCAGCCCGGCCATCATCATCAGCAAACCGGCGAGACGTCCAAGAGGCGTCACCGGGTAGAGGTCGCCGTAGCCGACAGTCGTGAACGAGACCAACGCCCACCACAGGGCGTCACCGAACGTCTCGAACCCGGACTCGGCCGGCTCGGCTCGAAGAACGATCAGAGCCGACACGAGCGACAGGCTCCCCAACCAGACTCCCAGGGTCCCCAACCGGCGGAACAGGTTGATGCTCTTCTTGCCGAGCCCGGCGGCCGAGAACAGCCGGGCCAGCCTGGCGACACGGAAGACCGTCATGAACTCCGACCCTGAGGCGGCCGGGAAGAGGTAGTA
>JASFVB010000069.1:0-11744 GCA_050050035.1 Acidimicrobiia bacterium | reverse complement strand
TGACAACGGCGAGTCCGGCCGAAGCGAGACGCGCCCCGACCATTTCGGCTTGCCTCCATTCCTCAGAGCCGGGGTCGGCCTGGGACGAGCCGAAGACGGCAACCGCCCGTGCGGTCATTCGGCCATCACCTGGTCGATCCCGGCGGAGACACGTTCGACGTCGACCAGGGCATGGGACTCGATGGCGAACTGTGGCCAGGGAACGTCGAAACCGGTGACTCTGACGATGGGAGCCTCCAGGTCGTACAGAGCGTGCTCGGCGACGACTGCGGCAACCTCTGCTGCGACTCCGGCACTGCCCTGCGGCTCCTGCACGAGCAGAAGTCGACCGGTCTTGGCCACGGACGCGAGAACCGTCTCGCGGTCCCATGGGAACAAGGTCCTGAGGTCGATCACCTCTACCGAGAACCCCGACTCCTCAGCTGCCTCGAGGGCGATCGGCACCATGCCGCCGTAGGTGACGACTGTCAGATCGGAGCCCTCGGAACGCACACGAGCTCGCCCAATCGGGAGGGTGTAGTGGTCGGTCGGGACGTCTTCTCTGTGTGCCCGATACAGGACCTTGGGCTCGAGGAAGATGACCGGATCGCTACCGGTCAGCGCCGCCGCCAGCAGACCCTTGGCGTCGGTGGGTGTCGACGGGCAGACGACGACGAGACCAGGAGCATGCACGAAGTAGGCCTCAGGTGAGTCGCAATGGTGCTCGTGGGCGCCTATGCCGGCTCCGTTCGGGAACCGGACGACCACGGGCACCGACGAGTTCCCACGGGTCCTGTAGCGAAACCTGCCCAGATGGCTGACGATTTGGTCGAATGCCGGATAGACGAATCCGTCGAACTGGATCTCCGCAACGGGACGTGCGCCGGCGAGGGCCATGCCGACCGCCGTTCCCACGATCCCCGACTCGTTCAACGGGGTGTCGATGACCCGATCCGGCCCGTACTTGTCTTGGAGCCCTTCGGTGATCCGGAACACACCACCGGTGAGTCCGACGTCCTCACCGAGGACGATCACGTCGTCATCGGACTCCATCGCCTCGTCGAGGGCTGCGTTGATCGCCTCGGCCATGGTCCAGGACTTGGATGGCCCGTGGACCTCGGCGTCGTGGCCGACACGCCAGATCTCGCCCTCGGCGAACGACGTCTCCTCTTCACCGTGTGACCGCTGCATGGCATGAAGCTGTTCGACCACGTGCTCGGGGATACGCGCATAGGCGTTGCGAATGACGTCGTCGCGGGTCGGCAGAGCCTCTGCCTCTAGTGCGGCCACGGCGGAGCCCACTGCGTCCTCGACCTCCAACTCGACCTTCTCGCCAATGCGCTCGTCCCACTCCCCGCGCAACTCGAGAAAACGCCTCAGCCGCTCGATGGCGTCCTTCTCCTTCCACTCCGCCACCTCGGCCTCGGAGCGATAGAGAGAGGGATCATCGGCTGTGGCATGCGGTCCGTATCGATAGGTCATGGCTTCGATGAGGGTTGGACCCCGGCCGTGACGAGCCCGGCGGACGGCGAGACTCGTGGCCAGATACATCGCGATCGGGTCCATACCGTCGACTCGCAAGCCCTCGAAGCCATATGCGTCCGCCTTCTGCGCAATCGTCTCCGCCGCTGTCTGCTTGTCGTATGGGACCGAGATGGCATAGCCGTTGTTGGCGCAGATGAACACCGTGGGCGTCTTCCACACACCGGCGAAGTTCATCCCTGAGTGGAAGTCGACTTCCGAGGTGGCGCCGTCGCCGAAATAGGTCACCGTCACCGTGTTCTCGCCACGGAGCTTGGTGACGTACGAGTATCCGACGGCGTGCGGCAGCTGGCTGGCGATCGGCACGGTCACCACACCCATTCGGTACTTGCCGATGTCCCAGCCGGCGTTGGGCAGCCCCTTCCAGTACGCGAGGAGGACCTCCATGGGCAAGCCCCTGGTCACCTGGACACCATGCTCGCGGTAGCTCGGGAAGATGAAGTCGTTGGGCTCCAGCGCGAGAGCGGAGCCGATCTGGACGGCCTCTTGACCTTCGAGCATCGCATACGTGCCCAAGCGGCCCTGCCTCTGCAGGGCCAGCATGCGCCGGTCGAGAGCGCGGGAGAGAACCATGTTCCGATACATGGTCTGGTAGAGCTCAGGATCGAGCCCCGGGTCGTCCACCAAGAGCTCGCCGTCGGCGTCGATGATGCTCAGCGTGGGGTAGGCGCCCATGGTGTCGAGTCTGCCACAAGTCGGTGAATCGAGCCCCAGAGAGACGCACGCGCAAGCTGGGCCGAGGCTAGGTTCGGCTCCATGCCGAGGCTTCGCCCCGACATCGCCGCCTTGACTCCCTACAAGGTCGGCCGCCAGCTCGACGATGTGGCACGCGCGCACGGTCTCGAACCTGGCGACATAGTGAAGCTGACCGCCAACGAAGGTCCCGAGGGCCCTTTCCCCGGTGTGGTCGAAGCCGCTGCCGTGGAGATCTCCAGGTCGAACCGATACCCGGACAATCAGTGCTGGGAATTGGGGCAAGCACTGTCCGACGAGCTCGGGGTGGAGTTCGACAACGTCCTCTTCGGAGCAGGCGGCACCGCACTTCTGACGGAGTTCGCGACAGCGATGGGTGGGCCGGGCAGGAATGTCGTGTATGCCCGGCCGAGCTTCGTCATGTACCGGTTTGTCACGATCTGGGCCGGCTCAGAGCCCGTCGAGGTTCCACTCGACGCCGCGCACGAGATCGACCTTCAGGCCATGCTCGCAGCCATAGACGACAACACGAGCGTCGTGTTCCTCTGCAACCCGAACAATCCCACGGGCACGATCAAGTCCGGGGAGGAGGTCATCGGGTTTCTCGACTCGGTGCCGGAGGACGTGCTCGTGGTCGTCGACGAGGCTTATCACGAGTTCGTCACCGACCCTCGCTACGAGACGGCGATCACCGCAGCCCTCCAGCGGCCGAACGTGGTCGTGATCCGCACCTTCTCGAAGATCTACGGTCTCGCCGGTCTTCGCGTCGGCTATGCCGTTGGGTCGGCCGGGACACTCACCGAGCTACGAAAGGCACAGGCACCACTCACCGTCAATCGTGTGGCGCAAGCCGCCGCGCTCGCCTCGCTGGGCCAGGCGGACGAGTTGGAGCGGCGCAGGGCCGAGAACGCGGCCCGGCGCCATCACCTCCAGGGTGCGCTCGCCGAGAGGGGGTTCGACACGACCCAGAGTCAAACCAACTTCGTCTTCTTCGATCTGGGAGACGACATCGACCGCGTCACAGAGGAGCTGACGTCCAGTGGGGTGTTGATCCGGCCCATGGGTGCCGGGTGGGTGAGGGCCACCATCGGTGACGATCGGGAGAACCGGCGGCTCCTCGACACGCTGGACTCGGCTGTCTAGCCCGTCTCTTGCCATACCGATTTTGGAAAGCGACGGTCACGGGCGACCATCGTTTCGCTCGTTCTGGATTCGTCAGTCAGGAGTAACCCTTGAAGGCAATCGTGTCCGCCCTCGCCGCCTGGTCGCGACGGGCTCCGTGGGTTGTGGTCATCGTCTCACTGGTCCTCACCGGTGTCCTCGGCTCGTTCGCCGGACAGGTGGAGATCGCAAGCGGAAACGAGGGTTTCGCGCCGGAGAGCGCGGAAATCGATGCCGCAGAGCGCCGTGGAGAGCTGTTTGGCGACGATGGCGGGGGGTCGACTGCCCAGGTGATCCTCCGCCAGCCCGACGGCGATGTCATCACCGTTGCGGGTCTGGAGGCCGCCATGGCTACGGAAGCCGCGGTGAGGGGATCGAGCGTCGGTGATCAGATAACCGATGGCTCCGAACAGCCGGGCGTGTTCCACTACCTGTCGGGTGTCCTGGGTGCGATGGAGGCACAGGGTCTGACCGTCGACGACATGACCGACGACATGGTCAAGAGCTTCTACCGGCTCTCGTTGGACCCGGCGAACGCCTCGCCCGAGCAGGTCTCGTTCCTCTCTCAGCTCGTCTCCGAAGATTTCGACGAGTCGACGACCAGCGCGACGGGAGGCATGCTGTTGGCCTTTGTCGGCCCTTATCCGGGTGCCGACGCCGAGGAGTCGTTCAACAATCAGGTGGAGGCCGAGGGACTGCTCGCCGAGGATCTGGAAGCGGTGGACACGGACCTGGAGGTACGACCCTTCACGTTCGGTCTCCTGGTCAGTGGTGTCGACGACTTCACGACGGAGGTGGGTCAGCTGTTTGCGACCGCTTTCATTGTGATTCTGTTCATCCTCCTCTTCGTGTATTGGCTCTCACCCGGCAAGGAGGGGAGCTGGTTTGCATCGTCACGGAGGACGGTGACTGACACCCTGCTGACTCTGCTGACCATCGTGATGGCAATCGGGATCATGCAGGGAACCGGATATCTGTTGGAGCAGGCCGGCGTCATCGACGCGTTCAGTGCCCCGACTCAGATCGTCCCCATCCTCCTCATTGGCCTGGGCGTCGATTACGCAATACATCTCACGTCCCGCTACCGGGAGGAGATCGGCGAGGGCGACACCGTCGATGTCTCCATGACGGGAGCCGTCACCTCTGTGGGTGTTGCCCTGTTCCTGGCGACCGTCACCACGGTGATCGGATTCCTCACCAACGTCTTCAACCCCGTGCCCGCCCTGAAGGACTTCGGGATTCTCGCCGCCGTTGGGATCGTCGTCGCCTTCCTGCTGATGCTCACGTTCGTGCCGGCATTGAGGCTGGTGTTGGACAGACGCGCCGAGCGCAACGGCACGTTGCCCGTGGCCTCCTTGGAGACCCACGGGGACCGGATGCTCCCCCGGGTGATGGAGAAGCTGGCGATTCTCGCCGAGCACGCGGCGATTCCGACGATCGTCCTGGCCCTTCTGCTGGGTGGCGCAGGCTTCTACGGTTTTTCCCAGCTGGAGACTCGATTCTCCTTCACGGACTTCCTACCCGACGACTCTCCATACGTGGAGACCTTGGACCTTCTCGAGACCGACTTCGGCGGAGGTTTTGGTGAGACGACAGCAGTACTTGTCGAGGCCACTCCCGAGAAGCCAATCGACTCCGACGTGCACAACGCGCTCGTCGACTCCAACTCGGCGTTGGTGGATATCGAAGACGTCGCGACGATCGCTACTCCCCAGGGTGACTTCCCCAACGCATCGTCCCCGATCTCGGTTCTGGGCCAGCTGCTCTCCGATGGGCCGGAGTCAGCCCCGCCACAGGTGCTGGCCGCGGCCCAGCAAGCCGGTCTCTCTCAGGACCTGAAGGTGGCGGACGGCGCCGACGTCACGGCCCTATACGCCGCGGTGCTGGCGGCTGCGCCCGAGCAGGCGTCGAACGTCATCGCCATGGAGGGCGATGACGTCGTGGCGCTGGTCTGGGACATCACCACCACGGCAGGTGAAGACGTGGGCGATCTGCGGGTCGAGCTCGACGATGCCTTCCAGCCGGTGAACGACCTCGGCGCCTCTGCGATCGATACGTCGGACAACATCATCGGGGACTCGGTGGTGACCCAGTTGACCGATTCCCAGAGCGTCTCTTTGTTCATCACGATCGCCGTTGCCGGGTTGGTGCTGGTCGTCAGCTTCTGGCTCGAGTCCCGCCGCTGGTTCCTGGGTGTGATCACTATCGCCCCGGTGGCGCTCGTCGTGCTCTGGACCTACGGCCTCATGTTCGCCACGGGCATTCCGTTCGGTCCGGTCACCGCGACGATCGCGGCACTGGCTATCGGGATCGGTGTGCCGTTCACGATCCACATAGCCAGGCGTTTTCAGGAGGACAGACGAGCCAATGACGAAATGGACGTCGCCATGCGATCGACCATGCGGCACACCGGTGGAGCGTTGGCCGGGTCTGCTTTCACGACCATGGCGGGCTTCGGCGTGCTCATCACGTCGAGTCTCGTCCCGTTCCGCCAGATGGGTCAGGTAACCGTGTACGCGATCGGGCTGTCGCTCATCGCCGCGGTGCTCGTGCTGCCCTCGATGCTCGCCCTGTGGGACGGGTTTCATCGTCGCCGCGGTGATCACCTGATCGGCTCCGACGTCTAGAACTCTTCACACACCTGGGCCACATCGACCAGAATCGGGGTGAGGGCGATAACGGAGACGCACGCCGAACATGGATGCATCTAGAGCACAAGCAGAGGCGACGCGTCTGCTCCCACTGGCGCAAAGGGCTCTGAAGCGCTACCCCTTCCTCACACGTGAGGTGAGGCATCTGGCCACGCACTCGAACGTCTTGTTTCGGGTCGTGACAGAGAGCGGGCAGCAGATGGTGTTGCGTGTCGGCACTCCCCACGCCAACTCGCGCACGAACATACAGCTCGAGGTCTCCTGGCTGGATGCGCTGAACCACGAGACATCTCTCGAGGTCGTGCGGCCCATCCGTACGGCTGGAGGAGGGCTGATCGCCGACGAGTACGACGAGGAGATCGACGCGACGCGGTCTTGTGTTCTCTTCTCTTGGATCCCTGGCCAACCCATGGCGCAGGGCTCGGGCCCGTTTGCCTACCGACTTCTCGGAGCGATGGCTGCCTCTCTCGCGGATCACGGGAGGACCTGGGATCCGCCACCTGGGGTCGAGATGCGGAGATGGGACCAGGTCTTCTACTACGAAGAGGACTTCGACCCGGTGATCATCCACGACCCCCTATACGGTCATCTCTTCGGGCCGAGGAGGGCCACCGCGATCAGGAAGGCGATCGAGTTGTCCGAGTCGGTCATCTCCGACTCCTACGCCGACGCCGAGCCTCAGGTCGTCCATGGCGATCTGCATGAGTGGAACGTGCATCTGGCAGGGAGCCGTCTCTATGCGTTCGACTTCGAGGACGTGATGCTGGCCTTGCCGGCTCAAGATGCCGCGATCTGCCTGTACTCGTCCCGAAACGACGACGCGGCCGACGAGATCCAGGCTGCGTTCCGACGTGGCTATGAGGCCATCGCAGAATGGCCGATCGTGGACAAGAGACAGCTGGACGGTTTTCACGCAGCACGTCAGATCATGTTGATGAACTACGCGGCCCGCACTCTCCGCATGGAGGAGGCTGCGGACTTCATCGACCGTGTCATGCCATGGCTCGAGCGATACGTCGACCGGTATGGCTGACCAGACCTTCTCCGACCGCCGAGATGCCGGGAGACAGCTGGGGGAGAGGTTGTTGGAGTTGAAGCCCCAGAGCCCGGTCGTCTACGCCCTTCCACGTGGTGGCGTCCCGGTCGGGTTCGAAGTCGCCAAGGCTCTGCGCTGCCCCCTCGACATGCTGATCGTTCGCAAGCTGGGCGTGCCTCACCAGCCGGAGTTGGCCATGGGTGCGCTGGCGGAGGACGGGGTCGTGGTTCGGAACTCTGACGTGATCGCCGGGGCCATGTTGGACGAGGACGATTTTGCCGTCGTCGTCGAGTACGAAGCGAGCGTTCTGGCGGAAAAGGTGAAGACGCTCCGCGCCGGCCACGAGCCCGTCTCACCCATCGGTCACACTGCGATCGTGGTTGACGACGGCTTGGCGACCGGCTCGACGGCGCTGGCCGCGGTGTCGGTGTTGAGACAGAAGGGCGCCGAGTCGGTGTGGCTGGCAGTACCTGTTGCCCCGGCCACTTCCATGGGCTCGGTGGAGCGGGCCGTGGACGAGACGGTGGTGTTGTCCCGCCCGGCACACTTCTTCGCTGTCGGTGCGTGGTATCGCGATTTCTCCCAGACCGACGATGCCGAGGTCAGGGAACTGCTCGACCGATCGCGGCTACCGTGAGCTGAGAGATTGCGAAGGAGTCACTGAATGCCGTCCTTGGAGAAGTTGTGCTCGATCCAGGCGAGTCTGGGCATGGATGTCATCGGGAACACACCGGCCGGGATGCGTATCGACTTCCCCTTCGAGGGGAAAGCCACCAGCGAGCACTGGGACGGTGAGCGTCCCGTGAAGGGCGTGGACTACGCAACCGTTCGTGGCGACGGCAACCTGGAGCTGGAGATCCACGCCACCATCGGTGAGAAGAGGGAGAAGGTGTCGTATCGGGCGAGCGGCATCTCGATATCACACGGGGATCAATCGGCCAGTCCCAAGGAGCTGATCACGTTCCAGACCGGCAACGAGGACCTCGCCTGGCTCAACAACGAAGTCGCCGTGGCGTTTGGCGACGCCGATGGCGGCAAGATCACATTGGAGATCTACCTTCTCCGTCCCTGAGGGACCTATCGGTCACTTTGTTCCCTTGGGTATTGGTATCTTTCACTTCGTTCCCTTGCGTATTGGGTAACGCGACATACTCCGTACTCCAGGGCGGCGTCAGCCGCCCGATACTCAGGAACGCGGGTTCCTGAAGTCCGCCTTCCTCTTCTCCAAGAAGGCCTTGACGCCTTCGTGGTGCTCGGGCGTCCTACCCAATCGGTCCTGTTCTTCCTTCTCGGCCTGCAGCGCCTGTTCGAAGGTGAGCAGAGCCGATCCCCTGATCAGACGTCGTGTCGTGACCAGTGCGTCGGTTGCCATGTCGGCGAGCCTCCGGGCGTGCTCCAGCGAGCGCTCCACCACCTCTTCGTCGGAGACGACTTCGACACAAAGCCCCCGTGCATGCGCTTCGTCGGCCGGCATGCGTCGATTGGTCAATGCCATCTCGAGCGCGGTCGAGATCCCGACGTGATGGGGTAGTAGCCAGGTCGACCCCGAGTCGGGAGCGAGCCCGATAGCGGTGAAAGCCGAAGTGAGATAGGCCGACTCCGACATGACCCTGAGGTCGCACCCGAGGGCGATTCCCATGCCGGCACCGGCGGCGACGCCGTTGATGGCGCCGACCACCGGGACGGAGCAGTCGCTCACGGCGTGCACCATCGGATGGAACTCCTCATCGAGATGACGAGCCAGACTCGGTCCACCGTTGTCGTACTCGTCCACGAATCCCGAAAGGTCGGCCCCCGAGCAGAACGCCTTCCCGCTTCCGGTCAGCACGACGGCCCTTGCCTCCGTCCCCGCTCGCTCCATGTTGGCGACCAACGCACGCGAGAGCTCGGCATCGATGGCGTTGAACCGCTCGGGGCGGTTGAGTGTGATGATGGCGACGTCCCCGGCGGTTTGATAATCGGCTGTCATGGTCCTCCTCGAAGACGCGAATCGTAAACGACGGAAAACCCCCGTAGCAGTTGGGATCTGTCCTAACGTGACGCCCATCGTCGCAGCAACAAGGCCGCGCAACACCCGACCCACAAGGAGGCGTCGTGAACAAATCCGAGATGGCGGACAAGCTCGCCAGCAAAGCGGATATCACCAAGGCTCAGGCCTCGGACATCATCGACATCATCTTCTCCACCAAGGATGGAGAGGGAATCATCGCCGTCGAGCTGGACGCGGGCCGGAAGGTCAACATAACCGGCTTCGGGAGCTTCTCCACGAAGCACCGTTCGGCGCGTCAGGGCCGTAACCCGGCGACCGGTGAGACCATCATGATCCCGGCACGCGAGTATGCGCACTTCAGTGCTGCCAAGGGCCTGAAAGACCGAGTGGCCGAATAGCCACCACACAGCTCTCGAAAGCGGCGGGTCTCGGGGAACCCGCCGCTTTTTTGCTGGCCAACTGCGCCTAACTTGTAGGTATGACCCTCGATCCGGTGCGGTGGCATCCCCCGGTGCCGATTGCCCATCGTGGCAGTCGTGCGTTGTGGCCAGAGAACACGGACGTCTCCTTCCAGGGGGCCTACGACCTCGGCTTCAGACACTTCGAGACCGATCTCCACTTGACCGCGGATGGTGTTCTCGTCTGCTTTCACGACGACACGGTCGACAGGACCACGGACGGCACCGGTCCGGTCGATGGGCTCACACTGACGGAGTTGCAGCAACTCGACGCCGGCTACCGCCATCGGACGGCCGAAGGCTTCTCCTTCCGGGGAGCTGGGGTCAGGGTGCCCACACTCGAATGGCTCCTGACCACCTTCCCGGACACATCTCTCGTCCTGGACATGAAAACCGATGGCCTCGCCGGGCCCTTGGCTGCCCTGGTCGACGATCTGAACGCATACGAGCGACTCATCGTCGGGTCGTTCTCGGACGAGCGCCTCACCGAGTTCCGTGAGATCACCGACGGCAGGGTCCCCGTGTCGAGTGGCTCGGCATTGTCCCGGTTGTGGGTGCTCGCCTCGAGGGTTGGCCGCGGTGTGGCCGGTGACGCATCGGCCCTGCAACTTCCCACACACATGAGGGGCGTCCGTGTCATCGACGAGAAGCTGGTTGATGCGGCACACGACGCCGGGCTCCAGGTACACGTGTGGACGGTCAATGAACGATCGGAGATGTCCCGTCTGCTCGAGATGGGTGTCGACGGGCTGGTGACGGATCGTCCAGACATTCTCAAGGAGTTGCTCACAGAGAGGGGTGAATGGCGTTGATCAGGGCGTTGCTGGCGGCGGTGATCCTCGGTGGGGTCTTCGGGACTGCCACAGCGACCGTCGAGTCGATCGACGAAGACCTGATGGTCATCGACATCTCAGTCGGGGTCAGCTCGTCGGCTGAATCCGTCGTGGCCCATCTGACTTTCGACACCGAGCCTGTCCTCACCCTCCCCCTCCTCGACCGTGGGGATGGGGTCTTCGGAATCCGGACCGAGCTCGAGCCCAAGAACTATGCAGTTGTCTTCGAGGTGGTCGGAGACGCCCCGGAGAGCTCCGGTCCTGTGTCACTGGCACAGATGGGAGCGGATCTCGGCCCGGAGTCGGGTCAGGCCACCACCACGACCATCGACGAGGAAGGTCTGTCACGTGAGTCGCTGGCGCTTCTCTGGCTGGCCATCGCCCTTGCGGCGGGGTCACTCTCTGTTCTCGCCTTCTGGGTGTTGGGTGGTCGTCGCCAGGACGACGACGAAACGCCCGACCGACTCGAAGAAGAGTGATCCGGCGGGCGGTCGTCGCCGATGCACCGGCCCTGGCGGAGGTGCACATCACTACGTGGCAGTTCGCCTATCGGGACATCTTCGGGGACGACTTCCTGAACTCGTTCGATCACTCGAGGCGGGAGCGATGGTGGCGGAGGACGCTCGAGGATGGTGCGGTGGTCCATGTCGCCGATGACGACGGTGTCGTGGGGTTCTGTTTTGTCGGGCCATCCAACGACGAGGGGTGGGGCGAGGTCTATGCAATCTACGTCCATCCCGACAGCTGGGGCGCAGGGCACGGTTTCGAGCTTCTCCGTGCCGGGAAGGCATCTCTACGGGACTCGGGCTTCGAGCGCGCTCTGCTCTGGGTTCTCGACGAGAACGAGCGTGGCCGGTGGTTCTACGAACGGCAGGGCTGGACGCTCGGCAAGCCCTTCAGGGTGGAGGAGATCGGCGGCACCCAGGTGACCGAGCGCAGGTACGAGACCTCACTCGACACGTAGCGGCGAAAGGGAAACTCAGCTCTTGCTGGGGACCATTGGACGGTCGTAGAGCCGAACTCTGCCTCCTCGGGCCGCCACCACGCGAGTTGGGTTGACCCACAACTCGTCGGTCAGATCTCGGACCGCGTCGACCAGTGCCCTCCTGTCGATGACCTCCGGGCACCGGATCGACACGAGAGCGCCTCTGTCGATTCCCTCGAGGACTGTTCCATTTGCGTCGACTCGCTTCACGGCCTCTGTGGCCGTCACACCGACCGCGAGGACGTCGGTGTCGGCTTTGGCGAACTCGGCGAGCATCGCGTCGATCGTGGCGACGGTCGCGGCATCCGGCACGGGCTCATCGAAGAACACGACCGTGCGAACCGACGACGGCAGGTCAGAGACCCGTTTGATGAGAGTCGGGGCGTGGACGAGTGCGGACGGCCCTGCGTAGCGAC
>JASFVB010000068.1:0-11793 GCA_050050035.1 Acidimicrobiia bacterium | reverse complement strand
CATGCTCAAGTACGACACCGAGGACGCTCGCGACATCTTGGAGCGAGCGTCAGCCAGGGAGACCGCGGCCCGCACGGTCACCGGGTACCTGTCGAAGGTGCTCCTCGAGAGCTGTGAGGTGAGTGTCCTCAGCCATGTGCTCTCCATTGGAGACGTGAAGGCCAAGACCGTGGTGCCCGGTGCAGGGGACGTGTCCCGAATCGACGAGGACCCTGTGCGCTGTCTCGATCCACAGGCCTCGGAACTGATGATCGATGCCATCGACCGTGCCAGCGAGGCGAAAGACACCCTCGGGGGCGTATTCGAGGTGGTGGCACTTGGTGTGCCGGTGGGCGTCGGCTCTCATGTCCACTACGACCGGCGTCTCGACTCGAGGCTTGCCGGCGCGATGATGTCGATTCCGGCGATCAAGGGTGTCGAGGTGGGAGACGGTTTCGAGACGTCCGTCCGCCCCGGCTCGTCGGCCCACGACGAGATCGTGCGGGTCGCTGGTGATATCGCACGCGAGACGAACCGGGCAGGGGGCATCGAAGGAGGCATGAGCAACGGCCAGCCCGTGCGGGTACGCGCCGCGATGAAGCCGATCTCGACACTCATGCAGCCGCTACGCACGATCGACATGAGCTCCGGGAAGCCAGATCAGGCGGTCAGGGAGCGCTCCGACGTGTGCGCAGTGCCGGCTGCCGCCGTGGTCGGCGAGCAGATGGTGGCCTTCGTGCTCGCCGATGAGATGTGTCGCAAGTTCGGGGGTGACACCGTTGACGAAGTCACCGCGTCACTCAGTCGCTATCGAGCCCGGGTCGCCGACCGAATCGGCGAGTGACCGTGTGGTTGATAGGGATGATGGGGTCCGGCAAGTCCACCGTCGGCAAGGCCGTGGCTGAGACCGTCGGCGCCGTGTTCTACGACACCGATGAGATGGTCGTGGACGAAGAGGAGAGAACGATTGCCCAGATATGGGCCGACGAGGGTGAAGAGGGATTCAGACGCAGGGAAGCCCGGGCTGTGCAGTCGGTGCCCGAAGACGCGATTGTCGCCGGGGGCGGGGGAGTGGTGCTCGACCCGGCCAATCGAGAGACCATGGCCCGATCGGGCAAGGTCGTATGGCTGCGCGCCGACGCGGCGACCCTCACCGAGAGGTTGCAGGGCGCTACAGGCAGGCCGTTGCTGTCCGAGAGGGGTACAGAGATCACCTTGAGTGAACTGTTGACGGTGCGTGAGGCCATCTACTCGGAGGTCGCCACACATGAAGTGGACACGACATCGAGGACCTTCGCCGATGTGGTGACCGAGGTGGTGGAGATATGGCGCAGCTGACGGTCGCCGGTCGGACGGAGGTCATCATTGGCCGGGGGATCCCGGCAACGGTGCTGCCTCAAAGACCTGGCCGAAGCAGGGTTGCGATCCTCACCCAGCCGGCGGCCACCGATATAGCTGTGGACGTGGCATCGCGTCTGAAGGAGCAAGGGCTGACGTGCGAGGTGGTCGGGCTCCCCGATCGCGACGAGGCCAAGACCCTGGATGTGGCTGCGTCCGTATACGAGACACTGGCACGTTTCGGGTTGGCGCGTCGTGACACCGTGATCGGCGTGGGGGGTGGGGCTGTGACGGACCTGGCCGGTTTCGTGGCAGGAACCTGGTTGCGTGGCGTCGAGGCAGTACAGATCCCCACGACGCTCGTAGGAGCCGTCGACGCCTCCATCGGCGGCAAGACCGGCGTCAACGTCGGTGGTAAGAACCTCGTAGGAGTGTTCTGGCATCCGTCGCGGGTGATCATCGACCTCGACCTTCTCGCCCTTCTTCCGTCGTTTCTCGCCCGAGAAGGTATGGCCGAGGCATACAAGACGGGGCTCATCGGGGATCCGGAGCTGGCTGCCATGATCGGTGAGAAAGGCATGAGGACGTCGCTTCGCGAGGTCGTCGAACGGTCGGTGGCGGTGAAGGCACGTGTTGTCGGCCAGGACGAGCGCGAAGAAGGTATCCGGGCGCATCTCAACTTCGGCCACACGATCGGGCACGGAGTCGAGTACGCATCCTCGCTATCGCACGGCGACAGTGTGGGGCTGGGCATGGTGGCTGCGGCACACATTTCCGAGCGGTTGGTGGGTTTCCGCCGGGCAGGAGAGGTGACGAATACCGTGGAGAAGTTGGAGCTCCCCACCGAGGCGACCGGAATCGACTCCGCCCGAGTGATGGACCTCATCGGCAGAGATAAGAAGCGCGACGCCGAAGGCATTCGCATGGTCCTTCTCTCCGACATCGGCGAGCCGGTCGTCGCACATGTGGAGCACGAGGACCTCAGAGCGGGTCTGGCTGCCATAGGGCTCTGACAGCGGTTAGCGTCCGACGCCGTGATCAGCACCAACGACGTTCGGCCAGGAATGGCTCTAGAGCTCGAAGACGGCCTGTTTTCGATCGTCGAGTACCAGCACGTCAAACCGGGAAAGGGCAAGGCGTTCGTCCGGATGAAGCTCAAGAAGCTCGAGACGGGCCAGGTCATGGATCGCACGTTCCGGGCAGACGAGAACGTCCAACAGGCGATCATCGATCGAAGCGACCATCAGTACCTGTACTCCGATGACCTCGGGCACCATTTCATGAGCCTGACCGATTTCACTCAGATCGTCCTGAGCCCAGAGGACGTCGGCGATGCATCCGGCTATCTGGTGGACGGAATGACCGTCACACTCGCCATGTTCGAGGGCACGGCAATCGGAGTCGAGCTGCCCGCCGCGGTCGAGCTGGAGGTGACCTACGCAGAGCCGGCCGTCAAGGGCGACACCCGGACCGGCGCGACCAAAGGCGTGACCGTGGAGACGGGGCTCGAGATCCAGGTCCCTCTCTTCGTGGAACAGGGTGACCGCGTCAAGGTGGACACCCGCACCGGTGAATATCTGACTCGCGCATGAGCGAGGACGACCTCGCTCTGACGATTCCGGCGAGGACAACCGTCGAGGGTCTCGCCGAGGCTATTGGCCGTGACGTCGAGGAGGTTCGCGGAGTGCTGGTATCGCATGGTCATGGATCAGCCCATGAGGAGACCCTGGACGCAGATCTCGCTGTCGAGGTGGCCGGAGAGCTGGGCGTCGAGGCGCGGATCGAGCCACGCGATCTAGCTCTCGAGCATCTCTACGAATACGAGACCCGTGGCGAGATGGGGCCGAAGGTCGGGGGCAAGGCGGGTGCGATGATCGACGGGGTGGTGTCGAACGTCGACGATCTCGACGCCATGATCGAGTCGGTTTCCGAGCGATGGTCTGTGGCCCGTATGCCGATTGTGGACAGGAACATCATCCGAATCGGCCTGCATGAGCTTCGAAACGAACCCACGACCCCGACTCCTGTCATCATCAATGAGGCGGTCAGACTCGCTCAGACGTACTCCACCGAGAAGTCGCCGTCGTTCGTGAACGGTGTGTTGGGGACGCTGGCCAAGACGATCAGGGAGAGTTAGGGCTTTCGGCGAGCGAGCGGTTATCGTCTCACCGGACGACAAGGGACCCTCGAGGAGAACCTTGACTCCAGTGCTGATGAGCGACGACTTGACTCGGGTCAGCCGACCCATCGCTCGGGGCATGGAGGGGGAAGAGAGATGAAGGGGCTCATCGGCATCAAGTCCCTGGATCGAGCCGAGCTCGAGACACTCGTCGTCAAGTCGTCAGAGATGCGTCAGAGCATCGACAGCGGCACACCTATTGCCAGACAGCTCGACGGTTTGTGTGTCGCCAACGTCTTCTTCGAGCCGTCGACCCGGACCCGTCTCAGCTTCGACCTCGCCTCGCAACGTCTCGGAGCCCACGTGATCACGTTCAATCCCGGCACGGCCTCCACGAAGAAGGGAGAGTCGTTGAAGGACAGTGTGCTCACGGTCTCGGCGATAGGCGCCGACATACTCGTTGTCCGTCACCCCCGGAATGGAGCACCTTCACAGGTTGCGGAATGGACCGGGCTCCCTGTCGTCAACGCCGGTGACGGAACAAACGAGCACCCAACGCAGATGCTCGTTGATGCCGTGACCGTCTCCCGACACTTCGGGGATCTCCGAGGACTGAGGATGGCCATCGTCGGCGATGTGTGTCACAGTCGTGTGGCAGGGAGCCTCATCGCGGGCTTCCCCGCGCTTGGCGTGGATGTCACCCTCGTTGGGCCGGGCGAATGGTTACCGACCTCCGGTCCGACACGTGTCACGTCGAGTCTCGACGAGGTCTTGGCTGACGTGGACATCGTGTACTTGCTCCGGGTGCAGACCGAGAGGGGTGGCGAGATCACACCCGAGTATGTCGAGCGATTCCAACTCGACCGACGACGTGCATCCAAGCTCTCCACGGACGCCATCGTGCTGCATCCGGGGCCTATGAATCGGGGAGTAGAGATAGCGGAGGACATCGCGGACTCTCCGCGGTGTCTCGTCACCGAGCAGGTACGCAATGGCGTGCCGACGCGGATGGCCGTTCTGAGCGCGCTGGCCGAAGGCGCGTTGTGATCGTGATCAGGTCGGGGAGAGTGCTCACGTCGGTGGGCTGGCGCAATGCGGACGTCCTGATCGGCGGAGGGGTCGTTCGTGAGGTCGGTCGAGGAATGCGTGCCGAGACCGTCATCGACGCATCAGGCTGCCTCGTTGGACCGGGGTTCGTGGACATGCATACCCATCTTCGTGAGCCGGGAGAGACCTGGAAAGAGGACATCGAGTCGGCGTCGCGCGCTGCCGTGAGGGGCGGCTTTACCGCCGTAGTCGCCATGCCGAACACGTCACCGCCCGCTGACTCCCCCAAAGTCACCGACATGATTGCCAGACGTGGCCAGGAGGTTGGTGTCGTCGACGTCGTCCCCTCTTCGGCCATGACGGTCGGAAGGGTCGGAGCGACACCGGTGGACATCGAGGGCATGTACGAGGCAGGCGCTCGCCTCTTCACCGACGACGGGGACTGTGTCACAGATGAGGACGTTCTCCGTGAGATCATGCTTCGCATCGGTGAGCTTCCCGGAGCCTTCGTGGCGCAGCACGCCGAGGATCACGCTCGGACAGCCGACGGTCATCTCCACGATGGTGAGCTGGCCCGTTCCAAGGGTGTCGGGGTCTTGCCGGCGGAAGCAGAGTCGGACATCGTGAGACGTGATCTCGCTCTGGTCGAGGAGACGGGAGCGCAGTACCACTGTCAGCACATCTCATCGAGAGCAACAGTCGACTTGATCCGCCAAGCGAAGACCACAGGCCTCCCGGTGACTGCCGAAGTGACGCCACATCATCTCAATCTCGACATCACGGCGTTGGACACACTGGACACGAACCTCAAGATGTACCCACCCCTGCGGAGCGCGGAGGACCGGGCTGCCCTGGTAGCCGCTCTCTCGGAGGGGACCATCGACGTCGTCGCCACAGACCATGCACCGCATTCGGTCGACGAGAAGGCGGTTTCGTTCGTCGATGCCCCAAGGGGTGTCATCGGCTTGGAGACCGCCGCCTCCGTCGTATGGGAGACACTCGAGAACGAGACCCGCATGTTCGAGACACTGGCCATGGCACCGGCGCGGATCATGGGCATGCCTTCACATGGGCAAGTGGTCGCGCCCGGCTCTCCGGCGAACCTGGTCGTGTTCGATCCCAACGTGACCTGGGGTCCGGGGGAGTTCGCCTCGCGATCCGCCAACAGCCCCTACCTCGGGTCCACGATGCGGGGGAGGGTCGAAGCCACCATCTACTCGGGCTCCGTCGTCTACAGGAGGAGCGTCGCGGCATGAATGCGCCCACGGCACAACTCGTGACTGCCGATGGTGAGGTCTTCGACGGCGTCTCGGTGGGAGCCGATGGCGTGACGACCGGCGAGGCCGTGTTCAACACGTCCATGACCGGCTACCAGGAGATCCTCACCGATCCTTCTTACGCCGGTCAGGTGGTGGTCATGACCTCCCCGCACATCGGGAACTACGGGATCAACGACTTCGACGAGCAGTCGCACCGACCGGCCGTCTCCGGGTTCGTGGTGCGGGCGCTCTCCCGTCGAGATTCCAACTGGAGATCTCGTGGGGGTCTCTCCCAGTACTTCCAGGACAGTGGTGTGGTTGCCCTGGCAGACATCGATACCCGTCGGCTGACACGGCACATCAGGGAGAAGGGGGCAATGCCGGTGGCGATGGGCGCGGGTGTTTCGGAAGCAGAACTGCGCACGATGGCTCAGGAGGCACCTTCCATGGAGGGTCAAGACCTCGTCAGCGGGGTGACCACGAAGGAGCCCTATCGGCTCGACGCCGACGGCGAGTCGTCCGGGCTGGTCGTGGCGATCGACCTCGGGATGAAACGAGACATCCTTCGGAACCTCACGAAGCGCGGATTCGACGTTCAGGTCGTGCCCGGAGCGGCGAGCGCCGAGCAAGTTCTCGAATACGATCCGGTTGGCGTCTTCGTCTCCAATGGCCCTGGCGACCCGGAACCGCTCGTCACTGCGACACAGACACTTGCCGGACTGCTCGGCAAGACTCCGCTGTTCGGTATCTGCCTCGGGCACCAGGTTCTCGGTCTCGCTGTCGGCGCCACCACCTTCAAGCTCCCCTTTGGGCATCATGGCGGCAACCACCCGGTTCGCAGGCTCGATGATGGACGAGTCGAGGTGACCGCGCAGAACCACGGATTCGCCGTGGACCTGTGGCCGATGACGCAAGAGGTTCCCCCGAGCGACTCTCCCGGTCTCGCCGGTCCGGAATTGCTGCCGACGTCGGTCGAGAGCCGCTTCGGTGCCATTCGCCCAACCCATCAGAACCTCAACGACGGGACCCTGGAGGGGATGGTCCTCGAGGACGTGCCGGCCTTCTCCGTCCAGTATCACCCTGAGGCTGCCCCCGGACCACACGACGCAGTGAGTCTGTTCGACAGGTTCAAAGTGCTGATCGAGGCCGGGATCTGATGCCCGCTCGCACAGATATTCACTCGATATTGCTCATCGGCTCCGGGCCCATCGTCATCGGCCAGGCCTGTGAGTTCGACTACTCAGGGACACAGGCAGCGAAGGTCCTCCGCAGTGAGGGGTATCGCGTGGTCCTCGTCAACTCCAACCCGGCCACGATCATGACCGATCCCGAGTTCGCAGATGCGACCTACATCGAACCGATAACCCCCGAAGTGGTGGCAGAGGTGATCGCACGTGAGCGCCCCGATGCCTTGTTGCCCACGTTGGGAGGCCAGACAGCACTCAACGTCGCAACGGAGCTGGCGCGCTCCGGAGTGCTCGAACGTCACGGTGTCGAGATGATCGGAGCAGGGCTCGAGGCAATAGAACGCGCCGAGGATCGTGGTCTCTTCAAGGAGACGATGGAGTCGATCGGCCTCGAAGTGCCCAAAGCGGGCTACGCGAGGTCGATGAGCGACGCGACACGGATTGCCAGGGACATCGGCTATCCGGTCATGGTCCGTCCTTCGTTCATCCTGGGAGGCGGGGGCACCGGTATCGCCGACGACGAGGAGGAGTTTCTCGAGATCGCCCGGCACGGGCTGGACACCTCGCCAGTTGGCGAGATCCTCGTCGAGGAGTCCGTCCTCGGTTGGAAGGAATACGAGCTGGAGGTCATGCGAGACCGGAATGGCAACGGCGTCATCGTCTGCTCCATAGAGAACTTCGATCCGATGGGGGTGCACACCGGGGACTCCATAACGGTGGCACCGATCCAGACCCTCAGCGATCGCGAATACCAGGAGATGCGCGATGACGGCATAAGGGTCCTCGAGACGATCGGCGTGGCGACCGGGGGGTCGAACGTGCAGTTTGCAGTGGACCCGAAGACAGGGCGGCGCCTGGTCATCGAGATGAACCCGAGGGTGAGCCGCTCATCAGCGCTCGCGTCGAAGGCGACGGGCTTTCCCATCGCCAAGATCGCGGCACTGCTGGCCGTCGGCTTCACCCTCGATGAGATCCCAAATGACATCACTCTGGCCACACCAACCTCGTTCGAGCCCGCTCTCGACTACACCGTTGTGAAGATCCCGCGATTCGACTTTGCCAAGTTCCCGTCGGCTCCGACGACGCTGGGAACTTCGATGCGAAGCGTGGGCGAGGCGATGGCAATCGGCCGCACCTTCCCCGAGGCGTTGCAGAAGGCGTTGCGGAGCCTCGAGATCGGGCGTTTCGGTCTCAATGCCGACCCCGTCGAAGATCAGATGTTCGGCCACGTCGACGACACGGAGTTGGAGCAGATGGTCTCGGTGCCGACGCCGAGCCGTGTCTTCGCCATCGGAGAGGCCCTCAGACGGGGCTGGGACGTAGACATCGTCGCCGGCATGAGCTCGGTGGACCCGTGGTTCATCGACCAGATCGCCGAGATCGTGGAGTTGCGTCTGGAGCTCGAGACATACGGCTCGGAATCGCGACGCCGCAGGGCGGGGAGCGTGGCTTCGGCCGGCGGGGCGTCGCAGGTGGCCTCGACCTCCGTGCTGCGGAGGGCTAAGCGTTTCGGATTTTCCGATCGTCAGATCGCTCATCTCTGGGGTCAGACCGAGTCCGAGGTTCGGGCCCGACGGATGGGCGGTGGAATCGTCCGGACATACAAGACAGTCGACACCTGCGCGGCCGAGTTCGAGGCCCACACTCCCTACATGTACGGCACGTTCGAGGACGAGACCGAGGTGACACCAGCGGACAGGCCCCGTGTTGTCGTCCTCGGCTCGGGGCCAAATCGGATCGGTCAGGGAATCGAGTTCGACTACTGCTGCGTCCACGCCAGCTTCGCCCTTGGCGACGCCGGCTACGAGACGGTCATGATCAACTGCAACCCGGAAACCGTCTCGACCGACTACGACACCTCTGACCGGCTGTACTTCGAGCCACTCACCGTCGAGGACGTGCTCGGTGTTATCGACGCCGAGAAGCCGGACGCCGTGATCGTGCAACTTGGCGGGCAAACCCCGCTCAACCTGGCGGAGAGCCTGCAGAGAGAAGGAGTGGTGATCGCGGGCACGTCGCCGGCAGCGATAGCCCTCGCCGAGGATCGGGAGCAGTTCGCAGAGATATGCCGCAACGTGGGGCTCAAGCAACCGGCATCGGGCACTGCCATGTCCGCAGCCGAGGCGCAGGAAGTCGTCGATCAGATCGGGTTGCCGGTCGTGGTCCGCCCCTCGTTCGTGCTCGGCGGGAGACGAATGCGCGTCGTCTACAGCCTGGAGGAGCTTGGTGAGTACGTGAGGGGGATATACGGGGAAGGAGACCCTGAGGTCACGTCGAACCCGATCCTCATCGACCGATTCCTCGAGTCTGCCGTGGAAGTCGACGTCGACGCAGTGTTCGACGGGTCGGAGTTGCTGATCGGAGGTGTCATGGAGCATGTCGAGGAGGCCGGCGTCCATTCCGGTGACTCCGGGTGTGTGACACCGCCGCCCACCATCTCCGATGAGGCAATGAAGGAGATCCTCCGTGGCACCAACGAGCTGGCGCACGCCCTGGACGTGCGTGGCCTGCTCAACATCCAGTTCGCGGTGAAGGGCGACGAGGTATACGTCCTCGAGGCCAACCCACGTGCGAGCAGGACCGTTCCGTTCATCTCGAAATCCAAGGGAGTGCCGCTGGCCAACATCGCGGCTCGCGTGATGATGGGAGCGACGTTGCACGAGTTGAGATCATCGGGAATGGTGGTCGACCCGGCCGATGAGGACGGATTCGTGGCGGTGAAGGACGCGGTGCTGCCGTGGAATCGGTTCCCGGAGGAGGATGCCGTTCTCGGTCCCGAGATGAAGGCAACCGGCGAGGTGATGGGCATCGGGCCGGACGTTGGCGTGGCATATGGGAAGGCGCTCCTCGCCGCAGGAAACGTCCTCGCCGATCGTGGGAAGGTCTTCCTCTCATTCGCGGACCGTGACAAACCGGTGGGGCTGGCGGTCGCTCAGGCCTTCACGATGCTCGGCTACGACCTCATCGCCACCAGGGGAACGGCCAGGTACCTGAACTACCACGCCATCACCGCGGAGACGGTCAACAAAATCGGGGAGGGGCCGCGCGACATCGGGGAACGGCTCGAGAACGGTGAGGTGCAGCTCGTGGTCAACACGCCCCGAGGCGGGAAGGCGCGTTCGGACGGGATGAGCATCCGTCAGATCGCCAGAAGGAACTCCATCCCCTGTGTCACCACCGTCCAAGGTGGGTTGGCCGTGGCGAGGAGCCTCCGCGCCGGGCCTGGGGCAATACACAGGCCCCGGAGTCTCCAGGAATGGCACGTCCGGGCTTGAAGACACAGCTCGGCCCACTCGAGCTCAGGTCGCCGCTGATCGCCGCCTCAGGAACCGTGGGCTCGGTCTGGGAATGGGCTGACGTCGCAGATGTCGAGGTCTACGGCGCTGCGGTGGCCAAGTCGGTCTCCCCACTCCCCTGGGAAGGACGCCCGGCCCCAAGAGTCGCACCCACCGAGGCGGGGATGCTGAATGGCATCGGGATCCAGAACCCGGGGATCGAGCGCTGGGTGGAGGAGATGACACCCCGGATCGAACGTCTCGGAGTCCCCGTGTGGGGCTCGTCGGTCGCCCATGAGGCCGAAGGCTTCGCGAAGGTCTCTCATGCCTTGGAGGCTGCCGGAGTGGAGGCCATCGAAGTGAACCTCTCATGCCCGAACCTCGACGATGGGATCATGTTCTCGTTCGACGAGCGTCTGGCAGGTGAGGTCGTCTCCGCAGTGCGCGACACCGTCTCGCTGCCGATCGGCGCCAAGCTGTCACCGAACACACCCGAGCTCGTCCCCGTCGCGTCTGCAACTCGTGACGCCGGGGCGGACTTCATCATCCTCACCAACACTGCCTTTGGTTACGGAGTCGACATCGACACCGAACGCCCGCTACTCAGCGGTGGCGTCGGTGGCTACTCGGGGGTGGGCCTCAAGCCCATCTCGATCAGATGCGTCCGCGAGGTGAGCGCCGCTCTGCCTGACTATCCCGTCGTCGGGTGTGGGGGAGTGTTCACGGGGCGCGATGTCCTCGAATACATGATGGCAGGGGCATCGGCAGTCGAGGCCGGGACGGTGCACCTCGCCGAGCCCAGAGCCGGAGTCAGAATCGTCCGTGAGATGCGATCCGAGATGAACCGGCTCGGCTTCTCCGAAGTTGGCGAGGTCGTCGGTAGGCTGGGCACGTGGTGAGCAAACTCGTGGTCGCGCTCGACTTCCCGACCATCGAGGAGGCCATCGAGACGGCGCGGCCACTCGTCGGCGAGGTCGCCGGTTTCAAGGTCGGTCTCGAGCTCATAACCGGCGTGGGACCTTTGGCCATCGAGAAGGTGTCCGCGCTGGGCAAGCCCGTTTTCGCCGATGTGAAGCTCCACGACATCCCGAACACCGTCGAACGCGCCGCCTCTCGACTGGCTGCCGCTGGGGCGACATGGCTGACGGTCCACGCATCGGGGGGCATGGCGATGATGGAGGCCGCGAACCGTGGCATGGGTGGAGGGGGTGTGTTGGCGGTAACCGTCCTCACATCATTTGCCGAGAGCGACTTGGAGGCGGTTGGAGTCGTCTCCGGTCTCGAGACCCAGATCGTTGGGCTGGCAGCTCTGGCACAGTCCGCTGGTTTGGAGGGGCTGGTCTGCGCTCCTGGTGACGTGTCCGCCATCCGCTCCAAAGGCATCGACATGACCATCTTCACTCCGGGAATACGGATGGAGACCGACGCTCATCACGATCAGAGACGTGTCGGCACGCCCGCTCAGGCCGTCGAGGCGGGGGCCGACTACCTCGTGGTGGGCAGACCCATCACGCGAGCCGCCGATCCGGTGGCCGCAGCTCGCGAAATCGCTGCTTCGCTCACACCAACGGGATGAGGCCCCGTCGCTA
>JASFVB010000067.1:0-11880 GCA_050050035.1 Acidimicrobiia bacterium | reverse complement strand
ACCGGCCAACAACCTGTATTGCCCCGACAGCTTTGTGACCCGTGGTCAGATGGCGGCCTTCCTCAGACGTGGCTTTGGCGGATAGCCTCACGTCCGTCTTGGTCGAAGCCCCAACTCCAGAGCGAATAGAGAAGGCCCTCGCCGAAGCGGAGCCGGGGGAGAGCTTTCAGTACCTGGACGGTTGGGAGCGTCCCCGGGCCGGAACTTCCTTCTTCAGGTTCGCGGTGGAGCCCTCGGGCCGCACGATCGTCGTCAAGACAGGCAGCCAATGGTCGGCCGACGACGCCGAGCGTCTGTGCGAAGCTCACGCCTCACTGACCCGAGCGGTGTCGGAGCCTCAAATCGAGCAAGCCGCGTCGATTCACCCTGTCACCTACCTCATCGATCCCCCCTCGCTGGTGATGCCCGACGTCGGTGGCACCGATGTGGTGTCGATCCTCCGCGACCCCCACCGCCCGGAGTGGGAGTCGATGACGTCTTGGATTCGCGCCGCAGGGGCGATGCTGGCCGCATTCCATGCCGCTAACCCGGCACCGCCGGACGTGGGCACCGGAGACATTGTCGAAACGGCGCGTCGCATGCGCATCGACGACGTCGCGCGACTCATCCTGGACAGGGCCAAATGGGAGGAGAGTTGCGCGGCTGTGTACGGAGACTTCGGCCCGGGGAACCTCATCGGCGTGCTCGACGGCCCCGTGTACCTCATCGACCCACCGATGATGCCCCCTGGTGGGCCGATCCATCGCGACCTCGGCAACTTCGTCTTCGAGCTCCGCCGCCAACTCGCCGGGCACGGTCACACCAGGACGAGACCGGTGCCAGGTCGTTTCGACACCCTCCTCGAGGCCCTTCTCGACGGGTACTCGGAGCGATCGGGCTCGGTCCTGGCACCTTCCGACGAGGCGCTCATCGCCCTGTACGAGATGCGTCGGGCGGCCGGGATGGCGAGGAAGCGCTTGTCGAAGCGACCCTTCGAGTCGGTCTGGTTCGCTCGATCGGCGTTGGAGCGTAGACGGGAGGTCGTCGGCCTGGCTGGTCAGCCGGAGTAGAAGGGCTCGATGTCGGTGACGGTGCCGTCGCCGGTCAGCCGGAACGCGGTACCGTCCTCTCGCTGAACCCGAAACACCGCATCGGCGCGGGCCTCCCTCAAGTCGAAGTCATCGGGCTCCAGCCCACAGTCGACGAACTCGTAGTCACTCGGCTCGTCGCTGTCGATGTCCGCGACCAGGACCGCGCTGAAGTCGCATCGGACGAACCGGACGGGTGCCTCGAGAGGGGTGGCGTGCTCGGCGATGAGCAGGGCGCCACCGCCCGTCGTGATGTCGGTCCAGACCTGGGTGTCCACCCCTTCACTGGGCTCACCGAAGGCATGGGAGACGACGGCGATCCCGTTGTCCAGCAGCGTCAGACGGGTGTACTGATAGGAGTTCTCATACGCACCGTGATTCACACCGGCCCCGGCGTTGTAATAGGCGGTGAAGTCGTCGACATCGTGACGTTGTGGGTTGTTCTGCCAGGTGAAGATCCCGTTCGCCTCGTTGTTGTGGGCGACGTTGTTCTCGAAGGTCCAGACAGCTCCTGCCGCCTCCGGCCAGATGAACCCGGAGCGATCCATGCCCGCCTCCCCCTGCACAGCCACCGCCACCGAGTTGGTGACCGTCGCGTTCTGACCGTTGCCGAGGAAGAAACCCGCCAATCGGAACTCGTTGCCGCCGGCTCCCAGCTGGACCCCGGCGGCGACGGCCCGATCCCACACCAGGTCGTTGGTGTCGTTGACCGGGTTGTACACCTCGCTATCCGGGTCGGGTGGCTCGTCCCACCAGTAGGCCTCGTTGGCGACCAGGAAGGCGATAGTGTCTCGGAATGTGACACCGTGGGAGGCGTGGGCCACGAAGGCGTGATTCCCCGCGTCTCGAATCACGACACCCTCCACCACGGAGCCTCGAGATCCCTCGCCGGCCATGTGGAAGTGGATCCCGTACCGGCCCGTCGTGTGCGTCTCTCCGAACCCGGGGGCGACCCAGCGCAGTTGCGCGTATCTGATGGTCTGTGGGCGGGTAGACCTGATGAGCACGTGGGTGTATCCCTCGGGTGTGCCCTCGATGCGGACGTTGCGTGTCAGGTTGAGCAGCTCGGTCGGGTAGCCCAGTTCGTTGACCGGTGGCGTCGAGTTCACGGGCTCGAACGTCATGTAGTCGCCGGGCGTGTTGGGTGCGGCCACTACCTCATCGCCCTCCCAGGCGGGGTCGTACTCGTAGCCCCAGGCCGTCTTCTCCTCACCCTCGACGATCAGCCGACCGTCTCCGACCACCCACAACCCGACATCGGTCTCCACCGGGTCGAGGCCACCCCCAACGAAGGCCGACTCGTCCACCCCCTCGAAACGAAGCACATGCTCGACTGCGCCCGAGGAGGGCTTCATCTCGAGGGTGCCTTCCACGACAACGTTCCCCGAGACGGTCACGGTCGTGCTCACATCGGGGTCGAACGCCCACGTCGTTCCGGCGGGAACGACGAAGCCGTTGGGATAGCTCTCGTCTCCAGAGAGAACCCGGGAGTTCGCAGAGGCCGATCCGGTCGGATCGGTCTGATCCGCCAGAGGGGCCTGGGTGGTGGACGCCGGCGTCTCATTGCAGGCAGTCGCCACGAAGAGCACGGCGACGACCAACATGAGAGGGCGCAGGCGGTTCATCGAGGCCTACGGTAGGTACAGCGTCAGCTTGTCATGGCGCGGTGCAGGAACGCCGCCATCTGCGCCCTGGTCACGTAGTCCTTCGGGCAGAAGAGGTTGTTCGCCGGAGGGTTGCAGCCGCTGGTCACACCGGCCACACGTATCTTGTCGATGTCCGTCTTGAAGACACTGTCGGCCGTGTCCTGGAAGTAGTTCGCCGACCCGACGTTGGTGAATCCGAAGGCACGAGTCATGAACGCCGCCATCTGGCCTCGAGTCACGAACTTGTCGGGGCAGTACTTGTTGTTCGTGGGCGGGTTGCAGCCCTTGGTGACGTCGGCCACGCGAATCTTGTCGATGTCGTCCTTGAACGTGCTTCCGGCCGTATCCACGAAGTAGTTGCCGGTGCCCGCGTTGGTGTAGCCGAGAGCGCGGGTGAAGAACGCCGCCATCTGACCCCGCGTGACATAGTCGTTGGGACAGAAACGGCTGTTGGCAGGTGGGTTGCATCCCTTGGTGATCCCTCTGTCGGCGATCCACCGGATGTCGGCGGCAAAGACACTCGCGCCGATGTCGGTGAACCCACTACCCGGTATGGCCTGGTCGCCATAGAACTTGGCGATGCTGGTGAGTTGGCCGTTCCCCTTCAGCTGATATGCCGTCCCGTCGGAGCGCTGAACACGGAACACGGAGTTCGACTTTCCACCCAGGTCGAAATCCCCGGGCTCGAGCCCGCAATCGATGAAGTCATACCTGCTCGACTGGCTGCCGCCGTTGTCTCTGACGACGACTCTGCCGAGGTCGCATCCGACGAACCGAACCGGCCGATCAGGTGCTCCCTCGCGCTCGTCGACATAGAGGGTGCCGCCATTCGTCACAACGTTGGCCCAGATCTGGGTGTCGGTCCAGCCGCCGTTTCCGGGCTTGCCGTTGGCATGTGAGTGGATCGCCGTCGAGTTCCCGAGCAATGTCAGCCCGTTGTATACGTAGGAGTTCGTGTAAGCGCCGTGCTCGACTCCGGCCTGGCCGTTGTAGTAGGCAGTGAAATCCTCGATGACGTGTTTGTCTTCGTTGTTCTGCCAAACGAAGATTCCGTTTACCTCGTTGTTGTGGGCAACGTTTCCCTTGAAGAACCAGGTCGCCTCGTCATCCTCTGGCCAAATGAAGCCTGAGCGACTCGCACCCGTCTCTCTCTGCATTCCGACAACGACGGAGTTGGTGACCGATACGTTGATGCCGAGACCGAGGTTGAAGGCGCCGAGAGTGTGGTTCTCGCCACCGTTGGCCGACCGCACGATGGCGGCCACGGCGCGGTCGTAGACGATGTTCGAGGCGGTGTCGCCGGGGTCCCACCAGTAGGCCTCGCCGCGAACGTTGTAGGCGATGACGTTCTTGAAGGTGATCCCGGTCGACTCGTGAGGCACGAAGGCATGGCCCTTGGTGTCTCGGATCACCACACCGTCCACGACCGTCCCGATCGATCCGTTGCCGTTGTGGTGGAAATGGAGCCCGTAGCGGCCGGTTTCGTCCGAGCCGCCGAAGTCGGGTGCCATGTACCGGAAGAGGGCGTTCTTGATCGTCGACGCCCGGTTGGAGCGGATGAAGACGTGGGTGTATGCGCTCGACGTGCCCCGGATGATGACGTTGCGGGTCAGGTTGAGTAGCTCGGTGGGGTATCCCAGGGCGTTCTTTGCGGGTGTCGAGGTGACCTGGGGGAACGAGTTGTAGTTGCCGGGGGTGTTGGGTGCGGCTCGCACTTCGTCGCCGTTCCACGAACTCTGCCAGGTGTAGGCCCACGCCGGCTTCTGCTCACCCTGGAGGACGATCCGGCCGTTTCCGACGACCCACAGCCCGACGTCGGAGTCAACCGGGTTCATCCCGCCGCCCTGGAAACCGTTCTCGTTGAACCCCTCGAAGATGATGGTGTGGGTCACGTTCCCGTTGGCGGGCTTCATCTCCAAGGTCCCCTCGATGATGAGGTTGCCGGTCATGTGGAGGGTCGTGTCCTGGTTGGGGTCGAATCGAAGCGTCGTGCCGGCAGGGATGGTGGTCTTTCCCTTGGTCTCGCTACCAGAGATGGTCTCTGCCTTCGCCTCGAGAGCGAAGCCGACCACTACGCCGAGACTGAGCAGCATCCCGAGAACGACAACATGGAGCCGTGGCCGCCGCCAGGTGTTGATGAAGCGGTTTGGGGACGCAGAGTGTTGGATGGCCACGGGCCTTGTCCTCCGTAGGGGGCTTGGAGAGGCGTGTCTCGGTTGTGTCGTTGGATCCCGGCCCTCGCTCGGAACCTTAGCCAGCAAGGGGCGTTTTGGGCCCAAGTGGGTTCGCGTCGACGTGCCTATGGGCGCGCGGCACGACTTTCCTGAGAGTTCCGGTTACCCCGGTCCTCGAAATCCGAAACCACGTTCCGTGGTTCTGGCACCGAACGGTGGTGTCATGGCGCCGGGTGCGAGAATGCAGGCATGCGAAGGCGACGTGTTGTCCGGGTCATGGCGGTCGTGGTGATGCTGTCGTTGGCTTTGCCCGCGACAGCGACCACGGCTTCGGGCAGATTCATCGACGATGACGGGATTCCCGGGGAGCCGTATCTGGAACGCCTGGCCGAGCTCGGGGTGATCCACGGATGCGACCCTCCGGACAACACCCGATCCTGTGCGCTCCACCACCTGAGTCGGGCCGAGGCCTTGAAGGTCCTCGTGCTGGCCGGGCAAGCCTACGGTGAGCTGCCCGAGATCCCGGCGACGTTGCGTGATCGCTTCGTCGACGACGATGACCTCTGGAGTGGTGCCCTCTCGCGTTTCGCCAACTTCCTGGCACACCACGGCGTCATCCATGGCTGCAACCCTCCGACGAACGATCTGGTGTGCCCCGACGGCACCCTCACCAGGGCCGCGATCGCCAAGATGGTCGTGCTGACCTTTGGCCTGACGGCACCAGACGAATACGTGACACCCTGGGCAGGCACGGCTGGTCGCTGGTATGAGGACATGGCGAGGATCGCCGCCTACCACGGGTTGTTCGACACGAGCACCGGGGACTTCCGCGCCTACGACAAGGTGACCAGGGCCGAGTTCGCCACAATCGTCGTCGAGGCGGCGGGCGAGCCTCTGTGCGACGAGAACCCGTTCACGGCTGCCCGGGTGCAGTCTCTCGAAGACCGTCACCCGCGCCAGGGGCTCGCCGCGTACGTCTACGACACCCGCACCGGATGCGCCTACTGGCTGAACCCCGATGCCAGGCTTCGGACCGCCTCGGTGTTCAAGGTCATGGTCATGGCGGGGACATTGCTCGAGGCGCAGACCGCCGGGCGCGAACTCACCTCCTACGAGCGCAGTCGTCTGGTGCCCATGATCACCGAGTCGGCCAACCAGCCGGTGAGAGATCTCTGGCGTCGCTTCGGAGCGGCACCGTGGTTCAACGAGCAGGCGGAGCTGTTCGGTCTGGACGAGACCTCGCCCGTGGGGGACTACGAGCAGGTGTGGGGGAGAACGACCACGTCGGCCAAGGACCAGGCCGACTTGATTCGACAGGTTCTACTCGGCGATTGGGGGCCCCTGAGCGAGCCCTATCGGGCAGAGGCGTGGGATCTGATGACCTCAGTCGTCGATTCGCAGACGTGGGGAGTCACCGAGGGAGTCCCCACCGATTGGACTGTTGCCCAGAAGAACGGGTTTGCCGGCCACATCGCCAACTCGGTCGGTTTCGTTCGTGAGCCGGGAACGACCGAAGGATATGTCGTGGCCGTGCTCAGCAACTGGTGGCCAGACTGGCACCAGGGTGTCCCAGTCGTCGAGGAGATCGCCGGCTGGGTCTCGACCGAGTTGGCGGACTGATCGACCCCCTCGTCAACTCACCAGTTGGTGAGCCCGGGTCGCGGCTGGGTGACCTCCAGCTTGGTGTTGTCGTATGACCAGGTGAGGTTGTTGTCCACAGACGCCACTCCGTCGAGGCGGTTGGTCAACTCGGCCAACAACTGGGCATCGCTTCGAGTCTCCAATCGCCCGTTGAGCGCTACGTTGCCGTCCTCACACGTCACGTCGACGAGGCTGGAGTCGATCCACAGGATCTCCGTCATCACATGATCTTCGATCTCGGAGATGATCTCCGAGTCAGAGCGGGTGAACGCACGCAAGATGTCGGAGCGACTGATGATGCCTTTGAGGGCTCCTTCGCCGTCGACGACCGGGATCCGCTTGATTCCCGCCTTCTGCATCGTGCGGGCTGCTTCAGCGTGGTCAGCCTCGGCGTTGAGTGTGGTGACTTCCTTGGTCATCACGTCACCAACGTTCTGCGCGGCGGGCAGCGTCTTCTCCTCCTTGAGCCAATGACGCAGCAGTCCCGCTCGTCTCGGTGCCCTCCGTCCCGCTTCGCTCGCCACGAAGTCGGCCTCGGTGATCACCCCGATGAGGACTCCGGACTCATCGGTCACCGGCAGGCCGCTCACGCCGGCCTCGACCATTCTCCGTGCCGCCTCCTTCAGCGGCGCATCCGGCCCGACCGTGATCACGTCGGTGGTCATGAGATCACTGAGCTTCACGCTGACCTCCTTTTCTGACTACATGATTCGGCCGATCGGCCGGCGCCAGTAGGGGATTAGGTCCCGATTGGCCCGGGAGGATGGGTTTCCCGTCAGGTCGGCAAACCCCGATCGGGCCCGATATCGGTTCCCGCCGCCACCCGTGCCAATCGTGTCGCGTAGTGGTCCCACCCGCGCCGGTGCAAGCCGATTTCTCCCTCGGGCAGGCCGGAATGGGTGAGGGTGACGATCGTGGCCTCGCCTTCCGCTGTGAGTTCGATCGTGACTGTGGTGGATCCCGGCGGAACCACCGGATGGGTCTCCCAGCCCCAGGTGAACGAGATGCGTTCGTTGGTGACTACCTCAATCACCTCTCCCCGAGCAGTGCCGCCGTTCGGTGCGCGCATTGTGTAAACGCCACCAGGTCTCGGGTCGATCGTGGTCGAAACGCCTTGCCACTGTGACCATTTCTCGGACGATGTGAGGTAGGCGAACACAACTTCGGGGGATGCATCGACCCTGCGGACGACTCGAATGACTTCCTGGCTCACTTGTCCGCAGCCTCCACGATCCCCGCCAGATCGTCTAGTGAGCTCCGCCACATCTGCTCGAGGACGTCACGGAGAGGGCCGACCGCTTCGGGGCGAGCTCGATAGAGACGCCGGTTCCCATCGGCCCGCACCGAGACGAGACCAGAGTCGGCGAGCTTGCGCAGGTGCTGCGATACGGCACCAAAGGTGACGTTGAAACGGCTGGCTATGTCACCCGCGGCAAGCTCCTCTTTCCAGATCATGCCGAGGATCGCCCTTCTCCGTGGTTCGGCGACGAGTTGCAGTGTGTCCATCGGGAATCTATTTTAGTCAACACTAAACTATTGTCTCCGGCAATACCCACGACTCAAAGGAGTGACACATGGCCGAGATCGTCTTTCTCGTTGACATCGGGGCGTCCCCGGAAGTGATCCACGATGCCCTGGCAAGCAACGATGGGCTGGTGAGCTGGTGGACCACCGACACAAACGGCTCGGGCGAGCCCGGGTCGACGCTGTCACTCGGCTTCCCCGATGCGCCGGCGAGGTTCAGCATTCACGTCGACTCTGCAGACGATGATGGCGTCCGCTGGACATCGACTGGCGACTTCCCACCGCACTGGCAGGCCACTCAGATCTCGTTCGACGTCATGGAGAATCCCGACGCCGCCGGCAGCAGGGTGTTCTTCGAGCACTCGGGGTTTGCCGACGCTGATCCAATGGTCGGCCACACCGCTTTCACGTGGGCGAATCTGATGAACAGCCTCAAGGCCTACTGTGAAAGCGGCGAACCGGAGCCGTTCTTCGCGTCCTGACGTCGATTCTTGACGGACACACCGGTCAAGCGCGGCGTCCCGGGAGCCGATCATTCCTTGTTGGCTCGAGGGAATAGATGCAGCGTGAGGTGAATGGCGCCGAGAGTCGTGCGATCGTCGCCGACGCAGTCACGGGGCTCTTGGCACCGGTGGCGTTCGTCATCGGCTTGATCCTCCTTGTCCTCTCGGTCTTCGCCGAGGGTTCGGCGACGTTGCGACTCGGTGTCGTAGCAGTTCTGGTCGGGGTCGCTGGATGGTTCGAGGGGAGGGGCTTGCTGCCCTCACCGGCCAGCGTCCTCGGCGTGGCCGTGGTCGGCATCGCGTACAGCATTCCGACCGTGGGCACCGCCGGGGCGGTTGCCCTGGTCTCTGCGTGCACCCTGCTCGCCGCAGTCGGCGTGCTCGCGCTGCGAGGCATCTTCGGTGCGGCCTACGGGCTGTTCTGTCTCCTCGCAATCGGTCAGATCGTCAGGTCGAATGCACAACCGCTCAGCGGCGCGGACATCTTCGTGACGGCTCTGGTCTTGGCCGGGGTGGGGGGTGTCGGCTGGCGACTGCTGACCGTCTTCCGCGACACACTCACCAACAACGCCGACAACTACCGTCTGATATACGACCTGTCGCCGGTTGCACTCCTCGTCGAGGACTTCACCAAAGTGAGGGATTGGCTCGACTCCCTCCGCGCCAGCGGGGTCAGGGATGTTCGCCGATACCTGGAGCAGCATCCCGACGAGTTGAGACATGGCGCATCGCTCATCGACATCGTGAGCGCCAATGCAGAGGCGGTGCACATGATCGGGGCCGACTCCGAGGAGTCTCTGAAGAGACTCTTCAAGGAGGCTCATCGTCAGGACCACGAGTTGCAGGCATTCCGGGAGCAGTTCGTGGCGATCTGGCATGACCGACGGTCGCTGGCACTCGATCTCGCGGGGATGACGCTCCATGACGAGCCGATGGCGGCAGTCCTCCACTGGTCGATACCGGTCAGCAACGGAAGAGCGGACCTTTCACAAGTCCGGGTGGCCATATCGGACGTCACGCCACGCAAGGTCATCGAGCAACGGCTTGCCATGGCCGTCGAATCGAACGAGCGTCTCCTCACGTTCGAGCATGCATTGGCCGCGTGCTCGCGCGCCCTCTTGCTGGGAGTAGGTGAGGATGCCCTCGAGGTGGCACTCGAGGAGATGCGTCAGGCGATCGGCGCCGACCGGTCCTTTCTCGCGGTCAACGTCGATGACGAAGATCTCGGCCCATGTTTCAAGGTCATCAACTCGGCGAGCTCACCGGAGCATGCCCATGACGACTGGATTGGCTTGTCGGTCCCTTGGGGCAAATACCCGGCCGCGCATGAGCCACTCTCCAACGGAGAGCCGTTCCAGCACGTGGCCACAGAGACGGACGAAGGCTGGAACAGGTCTCTCCTGGTCGTCCCCGTCTTCGCCAGCGGGACGTGGACAGGGACGGTGGGCTTCGTCGACATCGACCGCAAGACCCATTGGAACGACGACGCCATCCGCATGCTCGAGGTCGCTTCTCCCATGCTGGGCACCTTCTGGGAGAGGGAACTGACCAGACGCCGGCTCGAGGAACTGGTCGAATCCAAGGATCGTTTCGTTGCGACCATCTCCCACGAGCTGCGCACGCCGCTGTCGGCGGTCCTCGGCTTTGCCGAGGAGCTGAAGAGCCAGGCTTCGTCCTTCGAGCCGCACGAGACCACCGAGATCCTGGAGCTGATCGCCGAGCAGAGCCGCGACATGGCAGACATGGTCGAGGATCTGCTGGTTGCGGCCAGGGCCGAGATAGGGACGGTCTCGGTGCGTCCCGAGGTCGTCTATCTCCGCAGCCAGGCGGAGGCTGCCCTGGTCATGCTGGGCTCGCCTGGAGCACACACGATCGACGTCGTGGGTGGCCCCGGGAAGGCCTGGGTCGACCCGGCGAGGACACGCCAGATCATCAGGAACCTGATCACCAATGCGGTCCGCTACGGCGGCAGCGATGTGGTCATCGAAGCGAGCACTGCCGACGGTGTGACCACACTCAGCGTGAGGGACAGCGGGACACCCCTGGATCCCTCCCAGTGGGAGAGGATCTTCGAGCCGTACGAGCGTGCGCACGACAGGGCGACGACGACGGGGTCGGTTGGGCTGGGCCTGAGCGTCTCCAGACAGCTCGCCCGTCTGATGGGTGGCGATCTGGTCTACCGCGGTGACGAGACGGGGAGTGTCTTCGAGCTGACCGTGCCCGCCGAGCCATCCGACCGCGATGAGGCGATGACCGAGATATCCGAGGGCGTTGCCTCGCCTCTGGCTCCCTGACCACCTTCGTCATGGGTTGAAGCTCTCGTAGTAGGTCTCCGGGCCTTGGCGACGGACGTCGGCCAGCCAGTCACCCTCATATGGCCATGCTTGGGGATCGTCGGGGATGGGGCCCTGCCAGAATCGGTTGGGCCCGGGCTCGAGCGCCCACGCCTGACGTCGGAACGTCCAGTTGTCCGGTGCCAGACGATGCGCTTCCCGAAAATGCCGAATCGCCCCGTCGTGATCACCCAGGGATTCGAGGCGGGTTGCCAGCTCGAAATGGGCGTGACCCATGGCGATCCCCACGTCCCGGGGCCGGGATCGAGCGACCACCTCGTCCGGAGAGAGGGCATACCGGCTCTTCGCCCCGTTGGCCACCCAGTCGGCGAGGGCGAGGTGGTAGGCGGCCGCGTCGTCGGTGATCTTGGCGCTCTCCTCGGCGATGTCGACGAGTCTCTGCGGGATGCCCTCCGGCAGAGGCCGCGGCTCCGACCGTTCACCGGGTGGCCTGGGAGAGTGCTCTGCCGGTCTCACGATGATCCCGCTCTCATCGATCCAGATGCTCGAAGGGATGTTGACCACACCGAATAGCCGTGCCATGACGTGGGCTTGGTCGATCAGGGCAGGATGGCGGGGCTCGGCGCGTTCGATGAAGGTCTTGGCACGGCGACCACCGGTCACGTCCTGTGCGACGGTCACGATCTCGCAACCTTGCGGATAGATCGTCTCTCTGAGTACCTGCCACACGGGCAGGTCGTTGGCACACCCTCAGTAGGGGGCCCAGGCGACGAGCACGATCTTCTGCCCGCGCAGACTCGAGAGCCGAAACGACTCCCCGTCCAGGTCGGGCAACTCGAGCTCCGGGGCCTCGGCCGTCACCAGCGTGCGCGACGAGAGCGACTCGGGGCCCAGGGAGAAGAGACCGACTTCGGGGTCGTGCACGAGGGGGAGACCCATGTGCTCCGACATCTTCCTCACATCCACCGTCTCGCCCGGCTCGAAGGGCATCGGGATGCAGATGTCCCCTTTGCAGGCGCCTTCGGGTTTGA
>JASFVB010000066.1:0-11998 GCA_050050035.1 Acidimicrobiia bacterium | reverse complement strand
GCGAAGGACCTGGCGACCAACAAAGAGCAGCAGATGACCATCACCGGTGGCACCGCTCTCGCCCAGGACGACATCGATCGCATGGTCGAAGACGCCGAGAAGTACGCCGAGGACGACGCCAAGCGTCGTGAGGCGATCGAGACCCGCAACCAGGCCGAGCAACTCGTCAACCAGACCGACAAGCTCCTCGAGGAATCGGCCGAACAGATGACCGACGAGGAGAAGACGTCTGTTGAAGAGGCCAAGACGGCCCTGAACGAGGTCCTGGGTGACGCCGACGCCGACACCGAGGCCATCCGATCGAAGATGGACGAGCTGATCTCCGCGAGCCAGGCCATGGCCACACGTCTCTACCAGCAGGCAGCGGCCGAGCAGCAGGCCGAAGGTGGCTCCGACGAGGAGCCTTCCGATGACGACGTGGTCGAGGCCGAGATAGTCGATGAGGATGAGTGAGGAAACGCACGTCAGCACCGGCGACGAAGTAACCGAGGCCACACTCGTCGAGACGGAACAGACTCCAGATTCACACGACCTGGGTCTGGAGCTGCCCGCGGACCCGGAGGCGGCCCGCGACGTGCTTCTCTCCGAGCTGAAGTCGGCACGTGAGGAGGCCGGGTCCTATCTCGACGACCTCAGGCGGGTCGCCGCCGACTTCGACAACTATCGGAAGCGCACGACCAAAGAGGCATCGGTCATGCTCGACCGTGCCACGGAGAAAGTGGTACGCGGTCTGATGCCGGTCCTCGACACCTTCGATGCTGCCCTCGACACACAGCCACAGACCGACTCCGAACGGCAGATGTACGCCGGCATGCTGAACACGCGTGAGCAGCTCCTCGACTCGCTCAAGAGCGAGGGGCTAGAGGTGATCCCGACGATCGACGAGAAGTTCGACCCTGAGATCCACGAGCCTGCCGGAGCACCTGCCGGCGACGGGTCACTCGTCGTCGTCGAGGAGTTGAGACGGGGCTACAGCTTGCGTGGCAAGGTCCTGCGCGCTGCCCTCGTCGTGCTGGAGGTAGCCCAGTGAACCGTGACTGGGTGGACAAGGACTTCTACGAGGTCCTCGGCGTCTCCAACACGGCCAGTGCGGACGAGATCAAGAAGGCCTACCGCAAGCTGGCCCAGGAACATCATCCCGACGCGAACCCGGACGACCACGAGGCAGAGGAGAGGTTCAAGGAGATCTCGGAGGCGTACGCGACCCTGTCGGATGCCGAGCAACGCAAGGAGTACGACCAGGTCCGACGTCTCGCCGCCTCCGGCGGATTCGGCGGTCTTGGCGGTCAGGCCGGGGGCTTCGGAGGGTTCGGCGGCCAGCAAGTCCGGGTCGAGGACATTCAAGACCTCCTGGGTGGGCTTGGTGGCATTGGCGATCTGTTCGGCTTCGGCTCACAGCAGCGGGGACGGACCGGCCCGACTCGTGGCTCCGACATTGCCACCGAGCTGACCATCGGCTTCGAGGACGCCGCGTTTGGCGTCGAGACCCGGGTGACCGTCGAGGGGGCAGCCGCCTGCTCCCGCTGCTCCGGGTCGGGTGCGGAGCCTGGTTCCCCGATCACTACCTGCCCGACATGTGGCGGCCGCGGGATGATCGCCCAGAACCAGGGCTTCTTCTCGTTCTCCCAACCTTGCGGCCAATGTGGTGGCTCGGGTCGCCTGATCGAAGACAAATGCACCCAGTGCCGCGGGTCGGGCACGGAGAACCGACGTCGCCAGGTGAAGCTGAAGGTTCCTGCAGGCGTGAAGGACGGGACGACGCTCCGTCTTCGAGGAAAGGGCGCACCCGGGTCGCTGGGTGGGCCTGCCGGCGACCTAATGGTGCGCATCCGGGTGGCACCGAGTCTCACGTTTGGTCGTCGCGGCAACGATCTCACCATCAAGGTGCCGATCACGTACACCGAGGCCACGCTCGGCACGAAGATCGACGTGCCCACGCTCAACGGCGGAGTCAGGGTGAAGATCCCCTCCGGCACCCCGTCCGGAAAGACATTCCGTGTGAGGGGGAAAGGCATCGCCCCCGACCGTGGTCGACAGGGCGATCTCCTGGTCACCGTCGAGGTCGCCGTGCCGAAGAAGGTGAGCAAGGGCGAGAAACGGATTCTCGAGCAATTGGCAGAGCATGAGACCAGCGACATCAGGTCTCATCTGAGAGGATGATGTGACGCCATGACAGACGCACAACGAGCGGTTTTCGTGATATCGGTCGCAGCCGAGCTGGCCGGCATGCACCCTCAGACGTTGCGGATCTACGAGCGCAAAGGTCTCATCGACCCGTTCCGCACTCCGGGCGGTACCAGGAGGTACTCGCAGGAGGACATCGAACGTCTCCAACTGATTCAAGACATGACCAACCAGGGGATGAATCTCGAGGGGGTCCGGCGTGTTCTCGCCCTCCAGGAGGAGAACCGCCGGCTCAAGCGGAGACTCGACAGACTCCGCGACAAGTTGGAGACGATCGAGGAGGAGATGGAGAGAGCGGGCAAGGGCCCGGAGATCCTGCTGAGGAGCCAGGTGCGACGCATCTATGGGGCGGACAACTGATGGCCGATTCCTACGAAGGTCCCGTGAGAATCAGCGGTGGCGACGGCATCCTCCTCACTACCGGCCAGGCGGCACTGCAGATCGACCCCGAGATGGGTACATGGACCGGCATCGTCCAGACCCTCCGCGGCACGGCGGTCGCGGGCAAAGCACTGATCGTCGATCTGGAGATACCCGACGGCGGGACGGGCCGTGCCCAGCTGACACCTCATGCCGTCGTGGGAGATCGGGCACAGTCTCGGGTGAGTGGTCTGAGCGCCCCACCGTTCTGATTCGGCACCGGTCGGGCCCGCCTAGGCTGGTTCCCAGCCCGACGAACAGGAGGTCATGTGGGCATTGGTGACTTCGTAGACAAGGCGAAGGATCTCGCCGCCGAGAACAAGGACGCGGTCAAGGACGGAATCGACAAGGCCGGGGATCTTGTCGACGAGAAGACCGGCGGGGAGCACACCGACAAGATCGAACAGGGCGAAGAAGCCGCCAAGGACTTCGTGGACGGTCTCGACGAGGACTGATCCCGTCCACAATCCACACTTCTGGGCGTAGAAAGCCTCGAATTCCGAGGCTTTCTACGCCCAGAACGGGTTTGGCGGCGTCACGCCAGACCGTGACGGACTGGGCCGAAGACCCCTTTTCTGGTTTACCTCCAGCCAACAGCCGTCGTCCTACGTTGACTGACGTGAAGTCAGTCGGCGCCATCCTTCTCTTCGCCCTTGCCGCATGCAGCCGGCCGGGCGTGGAACCCGCGACGACAACCGCGCCAACGGTGTCATCCCCGACCACACCGCAAGGGCCGGAGATCCCCGACGACCCTCCCTCGGTCGAGGTCGAAATGGCCGTCGACCGGGTTCTCGAAGACCTATACACATCTAGCTGGGATCAGGATTCGGTGGGGGAGCTTGCGGCCCTCGGCGACCCGAGAACCGCGTGGCTCCTCGCCGACTTGATGCGCTTTCACCAGACCGGATCGGCTCTCGACGAGTTGGTTGCCGCCTTCGCCGAGCTCACCGATGTGCCGCCTCAGCCCGAAGAGGTCGAGTTCGTCTGGGCGACGAACCTCCTCATCTCGTGGGACGTCCCGGGTTGGGAGGGATACCCGGACGCCAAGAGACGGGTATTCGTCCCTGTCGAGGACCAGTGGGCTCGTTTCTTCGAGGAGGACGTCGGGGTCGACTGGAGACTCGTCACGTGGGGAGGGGTGCTCGCCGACGAGCGACCTCTCGATGACAACGGGCCCTGCAACTGCATTCCCGCGCTCGATCACCCCGTGACCACCGACGCTGCCGGCGGCACCTGGTATCCCGACGATCGCATTGTGTTCGGGGTGGTCGTTGGCGACGAGTCGATCGCCCTCCCCAAACACCAGATGGAGATCCACGAGATGGTCAATCTCACGCTGGGAGGTCGTGAGTTGGGCGTCCCCTATTGCACCCTTTGCGCCTCGGCCCAGGCCTACTACACCGACGACGTCCCCGGTGTCGAACGTGTCGTCCTGCGCACCTCGGGTCTCCTGCAACGGTCGAACAAGCTCATGTACGACCTCACCACCGGCTCGGCCATCGATACGTTCACCGGAGAGGCTCTGACCGGCTCCCTGGCCAGAGACAACGTCGTCCTCGAGCAGGTCAGCGTGGTGGCGTCGACATGGGGCGAATGGAAGGAGGCTCATCCCGAGACACGGGTTCTCGCCGAGGACGGCGGAATCGGCCGAACCTACCCGGACGACCCCCTTGGCGGGCGTGACGACGACGGCCCGATCTTCCCCGTGGGCACCGTGGACCCGAGACTCCCCGTCCAGGAGAAGGTCGTGGGCGTCACGACGTCTGACGGCACACCGGTGGCCTTCCCGGTGACGGCGACGCGCGAGGCTCTGGCAGAAGGCGAGATCCGATATGAGGGGCTGACGGTCCGAGGGGAGGACTCCATTCGGGTGTACGACTCGGCGGGAAACGAGGTGACGAGCCACGAGTCCTTCTGGTTCGCGTGGAGCCAGTTCCACCCCGGAACGGTGGTGTGGAGCGAAGTAGGCTCGTGATCACCGAGCAAGGGGTCGTCCCCGAAATGGGGCACAAAGCCCCTGCTCTCGGTATGACGAACACGGTGAGATTGCCAACAGGCATCTCGGAAGGCCCTTCGATGCACCAACAGGTGTTGGTACCCAGCCCGGGGAGCCCGGAGGAGCTGGCGGTATTCGCCGAGCTCCAAGAGCGGTTTCCGCGCATGTACCGCGAGGTGTTCTCCGATCCCAAGGCCCCAAGGACGGTGGTCGTCGTCCCATCGATGAGTCTCGACGAGGGGGAACTCGCCAAGATCCCCGGCGTCATCCACTACGAGGAGCGCATGCTCTGCCTGCTCATGCTGCTCAAGCTCCCCAGGACTCAGCTCATCTATGTCACCTCAACAGCCCTCGACCCCGCCGTGGTCGACTACTACCTCCACCTGCTGCCGGGGATCCCCGGTCGTCACGCCCGTGACCGGCTACAGCTGCTCTCGATGGGAGATCCTTCCCTGACTCCCCTCTCCGCGAAGATCCTCTCCCGCCCGGAGCGACTCGAGAAGCTCAAGCGACTCATTCGCTTCCCGGAGGCAGCCCACCTGACCTGTTTCAACAGCACGGCCCTGGAACGGTCCCTCGCCGTGCAACTCGGCATCCCGATGTATGCATGTGACCCGTCGCTCTCTCATCTCGGGAACAAGTCCAGGAGCAGGTCGACGTTCCGAGACGTGGGTCTCGACCTCCCGCCCGGATTCGAAGACCTGCGCGATCGTCGCGACATAGTCGATGCGCTCGTCGAGCTCGCCATGACCGAGCCCGATGTTCAGCGTGCGGTCGTGAAACTCAACGACGGTTTCTCCGGCGAGGGCAACGCAGTGGCCCACCTCAAGCCGGTCGGCGAGGCTGCCTCGCCACACAAGGCTGCAGAGCGGCTGGTGCTCGAGGGTCTCGAGTTTGAGGCCAAGGAGGAGTCGTGGGAGGAATACGAGCCCAAGTTCGAAGCCATGGGTGGCATCGTCGAGGCGCTCATAGAGCACGACCGGATTCGCTCCCCTTCGGTGCAGATGCGCATCGACCCACTTGGCAAGGTACAACTCGTTTCGACCCACGACCAGATGCTCGCCGGGCCTTCGGGGCACGTGTTCCTCGGCTGCACGTTCCCGGCTCGGAAGTCGTATCGCTCCGATCTGCACCACGCCGGCTACCAGGTGGCCGAAGCGCTGAAGACTCACGGCGTCATCGGGCGGTTCGGCGTCGACTTCGTCTCCACGCCCGAGAGTGAGGGATGGAGGCACTACGCCATCGAGATCAACCTACGCAAAGGGGGAACGACCCTGCCCTACCTGATGCTCGACTTCCTCACCGATGGCGAGTACGACCCGGACAGCGGGGAGTTTCACACCCCGGTTGGCGACACCCGCTACTACTACGCCACCGACAACCTCGTCAAGAACACGTATGTCGGGTTGACCCCCGGCGAGTTGATCGACGCCGCGGTGTTCGAGGGCCTCCACTACAACGCCACGTCACAACAAGGTCTCGTATTCCACCTGCTCGGGTCGGTCACCGATCACGGAAAGCTGGGCATGGTCTCGATCGCGGGAAGCCGACGGGACGCGAGAAGCCAGTACGAGGCGGCCGTCACGGCTCTCGATCGGTCGACCGCCGGCTTCCCGGATCGAACTAGGTAGCAGAGCCGAGCCGGCTCAGACCTGTTCGTCCGAACGACGTGTTGCCGCCAGGGCGCCGACGACGACAAAGGCCCCGATCACGATGATCAGTATCGGCCCCACATACCGAAGATCAGCGAGCTCGAGACTCCACCAGTCCAGGCCATCACCCAGCAGCCCGGTGCCCCAGACCGCCAGTGCCAGACCGGACAGGAGTGTCCCGATGTGCAGTTTCCTATCCACTAGTCACCTCCACACGTCCCATGAAGACGTCGAGATCGAGCGACAGACCGGCTTGTCCCTCCTCGAAGGAGTCGGTCGTGTACGTATCCTCGACTCCGAGCCCGTCCTCGGTCTGACCGAGGATCTCCGTTTGACCGGCGCCTGCTCTGGCATCGACCTCGAACTGGACGCCCTCGGGCACACGCACGACGAGCTCACCCATGCCCACGCTCGCACTGAGCGAGATCGGTGAGCTCACGTCCAGATCACGCAGGTCGATGGTGAGCGTCCCCATAGCCAGGTTGTAGTCGGCTTCGATGTCTTGGACACTCGTCGGCTCGACGACACGCTCACCGACCCCACCCTGGAAACCCTCCAGAGGGGCCAAGGCGGACGCTGTGCCCGCCAGTGCCAACACGAGGCCGAAGATGATCAGCCCGATGTGGGGCCCGTCTGTCGCGAGGACCATCACGGCGACACCGACGGCGATCGTGGCACCGGCCAGGACCGTCGTCGCGGTCAGGTCTATGGCCCCGAGTCGCTCGAGGAACCAAAGAGCACCGATGAGCACGAGGGCGGCTCCCACGATGACCTGAGGGGCGATGCTCCTCGTAGGTGGACGTGTCTCCACTTCCTGCTGTTTCTCATCGATCAGTGTCACGATTCACACCTCCCATGACCAGGGCCAGCCCGCCCAGCAACAGCGCGACTGGCCAGAAGTACTGACCCAGCGACGGAGCGATCGTGTTGAAAAGGGCTATCGCACCCACCGCGATCAACGCGATCCCGACGACCACGGTCCCGCTATACCGGCTGGCCGAAGCCGGTGGCGGCACGTGGCCTCCTGGTGTGGGCCGGACGATCATCCACATGATCAGATAGATGAGAAGTCCTGCACCACCTCCGACAGTCAGAATCACAAAAGCAATCCTGAACCACACCGGATCGATATCGAAGTACTCACCGAGACCACCGGCGACACCGGCGACCATCCGGTCGCTGGTACTGCGGTAGAGCCGACGCGCGGGCTGGGTCTCGGGAGACGCCGTCACCTGCTGTGAGTCAGGCGGGACCGACATCCGACTCTCCTTTCTCCATGTGACGACTCTCGTTGGCCAACTTGGTCAGAGCCACGATGACTCCGACGAATGTGCCGACGATGCCGACAATCAGCACCACTCGGGTGAGGACGTCCCACGGGAACGCATAGTCCGAGAAGTCGAATGGGAACACCTGGAAGACCCGCCATGCGGCGGCGAGACTCGCCAGATTGGTGAGTATGTCCCCGACAGGCCGAAGCATGGGACGGTCGTAGACCATGTAGACGACGTTGGCCAGGATCGAGACGATCAGGGAGACGCTGATCCATGGCACGACTTCGTCGAATTCCGTGGTCAAGAAGGGCAACACGTCCCAGGACGCCAGGTTTTGCACGACGTACAGCAATGCGACGTTGATCGCCACGGCCAGGCCAAAGCCAAACCGGCGACCGACGCGCCTCAGTTCGTCGGTCGGGGAGAGCTCTGCTGTCTGCATCTCATCTCCTCTCCTCTTCATTGGACGAGATCGAACCAGTCGCAACCAGGGCCGATTGACACGTTTGGCGACCGGTGGTTTGGGGGCGCACTCGTGAGTGCGAAGATGGCCAGATGCGATCGATCAAGGTCGCCCAAAGCGGTGCTGGAGCCGGCGATCAGGTCGAGATCGGCAGGGGAGCCAGTCGAGCGCCCTGTCGGGCGATTAGCCCGTGACCGCCGTGGATTGGGCCCTTGCCCTCGGGGTGACGTTTCTCGCCGCCACCATCCAGGGAGTCGTGGGGCTCGGATTCGCCATGGTGTCGGTTCCCATCCTCGCCCTGATCGACCCTGCACTGGCCCCAGTCCCCCAACTCATCATCACCCTGCCTCTGACGTTCTCGATGGCCTGGCGGGAGAGGACCCATCTGGCCCTTCGCGGGGTGGGATGGGTGATCGGGGGTCGGGTCGGCGGTGCGCTCATAGGGATCGGCCTTCTGGCTGTGGCAAGTCACGAGACCCTCGACGTCGCCATAGCGGTGCTCGTCATGGCCTCTGCGACAATCATCGGCTCGGGTCATCAGGTCGACAAGACCTCAGCCACCCAGTTCGGAGCGGGGCTCTTCTCCGGCGTTTCGGGCCTGGTTGCCTCGATCGGAGGTCCCCCGCTTGCTCTCCTCTACTCGAGAGACGAAGGCCCCGTGATCCGATCGAATCTCGCCGCAGTGTTCGTCGTCGGCATCCTCATAACCATCACGGGCCGGATCCTGTCGAACCACATGACGTGGGACGATGTTCGTGTGGCAGCGTTTCTTTTTCCTGCCCTCGTCGCCGGCTATCTGATCAGCATCGTGATCGGGAACCGGATCCGACAGACGACGATGAGGGCCGGGATCCTGGTTCTATCCGTTCTGGGAGCCATCGGGCTGGCGGCACGAGCGCTATTCGCTTGAAGGTCCAATCCCCGAAGGGAGCTCGAGATCGCTAACCACAGGTAACGCTGATCGTCCCGGAGCCGACGTCCACCGGAGGTGGATTGCTGCCGTCGTTGGGGGGCTGCTTCATCATCGGTCCCGAGTAGGACATGCTGTCGCCGTCGACGGCGATGCCATCGCTCAGCGAGTCCTGATCCGGGAAGTAGGCGATGGGGCCGTCCTGGCCTTCAGGCTCCGATATGCGGAGATCGATGCTGCCTATCCAGCCATCCTCGTAGCGGTTGGCCCCACCGCCAAGGACGACGCTGTTGTCGCCGACCCAGAAGGCAAAGGTGACCGCCTCGTCGGCGATGCTGCAATCCAAAGCCGGCGACACATCCAGGTTGTATTCCCGGCCCTCCACCGTGACCATCGCGTGCCCCGGCTCCTGTGTGTCGACGACGTCGCCCGAATTCGACCCACTGTCGGCGTCGGCTCCTCCCACGGTGTCGCCGGTTCCGGTGCTGGGATCGTCCCCTCCGGTATCGCCGCCACCGCACGCAGCGAGTACCAGAGCCAGCAGGACCGTCATCGTTCGCCTCATACCGCACCCCTCACTCGTTCATTCATATCCTTGTCCATTCGCTACCCCTCGCAACTGACACTGAGCTGGAACCTATCGAGCACGGCGTCGGGTGGGAGAGGTGAGATCGGCTGGAGCCCGGGCTCCGGCGGGTCGTTGACGAACATCTTCCCAGAGGCGGTCAACACCGATCCCTCAACCGATATCGAATCCACCGAGTCGGAGAACTGCTCGGCATTGGTTTGCACCCAGGCGTACGGCTCGGAGTTCCTGGTCACGATCAACCGGAACCGGGAGTCCAGACCTCTCGAATTGTCCGGACCGATGTATTGGATGTCGAGCCCATAGCGGATCGTCGGCGTCTCTTGGAAGCTGCTGATGGCGGTGTAGACGCCGTCGGCGGATTCACACGTCCAAGAGGGAGCCGGGCCTCCAGGGTCTTGTACCGGGGGGTTGGCCCCGAACACGATGGTGAGGTCGCCCAGTGTGAGCGTGTTGGTGGCATCGCCATTGGCTGTTGGAGCGTCGGAGCCACCACCGTCGCCCTCGAACTCCGAGACGGGCTCTTGAACCAGATAGGCGTCATAGGCAAACATCGGGTCGCCCGTCATGGCGACATCGACGATGCAGTTGTCGAGCACCTCCCCAGCTGTGACGCCGGCTTCGGTGCATACCACTTGGGCCTGGGCGAAGAGGTCGGCGGGCAGGTCGTCGGCGTCGACCGGTTCAGCGGGGAAGCCTTCGATCGTGAACGTGTCCGTGGTCTCGCCTTCGTCGTAGTTGAACAGGGACTCCTCATCGGTGATGCGCCAGGAATCGACATACGTGGAGTAGAAGCTCACGAAGTCGTCGTCTGCGTTCGGGTCGAGCACATTCCCGTCGCGTGTGAAGAGATCGTTGTCCGGATTGCCGTCGTTGTCGCCGAACAGGCCCGTTGTTGGACCCTCGGACGGTGTGACACTCGCAACCAGGGCGACCTCCCGTTCGTGGACTCGCATGATGGTTCCGTCGGGCCACACCACGACCCAGCCACCGTGCCACCAAAGGAGCTCACCGCCGCCGACCGACAATGGCACTCCCCGCTCCAGTTCGACCGTTGCACCATCCATGCGGGTCTCGCCGCCGGCGTGGACGGAGACCATGTGGTCACCGATGGTGAAGGCGAACGCGGTCGCCACCGACACAACGTCACTGTCGCCCCAGGGCTCGGTCCGGACCTGGATGGTGGTGGCCTGGTTCTCGAACAGCAGGAACTCACCGGCTGCTTGGTTCGAGTAGCGATTGCCGTCGATGGTCTTGATGTGGATGTCGCCAACGCTGTCCCCTGTTGGCGGTCTCGGCGGCCGGGGTGGGAACTCGTTCCCGTCGGGTGGTGGAACGCAGCCCACCGGGCTCGGCTGAGGGTCGAGGGCGTCGCCCGGGTCGTCGGGCGACGCGTCGTCTTCTGCGTCTCTGCCCTGACCTTCGCCCGCACCCTGAGATCGAGTGGACTCGGCATTTGCAGAACTGGTCAAGTCTGCCCCAGCCGCGTTTCTCCGATTCAACTCCGAAGCGACTTCCACACATCGATCCAGAGATAGACGTGCCGCCCAAAACAGCACGAACGCCTCCCTCGAGGTGCCCCTGCCCTTGACGTTGGTGCAGGTGTCGTAGTCGCCGCATGGTACCGATTCGAGCACTATCCACGACTCGTTCTCCTCGTTGTAAAGGATGACGTTCTGCTCCTCTCCCACAAAGATTTCCACCCGACCCGTGAAGTCTCCCCATAATGAGTCCTCCCAGGGAGCCCCTTCGAGCGTCTGTTCGAGGACGTCATTGGCCGACCCAAACCCCTCTGCGAAACCGGCAATGCCCGCTGCACCCAACAAAGCCTCCTTCGTCTCTCGATCGAGGACGGCCGTTCCGGAAGAATCGTCATCGGAGGATGCAGTTTGAGGTGACTCTGCGTATGCGACCTGGATTCGTTGCGGCAACGCCAACGCCTCGGCGTTGTCGACGACAGTCACCGCCTCGTCGGCGTAGGCGACCACGCCATCTCTCCCGAGAACCCGGATGAGACCCCGGTCCCAGCGATACCGAAAAAGGTCGAAGCCGGAGAGCCCCTCCTCCACCTCAGGGTCCCCTGGAATGGTCTGGCCGAAGATGTAGGCAATCCCGACGTCGTCTCCCGGGACGAGGCCATCGACACCGGACAAGTCAATCCGAGAGCGGTCTCCGGGTCGGACGTGTGTGCGAGCCTCGTCGTAGTGCGCCGTTATCACCTCCAAGAGGAGACCCGCTTCGGATCCACTGCCAGCGCTCAGCAGCCCGGGCGCATCACCGCTGCTCTCGACGATCGAGTCCAAGAGAAGGGATCTGGTGGCCTCGTACAGGAGTGGTGACGCCGTCATCAGGCCAACCTCGAGCGACACCGACGGCACGTCCCTGCCGTCGACACCGACGACTTCCCCTTCGAATACCCCAGGTGACACTTCGTAACCACCAGCCAGATCTAGCGTCGGTCCTGCGTTGCTCCTAGCTCGCTCCAGCACCTCGTCCATGAGGCTCACCTTCCC
>JASFVB010000065.1:0-12098 GCA_050050035.1 Acidimicrobiia bacterium | reverse complement strand
TAGTGCTCGCCGTTCCCGGCCTTCACCGTGGCCACGATCACAAGGGCGAACCAGGTGATGGCGACCGCCGGGAGGAGGATCAGCCCGACCAGCGCCAGCACCAGGACGGCCGAGACAACCGCATAGATGAAGAAGGAGATGTTGAAGTTCATCGCCTCCTTGCCGTGGAAGTCCACATATGGATCGTCCTTTTTGACCGCCCAGGCGATCAATGGCCCAACGACGGAGGGGATGCCCAGAAACACCACGAACGCGGAGAGATGACTCATTGCCGCCCAATTCCTGGCGTCGGATGACACCGCCGGCGACTGTGAGGGGATGTCAGGTGCTGTCGTCATGGCTTCGTCGCCTTTCGTCACGGATTCCTGACTTCGATCGTGCCCTCATTCCGTCCGTCTCACCATTGGGGACCCCCCTACCGAAACCCTGAGTCGACCCTGAGACCGGCTTCAGCTCGCTCGACGTCTCATCACCCCAACAACTCGCGCAGGTCTGCGGCCAACGCCTCGGCGGTCAGCTCCACCGGGTAGACGATGCGAAGGGCGCCTTCGGGATCTATGGCAAACAAGGAACCGGTGTGTGCCACCAGATAGCTGCCGTCGGCGAGCGGCTCGTCATAGCTGAACGTCACGCCGTAACCACTCGCCACGGATCGGACGTCTCCCTCCGAGCCCCAGACACCCCGAATGCCTTCACCGAAATACGCCACATACTCAGAAAGGACCTCGGGCGTGTCTCTCGTCGGGTCGACGGTCACCATCATCGCCTTCACCCTCTCGGCCCGGTCACCCAGATCGTCGATGGCCCGGGCGACCGTTCCCAACATCGCAGGGCAGATGTCGGGACAGTAGGTGTACCCGAAGTAGACGAGGACGACGTCACCCTCGAGAGCATCGACGTCGACGGGCTCCCCCGTGTCGTAGACGAGCCCGTCCATGGCCGGCGCCGGCTCTGACGACTGCAGGACGACCCCGGAGTAGACGTGCGGTCTGAAAATGGCGATGACGGCAATCGCCAATACGGCGCCAGCGAGGCTCCCCAGAAGAATCCATCTTCGACGATGACGGACTGGCTGTGCGGCTGGTTCCGACGTCACGGGTAGCAAAGAAGGACGTGCGCGGCCTCGTAGACGAGTGAAGTTGCCCCCCTGGAGTTGCGCAGCTCATCGCCGAGAAGCGAGATGTGTCTGGTCAGACGGTCGGTGTCGGAGGCAAGGGTTGCGTACCGGTACTCGCCTCGGATCAGACCTGAGCCGTCGACGATGACGAAGACCGGATCGAAGTCGACGATCGAGCCCTCGCGTTCGTAGAAGACGCGGAAGCCGCCACCGACGACTTCACGGATCTCTTGATCCGATCCACCCACCCATGTCCAGGTCGAGCCGTCGGCCCCCGACGCGGCCGCGGCCTCGGAGAGCCGGGCGGGATCATCGCCGTCCAGCGCCACGGTCATCATGTGGAAGTCGGCATCTCCGAGGTCGACGGTCTCGGTGACCCTCCGGCCGACCTCGAGCATCGTGGCGTTGAGGTCGTCGCACACCGCGCCACAATCCACGGGGGCGAACGTGTAGAGCGTGACCGACCCTCTGGTTTGATCCGAGGTCAGGGTGCCTCCCCCCTGCTCGGTCAGGGCAAACCCGGGGGCCAACCGGATCCGTGGCAACACCTGCACCGGTTCGAAGATCGCGAAGGCCAGAACGGCGACGACGACCACGCCTCCGATCCAGAGCAACCGCCTGAAGAAACGGGGCAAATCACCCGTAGAATCCGGCCCGTGCGAAAGGTCCTCGTCATCACCGTGCTCGGTCTCGGGCTCACCGCGTGCCTTCCCGCCGAGCTCAGCCAAGGCCCCGGTCTCACCGGAACCTACGTCGTCAACGGAGTCGACCCGAACGGGACGGAGTACACCGGGCGTGTCCTCATCACTGCCGGAGGCGACGCTGACGAAGTCGTCCTCGAGTGGGTCATCACCGGTGCAATCATCAGGGGAGAGGGCACCATCGACGGCGACACGCTGATCGTCGACTGGGAGACCGTCGAGAGCCCCAGGGGCACCTCGAGAGGCTCGGCCGAATACGAGATCCTCGCCGATGGACGTCTCGTCGGCACGAGGCTCATCGACGGGGTCGACGAGCCCGGCACGGAAGAGATCTTCCCCGAGCCTTGATCCACGATCGGGTGTCACACGCTCATCCTTGCAGTGTCAAGAGGTAATCGACCAGCGCCGAAACCTGCGAGTCGTCCAGGACGTCACCCCACACCTGAGGCATGAGCCCGTCGTCGAAGCCGTCGACCACGAAGGCGTCCGGGTCGAGAATGGACTCCTCCAGGTACGCACTGGCAGCCATACCCGACACCCTCGAAGCGGCGTCTGCGCCGATCGCGGCCAATGACGGGCCCGTGAGGACCTCCCCGGGCTCGCGCGAATGGCAGGTGACACAACCTGCATGGCCTTCGAGGACCTTCTCCTCGAACAGCTCCTGCCCGCTCGATCCCGATGAGCCGCCGTTGCCACCGCCACATGCCCCGATGGTCAGGGCGATGGCTGCCGCAGCGATGATGCGTTTGCCTCTCATATCTCATTCCTCCTGGTCGAGTGTCATGAGGTACGCCACCAAGGCATCGATGTCCGCCTCGGTGAGCGTCTCTTCGTAGATATCCAGCATCTGCCCGCTGGGAAACCCCTCTACGACATAGGCGTCTGGTTCGAGGATCGACTGGCGCAGGTATTGGCCCGCGTCGAGACCCTGCACCCGCGACCCGGCCACGAGGGCGACAGCCGACAGGTTCGGCCCGACCCTCTCGACACCGGGCCGGACGGAGTGACACACCGAACACCCGCCAGTCGAGGAGAGGAAGATCTGCTCTCCGGTTTCGGCATCGATGCTCCTCTCGTCGTCAATGGTGAGCACCAGCCGTCGTCCCGCCTCCAGGTCTGCGACACCGTCGAAGACAACAGTCCGGTCCTCACCCTCCACCAACTCGACGAGCACGAAGGTGTCACCGGGCTCGACAGGGAGTTCGACCACGGCCGAGGCGAGACCTCCGCTGCCGATGTTCCGCTCCTCAACACCTTCATCACCCACTTGCGTGCGCAACACGGTGTCCACGCCGGCCGCACCGCTAGGTGCCTCCGTCCCCGCGATGACCTCGCCCGCCTGATGGTGGACGACGATCAGCACACCCGAGTCGGGTCGGGTGAAGGTGAAGAACACACCGGTGGCCAGACCAATGAGCAACAGCGACACCAGGACCGTGGCCCCGGCCGCCACACGCCGCCACCGGCTTCGGGGGATGTCTCCCGGGTCGGCGCTCAGATGGGTGCCTGGCTGGGAGAGGGCATGGCGCAACGCGGTGGGTGCCACGAAATCCCTCGTCGTGCTGCGTGCCGATTGCTTGGGGACACGAGGTCGCCGGTCGCCGCCGAGACGCTCCTCGGCGAGGAGATTCCCGACACCGAAGGCGCAGTCCCCGGGCGGGCAGCCGACAACATGCACACCGGTTGCTCCCTGTTTGACGAGACCGGTGATTGCGGTCGGGCTGACCACACCGGCGCACCGAACCGTCAGAATCCCGGCATCCACACCACCGAGACGGCCGTGGCGTTCGCAGGCGATCACCACCTCTCTTCCCTCCGGGTCGAACTCGTTGGGGAGAGTCGCGCCGGGCAGCTCGATTGCGTCGAACACACAGGAGCCGATGCATATCCCGCAGGCCACGCATCGCTGCGGATCGACCTCGGCGATCGCCCGTCCCTCGAGCCCGACCATCGCCAGAGCCTCGTACGGACAGTCCAATACGCACAGCTCGCATCCCGTGCACGCCTGAGGGTCGATCGTCACCACCTCCGGCTCGTCCCGGCTCAGCAGCCAAGGCAGGTATGCGGCGAACAGGACGGCGACGGTGAACACGATCACGACCGTCGGCCCCGGAATGAAGGCGAGACCGGGAAGCAGGAACATGACGAAGGGGTCGAGCGGGACCGAGTCGACGATGGCGGCCGGGTCGGCGATGCGAAGAAGCTCGGCCGGGAAGGCGATCGACACGACGGCCAGCGCACCGAGCATCAAACCCGTCCACAATCTCGGCGGCAGCCACGGCAGCTTGCTGCGTCGGAGATGGCGCCACAGGAACCACCCGATCGCCGCAGTGGCCAGCAGATGGGCGAACCAGATGATCAGCAACACCTGCCAGCCGGTCCCGTCGGCGGTGAGGGTCGCGCTGGTCAGTCTTGTGCCGAAGCCGAAGACATCGACGAAGGAGGCCATGGCCTCGTTGAGCAACTGGGCGCGCTCATCCCACAACAGCCAGTACCCGGTTACCCCCGCCAACCAGACGATGACCAGGGCGGTGACACCGGTCAGCCAACGCCACCGGCGTGGGCCGTTGAATCTCGCCGCAACGAAGGTGCGCCAGCCGTGGACCAGCGTCGTGACCACGAGGGCCGCCGACGAGTATCGATGCAGAGATCTCATGAACCTCTGGATGGGGTGCGCGGTCAGCTTCTCCACCGATCGGAACGAAGCTTCGAAGCCGAACTCGAAGAAGAGGGTGATGTAGATCCCAGTCACCACAACGACGAAGAACAGCACGACGCTGATCGTCCCCGCGTGGGGCAGCGGGTTCAGACGGCCGGAGCCGACGACCCGGCGGACCGGAGACTCGACGGCGAAGGTGACCTTGGCGAGTCCGTCCAGACGAGGATGATCCCCCCTGGGGCCGGTTACCCCGGCGTCATCGCCCATTGGTTGACTATGGGCCGAGGCCCGGAGCGTTGAGTGAGATGTTGCTGATCTGCTCGATCAACTGCGGTCCATACGCCACGAGGATCAGAACCACCGCGCCAATCAGCCATGGCTTGAACGAATCGAGCCATGCCGGAGTCTGCTGAGGGTCACGCAGGGACTCGGCAATCGGCACCTCCGGGACATCCTCGGGGTCCGCCTTCTCGCCCGTGGCGGTCTTGAACATGATCCAGACGTACATGATCACGGCCACGAACAGGATTGCCCCGCCGATGCTCACCCGAAGCAGGTGGCCGGACCACTCCTCGGGCACATAGGGCGCCTGGCCGAGTGGTGTCCTCCTCGGTGCGCCCAGCAATCCGAGTACGTGCATCGCGTTGGAGAAGATGATCATGCCGACGAACCACACCCATCCCTGGACGACGGCCCAGCGTGGTTTGTACAGCTTCTTGCCAGTGATGTGCGGCACCAGCCAATAGCTGATGCCGATGAACGACAGCGTCACGGCAGTTGCCACCGTCAGGTGGAAGTGCCCCGGCACCCACGTCGTGTTGTGAATGACGGTGTTGATGTTGTAGCTGGCGTTGACCAGACCACCGATGCCACCAAACATGAACAGGATTCCGGCCAGCAGTTGGGCGCTCACCGAAGGGTCCCTCCATGGCAGGGCGCGCACCCACCCGATCAGGCCTGTGCCGCCCCGTTGCCGTCCCGCGTGCTCCAACGAGGCTATGACCGTGAAGGCGGTCAGCATCGAGGGGAAGAACACCGCGTAGGTCAGCCCGGCGTGGATCCACTTCCAACCGGGTGCGATGCCAGGGTCGACGAATTGGTGGTGAAAGCCCACGGGGATCGACACCAGCAGGAACAGCCAGAACGCCAATCTGGCGAGTGAGTCACTGAAGAGCTTCCCGCCCGCCTGCTTCGGGAGCATCCCGTACCACGAGATGTATGCCGGGAGCAGCCAGAAGTACACCAGTGGGTGGCCGGTGAACCAGAAGTAGGTGCGTGCCAGCTCCGGGTCGGTAGCGTCGATGAGACCCGCTGACCAGGGCAAGAGCATGGTCAGTATCTCGACTGCGACGCCGAGCGTGGCGATCTGCCACATGGCCATGTTCATGACACCGGCAAAGGCGATGAACGGAGAGCGGACGCCTGGGTTGTCCTTCCTCCACCCTCGATAGGTCAGGAAGAAGCCATAACCCTCGATCCAGCTTCCCACCACCACCAGAGTGAGCCCCAGGTAGAACGCCCAACTCGCTTCCAGCGGCGGGTAGAAGGTGTAGAGCACCGTGGCCTCTCCCAAGAGAAGTGGCACGGCCGTCGTGACCAGGCCGACCACCATGGTCCAGAACCCGATCTTGTTGACCATCGGATGCGACAGCGGTCTCTTCAACCCCTTGAGGGTCGTGAGGTTGGTGAAGCCGACGATGAAGAACGTGGTCCACACCAGCGCATTGAGCACCCCATGAAGCGTCAGACCCTGGTAGTAGTCGTTGATGATCGGCTCGATGTACTGATACAGATCGAGTCCAGAGAACTCGAGCGACTGGAGTGGGCCGAAGAGACTGCCCACGAAGAGGGCGAGGATCGCCACCAGCATGTGCCAGCCGATGAACCGCCGCTCCTGACCGGTCAGCTGGTAGCCGGTCTTCTGCGCAGAGATCGTCATTCGCCACCTCCGGCTGCCACCACATTCACCACGCCGTACATCGCGGCATGTCCGAGACCGCAGTACTCGGTGCAGATGTAGGGGAACTCACCGATCTCGTCGAAGGTGTACGACAGCTTCGACACCTGACCCGGGACAATCTGCATGTTGACATTGGTGTCCTGGATCTTGAATCCATGCTGTACGTCCACCGACGTGACGTAGATCGTCACCTTGGAGCCAACAGGCACCTCGAGCTCCCTGGGCTCGAAGGTGAAGGTCCTGGCCACCACGTGCGCCTCGTACTCTCCTTCGGAGACCATGCGCAGCCCCGGTTGGCTGAAGGCGCCCGAGTCGGCGACGGTCTCCGGGTCGACACGGGTCTCGACACCCGGCACCTGAAAGCCGAGGGCGAAACCGGCGATGGTCACGAGCGCGAAGAAGACGAGGAGGAGTGCGATGCTGAACACCATCCAGTTCCGCTCGAACGGGTCGACGCCCATGCCCTTCTTGGTTGGGGTCTGCTCCGCGCTCACGTAGTGACCCCGCGGCTGAGGAGGATCAGGTACACCGAGGCCCAGAGAAGGATGATGGTCAGCACGAATGCGGAGAGGATGAAGACCGTCCCCGTCGGCTTGAAGTGCTCTGCCTCGGCAGGCTGGTCGTTCTCGGACGTCACCTATCTCCTCCTGTCAACCCGGGTTGAGTTGCTGCAACAACGACCATCTTGGTCGATTGACGACGAGTACCGACGGACCTGGGTGATCAATAGGGCCGAAAGCCCCTAACGACCGGCCATGACGCAACCCACGATGCTCGGGACCTATCGTCTGTGGTTCCAACGCGACCAAATTGGAGAAATGGTGGGCAGAGAGAAGCCGGCTGATCTAGCGGTCAGGACAGCCAAAGGCATGACTGCTCTCATCATCGGCGTCGCCCTCCTCTCGATACCGGCGACAGGCCTTGCCCAGTCGGACGAAGAGACCGAGCAGCTCGTCTTGGGTCAGGAGGTCTACGCCAGCATTTGCCAAGCCTGTCATCAGCCGGGTGGTGTCGGTACCGGGGATATCCCTCCGTTGTTGAACAACCCGCACGTCGATGACTCGGACTATGTCAAAGGGGTGATCCAAAACGGCCGCACCGGAGAGATCGAGGTCAATGGTCAGACCTACAACGGGACAATGAACCCGATCTCCACACTCGATGACACCGAGATCGATGCTGTCATCGCATTCCTCCAAAACGACTTGGTCGTGCCCGGCGGGGCCCCACCTCCGACAGATGAGGGAACCACTGCCGGGACCACACTCCCACCTGTGGCGTCAGGCATGTTCACTCTTGCGTTCGTGCTCGCTATCGCCATCGCCGGCTGGGTTCTGGCACCACGGGTGGTGGGAGTCATCGACCGGGGCAACACACCGAAACTCGACGCCGGGCTCAAGAGCGGCCTCGTAGTCGTCTACTTCGTGCTGGCGACCGTCGTCATTCCCTCGGCGGTGCTCCAGACCGAGGTCCTCACCAGTCTCCCTGTCGGCGTTCAGGACTTCGTGGCGTCGAGTCTCTGGATCGGAGGGCTTGCCATCGGCGTGCTGGCCCTCTGGTGGTTCCAGCGTCAGGACCGGATATGAGCTGGGAGCTGTCTTTCTACGACCAGAACATCCCTTGTCTCGCCGCGTGCCCGGTGCACACCAACGCCGGGATGTACGTCGCGGCCATAGCCGACGGTGACGACGAGCTCGCCTACCTGACCGCCCGCCTGCCCAACCCCTTTGCCTCCGTCTGCGGCAGGGTGTGTGCCGCCCCATGCGAGGACGCCTGCCGTCGCGGCGCCATCGACCGGCCAATCGCGATCAGGGCTCTCAAACGATTCGTCACAGAGAAGTACGGGACTGAGGTCGAAGGCGGAGACACGTGGCTCCAGGTGGCCGCGCCACCCGAAGAGGAGAGACCTCAGAGCATCGGCATCGTCGGAGGCGGCCCGGCAGGATTGGCCGCAGCCCACGATCTGAGACGGTGGGGTTACGAGGTGACCGTCTACGAGGCGACCGACAAGCTCGGTGGAGCCATGTGGCTCGGCATTCCCGAGTATCGGCTCGACCGCACCGTCCTCCAACGCGACATCGACGCGATCATCGACCTCGGCATAGACGTCGAGTACGAGACCCGCATGGGCGAGGACGTCACTTTCGACCAACTCCGTGAACGTCACGATGCCCTCTTTCTCGCCATAGGAGCGACCCTCGGGAGGGGTCTCGACATCGAGGGAAACGACGCAGACGGTGTGTTCAGGGCCATCGAGTTCTTGATCAACATGAACCGCGGCTTCCAGGTGGATGTTGGCGAGAGTGTCGTCGTTGTCGGTGGCGGCGACGTCGCCATGGATGCAGCGAGGACCGCTCTTCGAGCCGACGAGTACGCAGCTGCCTCTGGCCAGGAGGAACCGGACCCGGCCGACGCGTCCTCGAGCATGCAGGTTGCCTTCGACGTCGCCAGGACAGCCGCGCGCGCCGGAGCCCGGGACGTCACAGTCGTCAGCCTGGAGAATCGCAAGGAGATGCCGGCCCACGAGTTCGAGATCGAGGAAGCCGAGAAGGAAGGCATCGACTTCGTGCACAGACGTGGCCCGTCACGCATCCTCACGACCGGCAACAACACCGTCTCCGGCCTGGAGACGATCGCATGTCTCAGCGTGTTCGACGACGAAGGGCACTTCGCCCCCGAGTTCGACACCGCCAACACATCGATCCTGCCCGCCGACACCGTCATTCTCGCCATCGGCCAGGCAATAGACCTCGACTCGCTCGGTGCCGACGGACCCGAGATCTCACCGAGGAGAACCATCGCCATCGACGCCGACACGGGGAGGACCTCCATCGAGGGCATCTGGTCCGGCGGGGACGCCGCGAAAGGCCCTCGCACGCTCATCGACGCCATCGCCGACGGCCGGAAGTCGGCGGAGGACATCCACCGGTTCTTCGGCGGGAAAGTGGCAGACGCCACCGAGGGACGCATGGAGACGGTCGAAGGCTTTCATCGACTCGACGACACCTACGACCGGTTCGACCGGGTGGAGGTCCCGACACTCGACACCGGCCGCCGCATCGGCTTGTCGGAGGTGGAGACAGGGTTCACCGAGGAGATGGCACGTCTCGAGGCCAGCCGTTGCCTGCGTTGTTTCGCGAACATCCTCCTCGAAGTCGACAAGTGCGTACTCTGCGCACTCTGCTCCGATGTCTGCCCCGTCGACGTGATCTCGCTGGTCCCGGCCGAGCAGGTAGACGTGACCGCGAAGGGGAGCACGGCCCTACTCCTGGACGAGGAGCGGTGCATCCGATGCTCCTTGTGCGTGGATCGCTGCCCGACCGACGCGTTGAGCATGGGAATGTGGACCGGAGTGGGGGTACCCGCATGACGTTGATGGATCGTCTCAAGAACACGACCCTCGGTCGCTCGATCGTGCGCAACCCGGATCGCTCGACACCACGCGATCGGGCGGCCGGCCACTGGTCGAACTTCTTCCTGCACATCTACCCGGTGAAGATCCACCGCGGGGAGGTCGGGTTCCGCTATTCGTGGTACCTGGGCGTGATCTCCGCCGTTCTCTTCGGGTCGCTCATCGCATCCGGCATCTACTTGATGTTCTTCTACGTGCCCTCGCCGGGACAGGCCTACACCGACATCCAGACGATCCAAACCGAGGTGGCGTTCGGCCAATACATGAGGAACGTCCATCGTTGGTCGGCGCATCTGATGGTCATCGCAGTGGCGGCCCACATGGCAAGGGTTTTCTACCGTGGGGCATACAAGTCTCCCAAGGAGTTCAACTGGGTCATCGGCGTCGTTCTGCTCGTGCTCACCCTTCTGCTGTCGTTCACCGGTTACCTCCTCCCCTGGGACCAGCTCGCATACTGGGCCATCACGGTTGGCACTTCGATGGCCGGATACGTCCCATACATCGGCGACACCGTCCAGGAGATACTGCTCGGTGGGACAACCGTCAGCTCGGCCACTCTGCTTCGCTTCTACGTGCTCCATGTCGCGGTCCTGCCCACGGCGGTGGTGCTGGTGATCGCGGTTCACCTGTGGCGCTGGCGCAAGGACTCGATGCTGACGACGGGAGGCCCAGGCGATGAGTGACCGTCAGCCCGTCACCATCGGCTCGGGGGATCCGCAGGTGATCAAGGGAAAGCGTGTGCTGGGTGTGGTCCCGGGCAAGCCGGTGGCTGGTGAGGAGAAACGCCCTGCCGAGGACGACATGGTCATGGTCTGGCCACATCTGCTGGTTCGTCACGCCGTGGCGGCTATCGCGATCCTGCTCGTCGTCTTGGTGCTCGCTGTCCTCTTCGACGCACCTCTGAAGGAGATCGCCAACCCCACAGTGACTCCCAATCCTGAGAAGGCGCCGTGGTACTTCGTGGCGCTTCAGGAGCTCCTCGCCCATTTCCACCCCCTGGTCGCCGGTGTCCTGGTCCCCACGGCCATCATCGTTGGGCTCGTCGTCCTGCCCTATATCGACCGGACGCCCTTCCACCAACCGAAGTATCGGCGAGTGGCGGTCTACACGTTCACCGCCTTTCTCGTCATCTGGATCGTCCTGACCCTCATCGGGTTTGCCTTCCGTGGCCCGAACTGGTCGTGGGTCTGGCCCTGGGAGGAATGGCATGGTGAGCTATGAGTGAGCTGTTGAACCGGCGCGACTTCCTGACTCGGATGTGGAAGTCAGGAATCGTCTTGATCGGTGCGGCGGGGATCTGGACGACGTGGGACCTTCTGCAACCGCTCGAGGCCTCCGGCTTTGGGGGGAAGGTCCGGTCGGTGCCTCCCGACGCCGTGCCCGACACAGGCGCCATCGAGGTGCCACAGGCTCGCTCCTATCTGGTGAGAATCGACGGAGAAGTGCACGCCCTCTCGGAGAAATGCACCCATCTCGGGTGTCGTGTGCCCTTCTGCAACACGTCGAGTCAGTTCGAGTGCCCGTGCCACGGATCGGTCTTCAACCGCGCCGGCGACTGGCGTGAGGGGCCTGCGCCGAGGGGCATGGACCGATATCCGATCGAGGTCGGCCCCGACGGCCTCATCTACATCGATACTTCGCAGGCAATGGAGGGGCCGGCACAGGGGGTGGTGACAGCCGATGAGCCGGCCACCGGGCCGTCATGTGGCGATGCCGGCGGTGAAGCCTGATGGGATACGGCTACCAGACCGACTCTGAGCTGGAGAAATCCACCAATCGAGTGATGCGATGGGGCGCCGTGCTGATGCTCGCCATGGCGCTCGTGTTCCCGCTCTACCGGTGGGTGGAGCCGAGCTCACGAGCCAGCGCCCGCGAAGCACAGCTCGGCTCCCTCGTGACTCAAGGCGAGTCGATCTGGAGCCTGAACTGCTCGGCATGTCACGGGGTCAACGGTGAGGGCGGCGTCGGACCGGCTCTGAACTCCCAGCAGTTCCTGCAATCGGCCAACAACGAGCAAATCACAGGTCTCGTCGCCGTCGGGGTGCCCGGGACACAGATGAGCGCCTACTCGCTCGACTTCGGTGGGCCCCTGACCACGGAGCAGATAAAGGCCGTCGTCACATTCGTCCGCTCCTGGGAACCGGACGCCCCCGACAACCCGGATTGGCGGGACACGACCGGCTAGACCACCCCTCCACCTCGTCGCATCATCGATGCAGCCGGTGTGCCGTACCTGACCAATTGCCCTG
>JASFVB010000064.1:0-12127 GCA_050050035.1 Acidimicrobiia bacterium | reverse complement strand
GTGTTGTGCGTCATCCGTCCGCCTTGTCGAGTCGGGTGTTGTCGTGGGCCATGGCGAGCGCCCAGCGGGCAATGTCGACGAATCGGTCGTTTCGCAAGCTGTAGTTGCGGAGCTGCCCAACGCGGCGCACACTCACAAGGTCTGCGTCACGGAGGATCCGTAGGGCCTTTGAAGTCGTTGGTTGGCTCAGGCCGAGGACGAGGGCAAGCTCACCCACAGCGTGCTCGTTGACGCTCAGGCGTCCCACAATCTGAAACCGGATCGGATCCGACAGTGCTGCGAAGGCTCTGTTCATGCCAATATGAGTATATAGGCATGAAGGGAGATGCGGTCCTCAATTGTGCACCCCCCGTTCCGTGTTGTGAAGTGCCCTTGGTGTTCCATCGCGCCGTCGTGACCGAGCACTCCCCGTGAAATCGCGTCGCCAGCTCACCGAGATCCAAATGGTCGTATTGCCCCGCTGAACCGAGAGCGACGACCCACAATGGCCGCCATGGATCCGTACGGGTCCAATGTTGTCACCCACCTCACCATGGCACCACTAATTCGGGCGCGTGGCTTTGCCGTCGAGCCAGAGCGTGTCAGATTCGTCACGGTGCGATCCGTTTGACCCGACGTGTTTGGTGTCGATCTTCGGTCCTCTCTTGATCACGTGCACCAGGGCCATGGCATGGCCACGACCCAGCCCGTAGTCGGCGGCCAACCAGTCGACTATCGCCTGAGCTTTGGCCTCAGGCCCGTCGAGACCCTTCTCGCGAGCCAAATCGATGAACTGACGTGGTGTCAGCCCCGTCTTGTCTTCGATGTTGTCTAGATAGGCCTGGAATGACATGTCGATTTCCTTTCATCGTTGATCATGTTGCGACCGGCCGAAGGCGGTCCAGAAGGTCTCGTAATGTAACGGCTCCGAGTCCCGGCTCGACTGACGACTCAGCATCGGCTGTTACCCCCACCACGGTCGGGCCGGGCCGTGCGGCTAACGCTTCTTGCCGGCGAGGAACAACGCTACGGCCTTGTCGACTCGCCGTTGGCGGGTTGCGGGTGTCTTGGCGCCGGTGATCTTCGAGGACCTGAGAGACCCAGATCGCCACCCGGCGAGAGGGAGTAGGTGAGAAGTTGGGGGCCGGAAGCGAGGTCAACCTACGGTCACAGAAGTACCTCATCACCGAGAGCAATGGAAAGAGCCCGTACCAACTCTCGAGCTCGCACATCTCCAAATCCTCCCATCTGATTGCTCAGGTAGGCGAAACCGACCCTGTGCTCAAGGTCGGCAAACCCGAGTTGCCCACCCGCCCCGGTGTGCCCGAAACTCGATTGGCCCAACATCGGTTGCGCGGGAGGAGACGACAGCTGGAACCCAGTGCCCCAGCGGCTGCCGTCGTCGGGCAACCCCGACAACTGCGGACCTGCCGAGCACTCCCGCGTCGCGTCTGCGATCGACGCTTCCGTCAATAAGCTGCCTCCCGGTATCGGACAGACACACCCGGCGTAAAGACGAGCAAGAGAATGCGGAGTGCTCACACCGTTTGCTCCGGGGATTTCCGCCGCAAGGATGGCCGGATCGTTGAACGTGACCACTCCTTCCGTTGCCGGGAACGGGAGCACCCCCATGCTGAGGGCTCTTTCGATCATAGGATTGGCAGCCACGACGTCTGCGAAACTACGGGCGGTGGCTGTGTCTTCGTCAGGCAGCGGTAGCTCCATCCACGCGACCGAGGCTTGCTCTTCTTGGGGAAGGCCGATCCAGGTATGGAGTCCGAGTGGCGAGCCAAGCCGGGAGTGCAAGAATCGGCCGGGCGTTTGACCCGTGATTCGGCGGACGATCTCACCGATTATCCAGCCGTAGGTCATGGCGTGATAGACATGTCCCCGACCCGGTGCGGATAGCGGTGGCTGTTGTTCGATGGCGCGAATCACCGGGTCCCAAGCCAATACCTGATCGCGTGTCAGGTCTGCATCGAGGACCGGGAGCCCGGAGCGATGGCTCATTGCGTCTCGAACCGTTATCCGGTCTTTGCCGTGTTGACCAAAGTCGGGCCAATAGCGGGTGACCGGAGCGTCCAAGTCGACCAAGCCCTCCTGAGCAAGCAGATAGACGCACACCGCGAGGATCCCTTTAGTACATGAGAAGATGACGGCCGTCGTCTCGCTCTGCCACAGAGATCCCGTCCTCCGGTCCGCAACCCCTCCCCACACGTCAAACACAACTCGATCATCCACGAACACCGAGCAACCCGAGCCAAGGTCACGACGGTGCAGGAAATTGGCGATGAACGCATCCATCAGGCCCCCGTAGCCCTCCTCAACGAACCCCTGGATGGGCCGGCCATCCGGGAGGGTAAGTCCATCCGTCGAACTCAAGCGGTCGTCACTGGATGTCACACCACACTCATCCCCGTGACGCGCCCTGGAGCACCGCAACGATCACGTGCCGCTGGAACACCACGAACACCATGAGAGTAGGAAGCAGGATCAGTAGTGACCCGGCCGAAAGCAACGGGACGTCGGTAGACCACTGACCTTGGAAGGCGCCTAGGGCTCCGGCCACCGTTCGCAGTTTCGGATCGTCGACCAGGACCAGGGCGAGCAGAAACTGATTCCAGGTCCATATGGTGAGGAGAATCCCCAGGGACACGATCGATGGACGTGCCAGTGGCACGTGAATCCGCCAGAAGAGATGCCACGGCCCCGCACCGTCGACCCGGGCGGCATCGGTGACTTCTTCTGGCATGTTGGCGAAGTGCGCGCGCATCCAGAAGACCCCAAACGGCATGAACAATCCGATGAGTGGGAGGATGATCGCCAGTCGAGTATTGAGGATCCCCATGTCGCGAGCGATGTAGTAGAGAGGCGTGATGACCCCCTCGAACGGCAGGGTGAGCCCGAAGATGAACAACAGCATCACCCAGCGCCCACCGGGAATCCGGAGCAGGCCGATCCCATAACCTGCCATGGCCGCAAAGAGGAGGGCGATAGGGACCACACCAAGGACGATGAGCACGCTCGAATACATGAAATCGGCGAGGCTCGAGACACGGAAAGCCTCGACGAAGTTCCCCCATTGTGGGTCGGTCGGCCAGGCGATGCCCTCGGGGACACTGCCCGACGGATGAAGGGCGGTGGTGAACAGACTGACGAACGGCAAGATCGTGATGACCATGAGCAATACAAGAAGTGTCCGGCCAGTCCACAGCTCGGAGCGCCCGACCTTCATCGCTCACGCTCCCGAAACAAGCTCTGGAGCGGCAAGACAGCCACCAGGACGACGGCGACCAGCACCACCGCCATCGCCGATGCGGTGCCCACGTCTCGGGTGGTAAAGGCGAGGAAGTAGACCTTGAGGCCCGGCACCATCGTCGTGTGACCGGGCCCGCCCTGCGTTGCCACGTACACGATGTCGAAAGCGGCGAGCGCAGCCACGACCGTGACCGTCACGCACACGCCGATCTCGTGGCGCAACAGCGGCAGTGTGATCGATCGGAACTCCCTGAATGCTCCGGCACCGTCAAGCCGAGCCGATTCGTACAGTGCCGGGTCGATCTTGCTCATCCCGCTCAGGAGGAGGATGCTGCAGAAGCCGAACAGAGCCCAGATCCCGATGAGGCCGACGGCGGGCAGCGCGAAGTCGAAATCTCCAAGCCAGGCACGGGTGGCATCATCCAGACCCAACATGCTCAAGATCTGGTTGACGAGGCCCCGCTCGGCCAGCATCCAGCGCCACATGATCCCTGAGGCAACGAGTGGGATGATCTGTGGGAGAAAGAGCAGCGTTCTCGACATCGAGCCGAACCACCCGGAGGCGACCCGACGGGTGACGGATGCGGCGACCAGACCCAGCGCGACCGGGATCACACTGAAGAAGACGATCAATTTGAAGGCGTTGATGATCGCCCCGTACAGCTCCGAGTCGGTGAAGACCCTCACGTAGTTTTCAAGGCCAACCCAGTTGGCCGGACCGATACCGTCCCAGTCGTACAAGGAGTACTGGACGCTGAGAAAGAAGGGCTGAAGGACGAATACGGCGAAAGCCACGAAAGCGGGGAGGACGAACAGAACCCCAACCCACCTCTCCGAGAACGGCCGCCGTCGTGGCATCAACGAGGCAACCCGCCGCTTGGCGGCGGGTTGCCTTTCGCTGCCGCGCAAGCCCTCAGGGGACGGCGCCATCTGCGACATCGCTCAGCGGCCAAGCTCCTCTTCGTATGCTGCCTGCACGGCCTGGAGAAGACCCTCGGGGGTCTGCTTGTCTGCAGCCAGCTTCTGGAGTTCAGGTGTCCAGGTGCCGAAGAAGATCGACTGTGTCGCATTGGCAATGAAGTCCATGAACCCATTGTCGTCGGCAACCACTGGACCGCCCGCGAGAGTCTCGTTGGTTACCGAGTCAGCAGCGACCGTCGGCAACGGCAGGCTGGTGGGTCCACCTGGATTCGATCCGGCGATGTCGACTTCAATCTGACGGGCCATTGGGTTGGTGGCCACCCAGTTCGCATAGAACGCTGCGCAGTCGGGATTCGGCGCGTTCGCCGGAATGGTGTACAAGGCGGGAGCGCTCATTGCCGCATGGGGGTCGCCCTCGTCCATCGGCGGAAAGAGGAAGAACCCGACTCCACCAGGAAGATCATTGTCGAAGCCGCCATTCTGCCAGTCTCCGTTGAAGGTGAAGAGGGCTTCCCCCTGTCCAAAACGGGCTTGTGCATCAGCGTATTGCAGCGCATTGAGGTCTGAAGTGAAGTAGCCCGCGTCCAACCACTGCTTGAGATGCTTAGCTGCATCAACATTGGGCGGCGTTTCGATCGTGGCGCCTGCCATGCCGTACACCCAATCGTTGATTGGTGTTGCCGGCCCGTACGAAGCCATGAGCTGCTGAAGGGGGAATGCAAGTCCGCCGCCGCTATCGCTCGCGTTGTGCTGGATTATTGGCTGGATGCCGGCGGCCTTTGCCCTGGCAATGACATCGTCGAACTCAGCCAGTGTCTTCGGCACCTCTGTCATCCCGACCTCTTCGGCGAGCTCGCGGTTGTAGTAGACACCCGTCAAGCTGAAGCCTTGTCCGAAACCATAGAGGTGTCCCTCCCCTCTGGTCCCGTCATCGGAGACCCGCATCCAATCGATCTGGGAGGCAGGGAACTCGTCCCAGCCGTATGCGTCGAAATAGGGGTCGAGGTTGAGGAGCAAGCCGTCCTTCTGGAGCTCAACCAGATTGGTGACCCGCACGATGTCGGGAGGGTTGTCCCCGGCCAGGAGACGTGGCACTGTCGTCATGAGATTGGCGAACGTGTCTGTACGCAGCTCCCAGCTCACATTGGGAAACTGCTTGCTGAATTCGGCAGTGAGTTCTGACGTGAGAGTGTTCGCGTCCTCGTGGTAACCATGCATGACCACTGGATCGGTTCCACAGTCGGGTCCGCTGTCAACGACCGTGCTCACAGGTGACGTGGACGAAGATACAACCGCTTCGGTCGACGTGCTTGCCGGTTCGCTGGTAGTCGTATCGGCGACGGAACCTGGTGCAGCGCATGCACCCACCAGAGCAGCCGCCACCGTCAACGCCGCCGACAACTGGACCAGCCGGCGGAGTCCCCTGCGCGCGGTCGGTCGACTCGGATCAGGCAATTGTTTGTCTCTGTTCAACACGCTGTTTCCTCCTCGGGACGAACGTGGCAAACGTATCGGTGACGTGGCAGCGACGCATCCGCCAGGACATCGCGGATGGGACGTCCAGGACAGCCACATGGCGGATGACGGGGTTCTGTCACCGTGTTTCGTCAGGTCAGGGAATGGTCACGAACCTCCTCACGGCCCTACACGGTCTCCCCGCCATTTGGCTGGTAGCACTGCGCAAAGTGCGAATTCATGGCGGATGGCCTGGGCACGGGTCCCCCTATAGGGTTCGACAGATGTCTCAGCAGCCGAGCAGAGAACGGAAACGACTGTGACGGTCGCGGGTCTGCAAGCCCGTGCTTTCGGTCGAACAAACGCACATCTCTCATCTAGCTCCGGAAACCTCTCCGTGTGGCACGACTGATGGACAACAACGCAGAGAACGATTCGCCTGAGGACAGCGGAGAGACGAGGGGTCATTCGGATGCGCCACCCTACGACGCCGAGTTGGCCGCGGTCCTGGCGGTTGCGGCCCGGGAGATGACGCCGGTCACGATCCCTGACCTGCCCCGTCTGAGACAAAGGGATCAGGAGCTCGCCCTTCAGGCGCGACGAGATGTTCTCGATGAAGGACTTGTCATTGAAGACGTTGAGGTGGCTTCCGCCGATGGTGACCACGTTGAGATGTCCATCATCCGTCGACCCGATTCCCCAAACGGCGGCCCGCTCCTCTACTTCATCCACGGCGGCGGGATGATGCTGGGAACACGATGGAGCGGACATGAAGAGTTCATCAAGTGGATTGAGCGATACGGCCTCGTCGTGGCAACGATCGAGTACAGGCTGGCACCGGAGCATCGCTTTCCCACGCCTCATGAGGACTGCTACTCGGGTCTGCGATGGTTGGACCGGAACGCACCGTCGCTCGGAGTCCAGGTCGATACGAGCCTCGTTGTGGGGACCAGTGCCGGCGGCGGTCTCGCTGCGGCGGTTGCACTCATGGCACGAGACAGGTCCGGACCCAAAGCTGGAGGAATGATGCTGTTGGCGCCAATGTTGGACGACCGTCCCTCGTGGCCCTCGTGGCGGCAATTCCCGACGGGTGTGTGGAACGCCTCCGAAAATCGGTTGGCTTGGGATGCCCTTCTCGGCGACGAAACGGGGCGCGAAGACATGAGTCACCATGCGGTGCCGGGGCGAACCAGAGACTTTCGGGAACTCCCGACCACCTATGTCGAAGTCGGATCCGCGGAGCTGTTTCGTGACGAATCGGTCGCCTTCGCCAGTGGGATATGGGCTGCGGGCGGGCGTGCCGAATTGCATGTGTGGGACGGTGGTTTCCACGGTTTCGACAGCCACACACACACCGCCCTCGCCCAAGGTGCCACACAGGCCAGATTCAATTGGATGGACCGTGTCCTGGGGCTTCCCGCACGCCCTCCCGGGTAGCGCATCCTCGGTGTCCGCAACGAACCGGTTCGTATACTCGGCGACTCCTCGGAACGGCCCATGAAAGGCCCGGTCCGACTACAGCATGGAGACGGCAGATGAAAGAGCTGATGCAGCGGTTGAGCGCCGTGGACGCCGATGCCTCCGCCGCCGTGAAGGTGATCGACTACTTCGACACCCTCCTAGCCAGAGGAGCGGGAATCGCTGCGTTCGTGAGAGGTGCCGCTGTCCTGGCGGGTTGCCCAGCAGGACTGGCCCATCCCCGACATCGCATATGGATTCGAGCCGACCCGACAGGTGACACTTCAAGTCGAGAGGTGGGACTCGATGATGTGTCGCTCTGGCCACACGAGAAGCTCGACGACGCCTCTGATGGAGTTGTATGGATCGAGCGGGTGGGTGATCCACAGAGTTCGGACGCTGTTCTGCTTGAGCGGTTGTCCGCAGGAATACACATCACCCTTGAGCGAATCAGCCCCATGGATGTGGGTGACGACGCAGCAGCCGTCGAGATTCTGCTTTCTCCAACTTCAACCGGCGAGATGCAGCGCAAGGCTGCCCGTCGTTTGCGAATACCGGAAGACGCCGAGCTGTTTGTCACCGCCAGCCCCATCAACACACAGGAGCATCCCAGCAGACGCACCGCCACCATGCACACTTCGGTCGGGATGATCCGAGCAACCCTCTCCGACGCCGAGGATCCATTTCCGAAACGTCGAACTGGGATTGGTCCGACCGTGGCCATCCCCCGGTTACCGGAATCCTGGGCCAAGGCGCTGACCGCCCTAAGACTGACATCGAATTCGATGCCAATTCTCCGCTGGGAGGCAATTGGTCCGCTCGTCCTGTTGACGGGGGAAATGGGCTCGCCTGCGCCATCGCACCCGGACCTCGACCGAATCGAGGCGATCGCACAAGAGCCATGGGGCCTGGCGACGCTCGACGCCTTGACAACGAATGATTCTCTGCGTTCAGCAGCAGCATGCCTCGACATACATCACTCAACCATGCAACACCGCAAGGAGTTGATCGAGGATGCGCTGGGCTTCGACGTTGGCATGCCATGGGGACGAACCCGACTCGTGCTCAGCTTGGGTCTATATCGACTCCACCACAATACGTTCGGCCCCACTCCGAGCTAGCAAGCGAAGCTGAACAGGTCTGAGTGTGATCCACAACTGACACGACGACAGCGACAGTTGACTGCCCGTTCATACACACAAGCGACAAAGTCCCCAGGGGCCCGCTACATGCCGCTGTACGAGGCGCGTGCCCACACCGCAAAGAACTGACGGTTCGCCTACACGAGCTGCGCCACCATGCGGCACCATCGCTGGCAAGCGATGTCGCGCTGAACTGACCCGACCGTATGAGATGGTTGAGTGGAGAACTCGCATACATCCTGCTCCTGCATCCGTGAACCGACGAGAGGCACGGTGAGAAAGCACCTCGCAAGAGATGAGGGGGTCTCAGCGCCACATTCACCGTGATAGGCGGGAGTGCATAGCAGCCGTCGTAGTTCGGATCGCAGAGCCGAGTCCAATGCGGTCAGACCCTGCGGCCAGTTGTTGAAACGCGGGCCACCGGCCCTTGTCCTCGTGCATCGCCACAAACCCACCCAACAGGGTCGCTCGACAAGCGAGCTGCCGTCTGTGTCCCACAGCAAGACCACCTACGACGTATCTCCTTGGTGACCCCGCAACCGGCACACCGGCCCGTCGCCATGCCGAGTCACTCACGCCTTTCCACCGTCCTATGCACGCCCCAGCCGTGGTACGCAGAAACGACGCGGCAATCGATACACGTGAGGTGGAGTGAGAAAGCACCTCGCACAAAACGAGGTGCTCCGAAGATGGCGCTTGTGGGTCGTGGGTGGGGCGACGGACCTCGCGCATCACCAAAATCGCAAGGTTTGGAGCGGTCAGAAATCGCTCTGACCAGGGTGTTTGGTGGAGCTGAGGGGATTTGAACCCCTGACCCCCTCGTTGCGAAAGATGTGGTCAAACATCTCTGACAAGGGGAAACGGGGTGGGAAGGCCGGTCTGTGGGGCGAGTGTGGGGCCAGCGGCGTGAGACGTCGTGATGCATGGCGAGGACTGGTGAGACATGCCGGACCCTCGTCCGCCCTCCGTGGGTCGCATCAGCCTTACCGGCAATTGTCGACCCCTTCGCGGGGGCGGGATGAGCAAGCCCTGGAGATAGTTGCATCCGACCTCGTATCAAGCCTGACGATGCCTACAGTTTCTCCTGAGGGATCGAAGGCCCGGGGCTCAAGCCCGAATAACACTGGCGGTCGCCTCGATGTTCTTGGCGATCACATTGAGTCCAAATTGGTGAGCCCACGAGACGATCCCGAGAAAGCAGCGAACGAGCGGAGTCCGCCCCAAACAGGTCCGCGGCCGTTGCTTTGATCTCGAAGTCCTGCGGACGGCCACAACCTACGCGGCGATGATGAATCGACGAAGATCCAGAGAACCACTCCGGCATCACGCCTCCCATGACGACCTGTCCAGTCTTCGATGCAAGCGGTTGTGACTAGATGCGGAATCTACGTATTCACCATCTCAGACGATGACTCGCCTCAGATGCGGTTAGGCCGTTCGGGCTTACAGACCCGCGTCACAAGTCGCGTCGCTGAAGTAATCGGGAATCGAAGAGTAGCTGGTTAGCGTGGAGGTCGCCTGTCCAGCAGTCAAGGCTCGATGTCGTCACGTGATCTCGCCCAGCGCGAGGTCAAAGGCAGCCAATGCCTCGTCTACCTGGGCATCGGTGACGACTAGCGGTGGGATCCAACGAATCGTAGCTCCGAACGGGCCGCACGACATCACGATGACGCGAGACTCGTCGGCCATATGGGCCAACAGGGATTTGGTTCGTGCCGGATCGGCGGCGCCGTCGCCACCGACGATCTCGGTGCCTACCATAAGGCCAAGACCGTGGTTCTCAGCGATGGCCTCGTGGTGGTCGGCGAGGTCGGCGAGACCCTCCCACAATCGGACAGCGCGTTCTCGCACCCTTTCCATGAAGCCGTGTTGGCACAGTACGTCGATCGTCGCCAGGGCGGCGGCACAACCCATAGGGTTCCCGCCGTAGGTGCCGCCGTGGCTGCCGATCGGCCAGCGCGCCATCAACTCATCTGACGCCCCAATTGCCGACATCGGGAATCCTGACGCGATGCCCTTGGCCATCACGAGGATGTCGGGATCGAGGTCGTGGTGGTCCACGGCGAAGAGTTCGGCGGTGCGACCAAAACCGGACTGGACCTCGTCGGCGATGAACATGATTCCGTGCCGACGGCACCGCTCGCGCAAGCCATGCAAAAAGGGTCCCGGCGCATCGACATACCCACCCTCGCCCAAGACCGGCTCGATGATGACGGCGGCCACCTCGCTGGGTGCGGTCTGAGTCTCCAACAGGAGGTCGAACTCGCGCAGACAGCGTGCAACGGACGTGTCGACGTCCTCGCCCGTAACGAATGTGTAGGGGAATGGCGCGACGTGCACGCCCGATGGCAACGGGCCCTGGTTGGCCCGGTAGATGGATTTCGAGGTGGTCATCGCCATAGCCTGGTGGGTGCGACCATGGAAGCTGCCCTGAAACACGATCGTGTCCGGCCGACCGGTTGCTGCCTTGGCCAGTTTGATGGCTGCTTCCGTCGCCTCGGCGCCCGAGTTGGAGAAGAAGAACACATCGATGCCGGAAGGGGTGATCTCGGCCAGACGCGAAGCAAGCGGTGCCAGCAGATCGTGGGTGTAACAGTTGACCTGGGCATGCATGAGTTTGCCCGCCTGCTCACGGATGGCAGCCACCACCGTGGGATGGGCGTGGCCGGTGTTGGTGACGCCGATGCCCGAGGTGAAGTCGAGATAGTCGGTGCCGTCGGTCGTGGTGACGACTGCCCCTAACCCACTGCTCACCTCCAGGTTGGTGACCTTGAACCAGACTGGGCTGAGGTGGTTGGTTTGCCTGAGGGTCACGGCCGGCCCCCCAACGCTTTGTAGCTAGCCGGCTTCACACCGACGACCTCACTCACAACCACACCTCCATCAAGAGCAACACGGTCATGCGACCTCCACTACTAACGACTCATCCTGCGCCATGCACGCGATCCTCGACGGTGTCACCACCGGCGAAAGTCGCCCCCAACTGTTGGTAGTACGCACCGATCATCTCGTGTGGCTGCAGCAGCGGGTACTCCTCACCCGGCACGTCGTAGAGAGTCAGGTCCGCTTCGCCCGCCCAGATCGGGCCTGCGTCCACGTCCACCGTCTTCACCGCTATCAGCTCGTCCATCGACGCCCGGCCGTCGACTTCGATGCGCGGCATATACCGGCTGTGGAGCATCGCATGGCTGTTGACAAAGCCACCCTCAGCGGCCTCGCCGGTGATGGTGAAGGTGGCCTCGGCAAGCCGTCTGTCCCCGGCGGCCAGTGTGGCCCCAAAACGTCCACCGGGAGCAAGACGAGGGCCGGCCCGGCCGAAGGCCACCGGACGGGTCATCGAGATGCTCCCCATCTTCTTGGGATAACCCTGGAAGAGGCCGCGCACCAAGGCGAAGTCCTTGTCGACCCAGATGTAGACACAGCGCGATCGATGCTCACCCCCGTAGCGTCCTCGAACAACGAAGAACACCTCGCGGTACTGAGCGCGGATCGGGTCGTCGAGCTCGGCGAGGTCATCGCCGCATGACTGCCAGTCGGCCCAGACAATCGCCACGGCTCCGGGGTCGTCCGCCGGTGTCATCTGCTCGGGCAGCAGTTCGATGACACGCTCGGAATCGGTGCGATACTCGATCGTCAGCAGGTCACCCGAGTAGTGCCACGGGGGTGCGGGCAGGATCGACGACCGTCCAGTCGCGGTGCGGGGAAACATGAAGCCTTCAAGCCTGGGCATACGCTATCCAGAACGCCATTCTTGTTCGGCGTCTGCGCCTTGACGGCCGTCGCTACCACCCGTGGGCAATTCGTCCTTCATACGTATGTGATCTCACGGACGACCAGACGCTCAACACGACTCGTATTGGCATCCGCATCCTCATGAGCATCCCGATCCGACTTGCCATAAACCGCATTGAACT
>JASFVB010000063.1:0-12134 GCA_050050035.1 Acidimicrobiia bacterium | reverse complement strand
GAAGGAGCGATTCCCGGGCACCGATGTCGAGGCATGGATAGATGCAAGCCCATATCAGAATCGTGATGTAGTGGACCGCTGGAAACGCAACCTCACTTCGATCGGGTTGATCACTCCCAACCAGCCGGAGGGCCCTCCCACTGACGACGACCTGAGTTGACCGTGCGACACGCAGCGGTGTCACTGTGATTCCGGCCGGATCGGCAGCCTCGCATTCTCGGCGGTTAGCTTTGTCGCCGATGCCGGACCAGCACCCCGTGGAGATGATCCTGCTGCGCCAGCTGGCCAGCCATCTCAACATCGCCATCTGGATCATGGATCACGATGGAAACCTGGTCTTCTACAACGAGCCGGCTGAAGAGCTGCTCGGCGCACAATTCGACGACGTCGGCCCGCTCCATGCCGAAGACTTGACGACGTTGTTCCGCGTCACCGGTCTCGATGGGGCTCCACTCGAGGACATACAGTTGCCCGTCGTGGCGGCGTTCGTCGACCGGCACCCGAGCCATGGCGACGTTCGTTTTCGCGGTCTCGACGGCGCCTGGCGCGACGTGGAGATCTCGGCGATGCCTCTGGAGGGCCAGGGCCGGCGTTTCCTGGGGGTCTTTGCGACGTTCTGGGAGATCTCCGCTTGAGACTGAGGCTATGGGGCACGCGAGGGTCTATCGCGTCCGCCGGCCCCGACACCGTCCGCTACGGCGGCGACACCTCGTCCGTCGAGCTACTCACCAACGACGGAGCCCTCGTGGTGCTTGACGCCGGCAGCGGTATTCGCCTGCTCGGCAACAACGCTGGGCCGCACTCCCGTGTCGACATCCTCCTCAGCCATCTCCACATGGACCACGTGCAGGGGCTTCCCTTCTTTCGCCCCCTGTTGAACCCAGACGTCGACACCCACATCTGGGGACCGATCTCCACCACCCGAGACCTGCGATCCCGGATCTCTCGTTACCTCTCACCACCGCTGTTCCCCGTGCGGGTGCGTGACCTGCCCAACGTCACGTTCCACGACGTGACTCCCTCCACCTTCCGCCTCGGGTCACTCGAGGTGACAGCCGATCTGATCACCCACCCCGGGGCAACGCTCGGCTATCGAATCGCTGAGGGTGACAAGACCGTCGCATATCTCTCCGATCACGAGCCGGCCTTCGGAACGGGCCGCGTTCTCGATTCACACGAGTGGACATCCGGCTCAGATCTCGCCAGAGGGGTTGACGTCCTCGTACACGACGCTCAATACACCGACGAGGAATACTCCCGTCGTGTCGGCTGGGGCCACACGTCACTGACGCAGCTGGTCGATTTCACTCATCTCGTCGAAGCTCGGCGACTAGTCACTTTTCACCACGACCCGGCTCACTCCGACGCCGAACTGGACGTCTTCCACGAGCAGATTCGGTCCACGCTCGATGGAGTCCAGCTATCGGCTGGGACCCCAGAGCTCGAGATCAACACCGACGACTGACACTTCAGCCTCCGCCTCTCTCCTCGCTCGCCTTCTCCACCCGGTCCATGACCTTCTGATCGACCAGGCCCTGATACTCGGGGTGCCGCTCGATGTAAGCGGCAAAGAGCGGGCAGATCGGCACGACCCTGCCGCCGGTGCTCTTGACATCATCCAGCGCGTGCTTCACCAGACGCGACGCGAGCCCCCTGCCCGAGTGCTCGTCGTCGATTTCCGTGTGCACGAAGAAGTACCGTCCCCCACGTCTCAGGTGATACAAGGCCATCCCGGCGCGATCACCGTTGACTTCCAGCACGTAGCGATGATTGTCGGTGTCGTTCCAGATACGGATGTCCCCAAGGGTCTTGCTCTCACGTCTGCCTTCGTTCGTCTGCGAGGCGAGGGTGATGTCGCCCACCAACTCTGCGACTGTCACGCCGAGCACGCCAATCACGATCCATTGCGGCTCTGGCGCAGAGAGCACACCCAGCAACAGGAGAGCAGGAATACCCAGGAGCCGGGTGATGACGATTCCACGAGTGTGAGAGTCGTCGGGCCCTTGGGACGAGGCGAACTGAATCAGAGCCATCGATGCCAGGACTGCGGCGGCCGACCCGACCAGAAACCAACGGTCCGCTGCGTGCATCGACGAGCGTCCGGCCTCATCGATCGAGCGTTCCAGTGCCACCGCCAGTGACGCTATTGAAGCGGCGAGGGGAAGGTGGGTATACAGCCACGCTGTTGGGCGCCACGTGCGACGGATCGATGGATCCCGACGGACGACCGTCCCCCGCGTGTTGTCGAAGTACATCCACCAAAACGCGGTTGCCACGCCGATGGAGCCCGCCGATGCGACCAAGGGTGCACCCGTCCAAGTGGTGTGAGCCATCCCGGTCACGACGGCGCTGATCGACTCTCCGAGCACGAGAATGGTGAACAGGCCGAAACGCTCCGGAAGATGTGAGACGTCGAGGGGCACTTTTGCCTGTTCACGGCGCATGACCCATGGAGTGGCCAAGTCGATGCCCAGCGCCACGGCCCACAGGGCGAATCGGGTCCCGTCGGGGACGAAGATCGCCGCGGTCCACAACAAGGCCGCCGCCCCGAAACCGATCCCATACCCGCGGATGAGGATGCGGGTGGCCGGAACATGCCGGTAGGCACGCCAATACATCGCCAGCAGCAGCCACCGAGCTGCCGCATACCCGACAGCGAAGGCGGCGGTCGAAGTCGTGTCCCCGGCCAGGGCCGCCGCAATGACGACGACAGCGAACATCTGACCGGCGGCCAGCAATCGATAGACCAGATCGTCGGTGTCGTAGCGGTCCGCGTAGTAGGTGTGACTCGCCCACAGCCACCACAGCAACGCGAAATATGCGAAGTACGACGTCAACCTCGCCGGGGAGAGGTCTCCGAGCAGACGGCCAGAGAGGATCGCGACCCCCACGACGAAAGCGAGGTCGTAGAAGAGCTCGAGCCACGTGGCCGATCGCCCTTCTTCCTGCTCCAGAGTCCGGAGTCGAGGGGGAGCAATGCGTGCGATGTTCATGAGATCGATCCGTTGCCGAGAGCCGGTGACCCGACGGCGCAACATACTCCGACTGAGCCCATCGTCCGCTGCGCAAGCGCCGTTGCTCGGAATTGGAGGGTCGTTTTCACACCTAGAGTGCGCCCATGGCTCCGAGACCAGGCTGGGCATCGTTTCATGGTCACGCCGACGTGTGAGCACTTCGGGCGGCTGACAACCGTCGCTGAACCGACGTCGACCGTCTGTGAGCAATGTGTGGCCATGGGTGACACGTGGGTCCATCTCAGGGCTTGTCTCGAGTGTGGGATGGTCGGGTGTTGTGACCAATCCAAGAATCGCCACGCCCGTCGGCACTGGGAGAGTGAAGGTCACGCCTTGGTTCAATCCATCGAGCCGGGTGAGCGCTGGCGCTACTGCTTCCCCGATCACTTCCTCGAGCGATGACTGACAACCCCCGCCCCGCGATCCTGGCGATCGACGACGAGCCAGAAGTCCTTCGCGCCGTTCAGCGAGATCTCAGATCGCACTATGGGGGCGAGTACCAGATCCTTGGCGCAAGAGGGGGATCGGAAGCCATAGACACAGTCGAGGAGTTGGCCAGACGGGAGACACCACTGGCATTGATTCTCGCCGATCAGCGGATGCCCACTGTCACCGGTGTCGACGTTCTCAGGGCTTCACTCGAGTATTACCCGGACGCCAAGAAAGTCCTGTTGACTGCCTATGCGGACACCGACGCCGCCATCAGCGCGATCAACGACGTCGGCCTCGATCACTACATCATGAAGCCGTGGGACCCACCTGACGTGCACTTGTTCCCCGTTCTCGACGACCTGCTCTCCGATTGGAGAGCCCAATATCGTCCCGGCTACGTCGGCGTACGGGTAGTCGGCCAGGAGTGGTCGAGAGCCGCCTTCGAACTCAAGGCGTTCCTCGCCATGAACCAGATCCCATATCGATCCCTAACGCTCGGTGCCGAGGATGAAGCAGACCGGCTGGTGCAAGCGACCCATGCGGAGCTTCGGGATCTCCCTCTCGTCCTGCTGCCCGAAGGCGGCAGTCTCAAGAACCCCACGGTCGGCGAGGTGGCTGACGCCATCGGACTGCGGACCCATGCCAGCTCTCCGGCATATGACGTCGCGATCGTCGGCGCGGGGCCCGCTGGTCTCGCGGCCGCCGTTTACGGAGCGTCGGAAGGGCTGAAGACTCTCTTGATCGAGGAATCGGCACCGGGCGGACAGGCGGCACAGTCCACGCTCATCGAGAACTACCTCGGATTCCCCAAGGGCATCAGCGGTGCCGACCTCGCCCGACGGGCATACTCACAGGCGACGAGACTGGGGGCGGAGATCCTCGTGCCGATGCGCGTGGACAGCATCGAGCGTCGGGACCCCTACAAGATCCTTCGTCTCGCCGACGGAACAACGGTCACTGCCAAGGCACTCGTTGTCACCAGCGGCGTGGAGTACCGTCGCCTCGACGCCAAGGGCCTCGAGGAGCTGGCCGGCGCCGGTGTCTACTACGGCACTTCGAACATCGAAGCCAGCTATCACCGAGGTCAGCCAATGTTCGTCATCGGAGGAGGCAACTCCGCCGGCCAGGCAGCTCTCTTTCTCACCAGATTCACGGACTCTGTGAAGATCGTCATCCGCGGTGCGGAGTTGTCGAGGACCATGTCCCAGTACCTGATCGACAACATCGCCGCCAACGACTCGGTCTCGGTCATGCCGAGATCCGAGCTCATGGAGGCCAGGGGTGATACTCACCTCGACTCGGTGGTGATCAAGAACCGCGATAGCGATGACGAGGCCAACTACGAGGCGGGCGCGGTCTTCATCTTCATCGGACAGAAGGCACACACCGAGTGGTTGGCGGGTCTGGTCCAGCTGGACGAGCGCGGCTTCGTGCTCTCGGGCAGCGATCTAGGTCCGCTCCACGACTGGAACGTCAAACGCGACCCTCTGCCCCTCGAGGCATCGGTTCCCGGCATCTTCGTCGCCGGTGACGTTCGTCACGGCTCGATCCGCCGTGTAGCCGGGGCCACAGGTGAGGGCTCGACCGCGATCCGGTTCCTCCACCAGCATCTGGCTTCTCTGTGAGATCGACCGAGGAGATCCTGCGCGGCCTCCCCTACTTCGCCGATCTCCCTGAGGTCATCCTTCACGACGTCCGTGCCGGATCGGAGCAGGTGAGCATCGACCAGGGCGTGGTGATCATCGAGGAGGGGACGCACTCGGAGGAGATGTATGTCGTCGTCGAGGGTCAGTTGGCTGTGACGAAGAGCACGCCGGAGAGAGAGGTGGAGCTGGCCCGAATCGGGCCCGGCGACGTTGTCGGGGAGATCGCGTTGCTCGACGGGGCCCCTCGCACGGCAACGGTGACCACAACCGAGCCGTCACTCCTGATCAAGATACCGGTCACCGCCTTCGAGGAGCTGTTGCGCGATCCCAGGGTGGTCCGACGAATGTTCCGAACCGTGACCTACCGTCTGCGCGACATCGAGGACACGCTGCGGCACGAGGAGCGTATGGCCGCCCTGGGTCGCATGGCGGCCCAGCTCATGCACGAGCTGAACAATCCCGCCGCCGCCGTGGCAAGGAGCACGCAGGAGCTCGCTCGGGTTCAAGATGAGTTGGCCAGGGAAGCGAGGTTCCTCGTCGGGACACTGGCCGACACCGCCGTGGCGCCTCCGCCCCCTCCAGACCTGTCTGCTGTCGAACGTGGCGACACCGAGGCCGCGGTCGCCCGCTGGTTGGAGGATTTGGGGCTCACCGACGCATGGGAGCTCGCCCCCGGCCTCGTCGAGACCGGCTGGACCCCCGCGCTGCTCGACGAGATGACATCCGGCACGTCCGAGGAGTTGAAGCCCCACATGGCCAGGTGGACCGCCTTGCGGGAGACGGCGCACCAAGTGCTCGGGGAGGTTCGGATCGGGGCCAATCGGATCTCCGAGCTGGTTCGCATCGTCAAGGAGTACTCATACCTCGACCAGGCGCCGGTGCAGGAGGTGGATGTGAGGATGGGCATCGCCGACACACTGGTGTTGCTCAAGCACAAGCTCCGGGATGTCACTGTCACGACCGAGTTCGAGGACGATCTCGCCAATGTGATGGCACCCGGTCGCGAGCTGAACCAAGTCTGGACCAACCTCATCGACAACGCCTCCGACGCGATGGGCGGCAGCGGGGAGCTGAACATCACCGGACGCAACGAAGGCGACGACATAGTGGTCACGGTTGCCGACACCGGCTCAGGGATGCCCCCCGAGATAGCAGAGCGGGTCTTCGATCCCTTCTACACGACGAAGGGCCCGGGAGGAGGAACGGGGCTCGGTCTCCACACCGTCCAAACCATCGTGGGCCGCGCCGGGGGGACGATCACCGTCGATACCGGCTCCTCCGGAACGACATTCTCTGTTCGCCTCCCGGCGGTTCAGGGGCCCGTGCCCGCCTCCGAGTAGACAGGTCCTCGGAAGGTGTCGCCCTTTCATCGTGTCGGGCCGACACGCGCCTGGTCAAGTTGATATGTTCCGAGTGTTGGTCAACGAGCGAAAGGCCTCTCCATGAACGTATCGATGACAGTCAACGGTCGGGAGGTCTCGGCCGACGTCGAGCCCAGGACCCTCCTGGTCCATTTCATCAGGGACAACCTCGGGCTCACCGGCACCAACGTCGGGTGCGACACCAGTCAGTGCGGCTCATGCACGGTGCACATGGACGGCATGGCCGTGAAGTCCTGCACGGTCCTCGCCGCACAGGCAGATGGGTCGGAGATCGCGACCATCGAGAGCCTGGCCACGAACGACGAGATGCACCCCATGCAGCAGGCCTTCTGGGACAGCCATGGTCTCCAGTGCGGGTTCTGCACGCCCGGGATGATCATGGCTTCGGTGAAGCTCGTGGAAGGCAACCCGGCGATCACCGACGATGAGGTGCGTCACGGGCTGGAAGGCAACTTCTGCAGATGCACCGGATATCAGAACATCGTCAAGGCCGTCAAGGAGGGCGCAGCAGCCATGGGAGGTCAGTCATGAGCAAGTACATGGGCAAGGCTGTCAAGCGTGTCGAGGACCCACGGTTCCTCAGGGGACAGGGCAAGTACGTGGCCAACCTCTCGCTTGCCAACATGGTCCACGTCGGGGTGAAGCGAAGCCCGCTTGCCCACGCCAAGATCAACGGCATCGACACTTCGAAGGCTGAAGCACTCGAGGGCGTGGTCGCGGTGTACAAGGGCCAGGACCTCGTCGACGGCGGATGCGGGACTCTCCCTTGTGGTTGGACATTCGAAGGTTGTCTCACCCCGCCTCACCACGCGGTGTGCATCGACAAGGTCCGACACGTCGGCGACGCAGTCGCGGTCGTGGTCGCCGAGAGTCCGGCGATCGCTGAGGACGCCCTCGACCTGATAGATGTCGATCTCGAGCCACTCCCTGTGGTCGTGAGCGCACGCCAGCCCAAGGGCGAGTGGCCGGTGTTGCACGACGACATGGAGTCGAACGTGAGTTATCACTGGCCGCTCGGTGACGAGGAGGCGACCAACGCGGCTCTATCCGCATCCGACCATGTCGTCGAGCTCGATTTCACCAACCAACGTCTCATCCCCAATGCCATGGAGCCAAGAGCCTGTGTCGCACAATGGGATGCTCCTGACGAGCACATGACCGTGTGGACGACGAGTCAGAACCCACACACGATCAGGCTCCTCCTGGGTGCTTTCACCCTCGGGATCCCTGAGCACAAGCTCCGTGTGGTCTCCCCGGATGTGGGCGGCGGTTTCGGTAGCAAGATCTTCCACTATCCCGAAGAGGTCATCGTGCCCTGGGTGGCTCGATCCGTGGGCCGGCCGGCGAAGTGGGTGTCGACCCGCACCGAGTCGTACGTCACCGACCGCCACGGGCGGGACCACATGACAACGGCCAAGCTCGGCGTGAACAACGACGGGACCATCACGGCACTCCACGTCTCCACGTGGGCCAACATGGGTGCGTATCTGTCGACGTTCGCCCCGCTGATCCCAACGGCGCTCTACATCACGCTGCTCTCCGGTCTGTACAAGATCCCGGTCATCTTCGGTGAGGCCTACGGGACCATGACGAATACCGTCCCAGTCGACGCGTATCGAGGGGCGGGTCGTCCCGAAGCGAGTTATCTCCTCGAGACGATCATCGACCTGGCCGCGCGAGAGCTGGACATGGATCCGGTCGAGCTGAGACGCAAGAACCTGATCCAAAGCGACGAGTTCCCATACGAGACGCCGGTGGCCCTGGTGTACGACAGCGGGAACTACCAGGCGCTCTTCGACAAGATCGAGGAGTTGTCTGCCTATGAGTCGCTGCGCAAGGACCAGGAGGAGGCGCGAGCTCGAGGGAAGCTGGTCGGCGTTGGATTCTCCTCGTGCATCGAGGCCAGCGGTCCGGCACCGTCCGCTGCCGCGGTCGGTCTCGGTGCAGCCATCGGGTTGTTCGAGAGTGGCAGCATCAGAGTCCACCCGACCGGGAAGGTCTCGGCGTTCACTGGATCGCATGCCCACGGGCAGGGTCACGAAACGACCTTCGCCCAGATCGTCGCCGACGAGCTCGGCGTCCCTATCGAGGACGTGGAGATCATCCACGGTGACACCGATCGCATCCAGTACGGAGTCGGCACATACGGGAGTCGCAGTGCAGCTGTCGGTGGGAGCGCACTGGTCAAGAGCGCCGAGAAGATCCGCGCCAAGCTGAAAGAGCTCGGAGCCCATCTGCTCGAGGCCTCGGTCGACGACATGGTCTACGACCAGGACGAGGGAACCGTTTCGGTTGCAGGCTCGCCCGAGTCCAAGAAGAGCTTCGCCGAGCTGGCGTTCGCCGTCACCACAGCGGACAACATGCCCGAGGGCATGGAGCCGGGGCTCGAAGAGACCTCCTTCTACGACCCGGCGAACTTCACGTTCCCGTACTCGGCGCACGTCGCGCAGGTGGAGATCGACCCGACGACCGGTGAGGTACAGCTTCAGAAGTATTTCGCGGTCGATGACGTCGGCAACATCATCAATCCGATGATCGTCGAGGGCCAGATCCTCGGCGGGGTCGTGCAGGGTGTCGGTCAAGCGCTGTGGGAGCACGGCGTCTACGACGAGGATGGGCAACTCCTGTCCGGCTCGATGTTGTCGTACGCGGTTCCCCGGGCAGATGGCTTCCCGTGGATCGAGGTAGACCGGATCGAGACACCGTCCCCCCACAACCCACTCGGAGTCAAGGGCGCCGGAGAGATGGGAACGATCGCCGGCACGGTGACAGTCTCGAACGCAGTGCTCGACGCACTGGCGCCACTCGGAGTCAGGTATCTGGAGATGCCCCTGACGGCCGAGAAGATCCACAACGCGATCGTTGCAGCCGGCAACGGCGGAGGTGAATGATGTATCCCAGACCGTTCGAATACGTACGAGCAGGCTCCGTCGAGGAGGCCCTGGACCTCAAGTCCGGGAGTGAGAGCAGGTTCATCGCCGGTGGGCACAGTCTGCTACCTCTGATGAAGATCCGGCTGACATCTCCTGACACCCTGGTGGACATCGGGAGGATCGACGCTCTACGCGGCATCTCGGCGAATGGCGGGTTCTCGATAGGCGCCCTGACCACCCACGCCATGGTCGCAGTGGAAGGCGCTGATTCGTTCCCTGCGGCACTTCCCGAGGCGGCGTCGATGATCGGTGATCCTCAGGTGCGGAATCGGGGGACTGTGGGTGGCAACGTGGCCCACGCCGACCCTGCATCCGACCTGCCAACGGTGTTGGCCGCGCTCGGCGCCACGTTCAAGGCACAGTCGAAGTCCGGCACCCGTGACATCGCGGCGTCGGACTTCTTCACCGGGTTGTTCGAATCGGCACTGGGTGACGATGAGATGCTGACGGGGATCACAGTCGGCGCTGAGGCCGACGGCACCGGTTCGGCCTATGCCAAGATGTTCAACCCTGCGTCGCGGTACGCGGTCGTCGGCGCTTGTGCAGTAGTCGACCTGGATGGCGACGGCAATTGCACGTCATGCACCGTGGCCGTCGGCGGCCTGACACCACACGCAACCGTTGTCGACTCAGTCGGGGCAGCCTTGGTAGGCAAGCCAGTGAGCGAGGAGAACGCAGCGAGCGCGGCCCAGACTGCTGTGGATGCTCTGGGCGACGAAGTGATGGGTGACCTGTACGCGGGAGCCGACTACCGCCGCAGCGTCTTGCCGGTGTATGTGGCCGAAGCGCTGCTGAGGGCCGCCTCACGAGCCGCCTGACATGAGCTGACCTCGCCCAAGGCGTGGCATCTGCCGTCGTGGTCGCGGCCACCGGTCGGCGATCCGAGCCGGACTCTCCGTGCGCGGCCGTTCACGGCTAGCGTGTGCGCCCGCCATGGATGTGTCGATGACCGTCAACGGCAGACAGGTCTCTGCCGACGTTGAGCCCAGGACTCTCCTCGTGCATTTCCTGCGAGAGCACCTCAGGCTCACAGGCACCCATGTCGGTTGTGAGACGGGCTACTGCGGCGCATGCACCATCCACGTCGACGGCAAGAGCGCGAAGTCGTGCACGATGTTCGCCGTTCAAGCCGATGGCTCCGACATCACGACCATCGAAGGCATCTCCGACAATGGGCTTCACCCCGTACAGGAGGGCTTCTGGGAACGTCACGGACTTCAGTGTGGGTTCTGCACCCCGGGGATGATCATGTCGTCGGTGGCGCTGTTGACGGGGAACGACACTCCGAGCGAGGACGAGATCCGGCACGGCATCGAGGGCAACCTGTGTCGTTGCACGGGTTATCACAACATCGTGCGCGCTGTCGAGTACGCGGCAGCCAAGATGCGTGGCGAGGAGCCGCCGCCGCCCGATTGGCTGTCGGAGGGCTGAGGTGTACCCGAGGCAGTTCGACTATGTAGCGCCCAAGACGCTCGAGGAGGCTTACCAGGCTCTCGGTGAGGACTCGAAGGTCATGGCCGGAGGTATGAGTCTCATCCCAATGATGAAGATGAGGCTCTTCTCCCCGGCGACGATCGTCGACATTGCGAAGATTCCAGGTCTCGACACGATCGCCGACATGGGTGATCACGTCGAGCTCGGTGCCCTCGTGCGACATGCCGAAACCGCGTCCAGCGATCTGATCGCAGACAATGCGGGGGCACTCGCCACAGCCGCGTCTCTGACCGGCGACGTACAGGTGCGGAATCGCGGCACGACGTGTGGCGCATTCGCACATGCAGATGTAGCGGCCGATCAGCCGGCCGCGGCCATTGCCTGCGGAGCGGTCTTCGTGGCCCATTCCAGCTCGGGCACGAGAGACATCCCCGCCTCCGAGTTCTTCGTCGACTCGCTCACGTCGGCCCTGGAACCCACCGAGATACTCGTGGGCATTCGCATACCCAAGGCGGGTGCCGGGGAGGCATCGGCCTACGACAAGCTGGGACGCCGTGGTGGGCATTCCGACTACGCCGTGGCCGGCGCCGCAGCTTGGGTCAGGAAGACGAACGGCTCGATCGAGGATGCCCGGGTCGCCCTGACCGGCGTGGGCACGAAGCCCACGCTGGCCGACTCTGTCGGGAGCACCCTGATCGGGACTGACGGTTCGGATGCCGCCGTCGCGGCGGCGGCAGAAAGAGCCGCCGATGACATCACCGTCCTCAGCGATCTATATGGATCAGAGGAATACAAGACCCATTTGGCCAAGGTGTACGTCGAGCGCTCCCTGAAACAGGCATTGGCCTTGGTCTAGCAGACCGCTCACAAACCGATGCCTAGCTGCTCTCACTTCAAGTCCCTCACCAAAGAAGCCGAGCCGTCTTCCAATGTTTGTGACGAATGTGTCGCGATGGGTGACACATGGGTCCATCTCCGATCATGTCTGACATGCGGTCACGTGGGTTGCTGTGACCAGTCGAAGAACCGTCACGCCCGTCAGCACTGGGAAACCGACGGTCATCCTCTCATGCGCTCCATCGAGCCGCTCGAGTTTTGGCGTTTCTGCTTCGCGGACGACATCTTCGTTCGCTGACGCCCTGAGACCAGAGACCTCCCTGACGCGCGACGTGCCCCCGCTCAGGGACGCCGGAACTGACCGCCGGAGCGTGCCACCAGAACGTCACATGGGGCGTGAGCCAGTAGGCCCTCGGCAACGGTTCCCAGCAGGACCATTCGCGTTGCGCTGGCTCC
>JASFVB010000062.1:0-12195 GCA_050050035.1 Acidimicrobiia bacterium | reverse complement strand
GTGGGCGGAGCACTTTCACGGGACCGACGCGTGTGTGGCGCCTGTGTTGTCGTTGACCGAGGCACCTGAGCATCCCCACAACCGGACACGAGAGACCTTCGTCGAGGTGGGGGGAGTGCGTCAGCCGGGCCCCGCGCCGCGGTTTTCCGAGACACCTTCCTCGATCGACCGCGGGCCTGCCTCGCCGGGCGCCGACACCGATGCCGTTCTGACCCGTCTCGGATATAGCCAGGCCCAGATCGGTAAGCTTCGGGAGACCGGAGCAGTCTCCTGACGCGAGTGGAGGAAGTGTGAGCGACAACGCCGCCGTGCTGGCCGAACGTGCCGAGATCGACGCGATCGTCGAGGGGAAGACCATCGTCGACGTCTTCAACGAGAACGCCGACAGACATGGCAATCAGCCTGCCATCCACTGGAAGGACGGGGATTGGCGCAGTCTCACCTGGTCCGAGTACCGGGATGTAGTTCACAAGGCGGCGGCCGGGCTCCAGACACTCGGCGTGGGAGATGGCGAGTTCGTCGCCATCATGGCCGGCAACCGCCCGGAGCATGTGATCGCCGACTTCGCCGCGGTGCATGCCGGGGCCACACCGATCACCGTCTACTCCACACTCGCCGCCAATCAGGTCAAGTACATCGCAGACAACTCCAAGGCGACCGTGGCGATCCTCGAGGACCTCGACTTCATGAAGCGTTGGGAGGAGATCCGTGCGGAGTTGCCCAACCTTCGCTATGTGGTTCTGGTCCACGGGGCGGAGAACTACGACACGACCGACTGGGTTCTGAGCTGGGACGAGCTGCTCGCCCGTGGTGTGCATCATCTCACCCAGGACCCGGAGAGTGTCATGCGATCGTCATCTGCGGTCACACCCGACACGCTGGCCACCCTCATATACACGTCGGGGACCACAGGCAGGCCGAAAGGCGTGATGATCAGCCAGTACAACGTGCTGTGGACACTCGAGTGCCTGCGTCGGGCTGCCGACCTCGAACGGGGCGCCCGGATGGTCTCGTATTTGCCGCTGGCCCACATCGCCGAACGTCTGGCCACCCACTACCTGGGCACCTACCTCACCGGGCAGGTTTGGTACTGCCCGAGCATGGCCGGGGTGCTCGAGTACATCCAGAAGGCGCGCCCGACTCTCTTCGTGGGTGTGCCCAGGGTCTACGAGAAGTTCCACTCGCGGCTGTTGGCGCGGTTTGCGGACGCCGAGGGCATCCAGGCGACGATTCTCAACGCCGCCCTGTCGGCGAACGAGAAGAGAGTCGACGCCGAGCAGGCCGGCCGGAAGGGGCCGGTCCTTGCCGGGATCCTCGACAAGGTGGCTCTCTCCAAGGTGCGCGAGGGCCTCGGCATGGAAGAGGTGAAGATCGCAATCACGGCGGCGGCCCCGATCAACCCCGACCTGGTCAGGTTCTTCCACACGATCGGTGTGCCGTTGTTCGAGTTGTACGGGATGTCGGAGACAACCGGGCCGGCAACCACCAATGTCCCGGGGGCCAACAAGATCGGATCAGTGGGCAGGGCGATACCGGGCGTCGAGGTGCAGATCGCCGACGACGGTGAGCTCCTCATGCGTGGCGGCGTGATCACACAGGGTTACTACAAGCTCGATCAGGCGACCCGCGAGACATACGACCCCGACGGCTGGCTCCATTCGGGAGACCTCGCCCGGATAGACGAGGACGGCTACGTGTGGATCGTCGGTCGTAAGAAGGAGATCATCATCACCGCTGCCGGCAAGAACATCGCTCCCGCGAAGCTGGAGACGTTGCTGGGCAATCACCCGCTGATCTCCAAGGTGTGCATGGTCGGAGACCAGCGCAAGTTCCTGAGCATGATCATCGCCATCGACCATGAGGAGGCACCCGAATGGGCGGCGGCGCGGGGTCTTCCCTACGACGATCTGGCCAGCTTCTCCGAGCTACCGGAGGTGCGTCAGGAGATCGCCGATGCCGTTGCCGAGGCCAACGAGACCGTGGCGCGGGTCGAGCAGATCAAGAAGTGGATAGTCGTTCCCGACGAATGGACTCCGGACACGGGCGAAGTGACACCATCGCTCAAGCTGAAGCGTCGCGTGGTCCTCGACAAGTACGCCGACCAGATCGAGGGGATGTACGCGGGGGTTTAGCCTCCTGTCGTCTACAACGGAGGTCAGGTAACTGTGAGTGAAGTAGTCGCGTTCGACGGTCGCGTCGCAATCGTCACCGGAGCCGGTGGCGGGTTGGGCAAGACCTATGCGTTGGAGCTTGCCCGCCGCGGAGCCCGCGTCGTCGTCAACGACCTGGGTGGAGCCGTCGACGGGACAGGCGCCTCCAGCTCGGCAGCCGACGAGGTGGTCGCCGAGATCACCGAGGCAGGAGGGGAGGCAGTCGCCAACTACGACTCTGTCGGGTCGGAGGAAGGCGGGGCAGCGATCGTTCAGACGGCCGTGGATGCCTTCGGGACCGTGGACATCGTGGTGAACAACGCCGGGATACTCCGGGACAAGTCGTTCGCCAACATGACCACTGCGGAGATCGAAGCCGTGCTCGACGTGCATCTCCGTGGCTCGTTCTACGTCACCCTGCCTGCGTTTCGGCTCATGAAGGAGAACGGATACGGCCGACTCGTCTTCGCCACGTCCGGCTCGGGCCTATTCGGCAACTTCGGTCAGGCCAACTACGGAGCAGCCAAGGCGGGATTGGTGGGCTTGATGAATGTGCTCGCCGTCGAAGGGGCCAAGTACGACATCAAGGCGAACGCGGTGGCCCCGATCGCCAAGACACGCATGACCGAGGATCTGTTGGGACCCTTGGCCGACATGGTCGCGCCGGAGCAGGTGACTCCCATGGTCGTGTATCTCTGCTCCGAGACCAACCAGTTCACCCATGAGATCTTCACTGTCGGTGGTGGTCGCTATGGCCGGGTCTTCATAGGCACCAACCAGGGATGGTTCGGGGGAGCGGGCGCCACGCCGTCGGTCGAGGAGGTCGTCGACCATCTCGACGAGATCAGGGACGTCGGCTCCCCGGTCATACCGTCGTCCTCCAACGAGGAGATCATGCTTCTCGGCCAGATGCTGGGCGGCTGATGCCGATAGACGTCGGGCGGGTGGTGGGCGCCGAGCTCGATGAGGCTCCCTACTCGTGGGAGGAGCACGAGGTCATCTTGTACAACCTCGGTGTCGGTGCCGGGAACCCCCCGACCGACCCCGCCGAGCTGAAATACGCCTACGAGTCGGAATTGGTCGCGGTCCCGTCATTCGGCACGATCCCGCCGTTTGCGACGATGATGGGATTCGGTGCGGTCGACGGTCTCGACATCAGCCTCACCCAGGTGCTTCACGGTGACCAACAACTCATCGTCCATCGGCCGATTCCCACGAGAGGCTCCGTTGATCAGAGGGGCCGGATAGTCGACGTCTTCGACAAGGGACGAGGTGCGCTGGTCGTCGTCGAGGTCGTGTCGGTCCTCACGTCGACGGGAGAACCGCTCTTCACAAACCGATCTGGCATATACGTGCGTGGGGAAGGCGGGTTTGGCGGCGACGCCGGGCCCCCGTCCGGCAACACCCCGCCCGACCGCGATCCCGACCACGTCGTCGAGTCGGTGACGCTTCCCCAGCAAGCGCTGCTCTATCGAATGGCCTCTGGCGACAAGAACCCCCTCCACGCCGACCCTTCATTTGCCGCAGTGGCAGGCTTCGAGCGCCCCATCCTCCACGGGCTGTGCACTCTCGGGATCGCGGCGAAGGCCGTGGTGGAGTCGGCTCTGGGTGGTGATCCGCGCCGCATGAGATCGATAGAGACCCGATTCACCGGTCATGTGTTCCCCGGTGAGACGCTGGTGACGAGGATATGGGTCGAAGACGAGACCTGTGTCTTGACGACTGAGACAAGAGAGCGAGGCACGACCGTCCTCGCCAACGCCGCGGTCAACACCCTCGGCTCATAGTGTCGTCCGGGGGCTGGGCCCTACGGCAGCCTCGAGTGCACGCTCACAAGCGGATCTCCACCCTCGTGCCGATCGGCACCATCTCGTAGAGAAGGGAGATCATGTCGTTGGGCAATCGCACACAGCCCAGGGAGATGTTCCCGCCGATGGAGCTGGGGTTGTTCGTCCCGTGGATACCGATGATGCCGTCACCGCCGTTGAAGCTGGTGATCGTGTCAGAGCGTGCCGACAGACCGAGGGCGTGAGGCCCCCAGGGACTATTCGGGTCGGCCAGGGCAACGGTGTCGGTGACGAAGAACGACCCGGTTGGCGTCTGGTTGTAGTCACTGCCGATCCCGATATCGGTCTCCAGGACGCTCACACCATCCACGATGTAGGTGAGCCGGCGCTCACCGAGATCGACGACTATCTCGCTGTCGGCGACGTACAACCACACGTCGGCGGTGTGCACCCAGCCTGTGCTCCCATTCGGACGGATCGGGAGCATGACTTCGACCCAGCCTCCGGCGGGCTCGCCTACGACACCGAGCACGGTGGTGGTCCCGAGGATGGTCAGGGGTTCCACGGTGGTCCATGGCTCGTCGGCATCGGGGCTCTCATAGACGTCCAGCTCCCGACGTGAGTATGCAGTGAGTCCCGTCACCGAAGAGCCGTTTGTCACAGCGAAGCCTGCCCACACCGGTGTTGGCTCGGGGACAGGCTCGACCGCCGGGATGACCCGGGGCTCGTCGTCGGCCGTTTGTGGAGACCGAGTCAGGGGAGAAGCCTCCGGCATGGGGCCGGCACACGCTGCGAGGAGCAGGAGGAGGACGGGAATCAGGGCGCGTGGGCGCATCAGGATCACGTTATCGGCGCCACGGGATGGCTCGTTTAGCCATGTGTCCCCTTACCCGGGCACCACGGCGAGAACACAACCCTCATTGACCTTGATATCTGCGATCGGCGCCTCGAAGACGTTCGAGACGCCGTGTGTCGTCCCGTGGTCGAGCACTGCTCCCGTCAGATCCCAATGGAGACCACGCGTCGTGACGCCCAAAGCTGCACCGCCCATCGGAATGAGGCCGATAGTCGCTCCCACATCTGCGTGAATGATCCTGCGGCCTCGGATCACGTAGACCCAGCCCCGGGTCGTGACCCAGTCGATCTCGGCGATGTCTGCCCAGCGGCGGGACGTGAGGAGAGCCGCGGTCGCCAGCTCGTGGTCGAACCGCCCCCCGGCACCACCCACCACGACGATGCGGGCCGGTCGTTCGATCACCACTCGCTCCAGCGCCAACTCGAGGTCGGTCTTGTCTTTGTCGGTGCGATGACGCTCGACGATGACGTGGCTTGGGATCGTCTCCGCTGCGATCGAGTCCATGTCGCCGATGAGCACGTCGACGTTGATGCCTTCTGCCACAGCCAGGTCGTATCCGGAGTCGGCCGCCACCACGAGGTCGGATTCGGGCAGCTCCTCGAGGAGCGACGTGGGGGTGGTGTCCCCACCTGCGAATATCAGGACGGTCTCCATATGAATGACAAAATCGTCTTACGCGCGATATCGCGGGTAAGACCTAACCCTCAACTTGAACTTGAAGTATGGTCATGGCCTTTCTCAAAGCATTCTCCACCGTCTCCGGTTTCTCGGATCGGGCATAGACAAAACCGATATACCGGTCCCCTTCCGGTGGGGCGACGATTGTGGTTCCGGGCACGACCGTGAAGTCGATCCCGGTGACGGCCTCGATCGAACGAGTCTCTTCCTCTCCCGCTATGGCCTGGAGCACCCCGGTCTTCGGGGTGGGAATCATGAGGACGCCACTCGCCATGGGCTCCCTGTGGAGACGGGCGATGTCGTCTCCCATGGCGTTGCGCAGGATCAACGACTCCAGCGTTGTGCCCATGAGACCGAAGTTGAGGCTCCTGCTGCACAACCCGCCGATCGATCGCGCCGCGATCTCGATGACGCGGGCCCGATGGTCGTCGACACGGAGTTCCACGTGAACCGGCCCGTTTGTCAGCCCCAGCGCACGCACCGCTTCCGCGGCGCGACGGTGAGCGATGTCCAAGACGTCGCCTGGCAGCCGTGATGGGGTCACGAAGAGCGTCTCGGGGAAGAAGGGACCGGCCGATGTGTCCGGTTTGTCGAACACGGCGAGCACCGTGAGCTCCCCATTGCCCATCAAGCCCTCGATGGCGATCTCTTTGCCCGGCACGTAGCGCTCCACGAGGAGGGTGGTGTCCGAGCCGACGATCGACCTGATCCGCCGGGCGGCCTGGTTGGCGAGCCCGGCCTCGTCGACACGGATGACACCCTGGCTGGCTGAGCGGTCGAGTGGCTTGATCACAACCGGGAGCCCGAGGTCGGAAACCACGTCTACCGCATCGTCCCCCGGCTGGAGTGGCGAGTATTCCGGCTGATCGACTTCGACGGCCTCGAGTCTTCGGCGCATCTCCAGCTTGTCCCTCGTGGCTCGAGCCGCTTCCGGCGGGTTGCCGGCGACACCGAGGATCTCGCTGGCGTGTGCTGCGATCAAGACACCCTGATCGTCCGCTGCCACGACTCCGTCGATGGCGACTGTGTCACCCAGATCGGCGATGGCCTCGGCGGCGGTCTGAGTGTCGGTGCAATCGATCTGGAGATACCGGTCGCCCATGTCCAGCGGGCTGGGCTGCTCGGAGGCGACGACGAGGTCGACGTCGAGTGTCTCGGCCGCCCGAACGAAATCGGCGGCTCGATAGGTGCTCGTGGGGAGGATGACGACTGCGGTGGGCATGGGGTTTGCAGGTGGCTCGCGTTACCATCTTTACAGATGTCCGACACCACCGTTCTGTCAATTGCTCCCGACGCTCTGGACATGATTCGCCAGCTGCGTGACAACGAGCCAGGGGATGGCGAGTTTGCCCTTTCGATCGAGGTCACCGGGTATCAGGGCCCGCAGTTCTCCTACGAGCTGGCATTCGTGCCGCTCGAGGACAGGGCGGAGAACTGGACCGAGGAGCGTCATGGAGATCTCGCCGTGATGTTCCCCAAGGCCGACACGGGCAAACTCGACGGGGCGATGCTCGAGTTGACCGAGCAGGGGCTTGCCATGAACAACCCGAACACGCCGGCTCCGCCGGCGATGTCGGCACCGGCCGGGGACCTGAGCGGCCCCCTGGTCGATCGCGTCCAGCAGGTGCTCGTCGAACAGGTCAACCCCGCCATTGCCTCCCACGGTGGAGGCGCCGAGCTCGTGTCGGTCGATGGGACGATCGCTTACCTGCGTCTCTTCGGCGGCTGTCAGGGGTGTGGTCTGGCACAGGTCACCCTGAAACAGGGCATCGAGAGGATCATCCTCGAATCCATCCCGGAGCTGACGCAGGTCGTCGACGTCACCGACCATGCGTCGGGTGAGAACCCCTACTACGAGGCTCAGAAGAAGTAGGACCGGCGCCGAATCGATAGGCTCGGCATCGCTCGACAAGGAGGCATGGTGAACTGGGGCAGGCTGTTCTTCGGCACGTTGATCGTCGCCGTCGGGACCTTGTTTCTACTCGATGCCACCGACGTGCTCGACGCCTGGGACATCATCTCCGACTGGTGGCCGGTCGTGATCGTCCTCGCCGGCTTGATTGCCCTGATGGCCAACCCGAGACATTGGCCGGTGGGTGGGGTGATCGTCCTGGTGGGAGTGGCGTTTCTCCTCACCAGTCTGGACATCGCCGACATCGGCGCCATCGTCTGGCCCGTCGTGATCATCGTCGTCGGTCTGGTGATCCTCTTCGGCAGGGGGATGAGCTCTCGTACCGAGACGGGTGACACCGTCAACAGCTTCAACGTCTTCTCCGGGTCGGAGATGGCCTCGCGTTCCGAGAACTTCCAGGGAGGGAGCATCTCCGCCGTCTTTGGAGGAGGAAAGCTGGACTTGCGTGACGCCACCCCGGCTTCCGACGCCAAGCTCGATGTCTTCGTCGCGTTCGGCGGGCTCGAGATCACGGTCCCTCACGGCTGGGTGGTCGACGTGAATGGCCTGCCCATCTTTGGCGGGTTCGACAACGTCACCGCCAAAGAGCAGGTCGGCCCGGGAGCTCCCCGACTCACCATCGGCGCCACTGTCATGTTCGGCGGACTCGAGATCAAGCACTGACCGAACCGTCCGACGACGACCATCCCATCCTGAAACCATTCCTGTCGTGAGCTTCACCAAGCAAGAACTCCAACGCTTCGAGGGTTTTGGCGTCCCCGACCTGATCGGCGACGACTGTCGGCTCCTCATCGTCGGCATCAACCCCGGCCTGTGGACGGCGGCGACTCAAACCCACTTCTGTCATCCGTCGAACCGTTTCTATCCGGCACTTCTCGAGGCCGGCCTGATCGACTGGCGCGTCGATACCGACGTGGGGATGACCGACGCTCAGCGTGGGGCTTTCACGTCGTTGGGGATGGGGATAACCAATCTGGTCAACCGGGCGACGACACGGGCATCTGAGTTGACACGTGACGAATTGGGGAAGGGGGCCGTCCGGCTCACCGGGCTGGTGGAGAGAATCAGCCCCGAGGTCGTGGCAGTCGCCGGCGTCACTGCCTACCGGGACGCCTTCGCAGATCGACGAGCGGCTCTTGGCCGTCAGCCGAGGCCAATAGGTCCATCGGAGCTCTGGGTGGTGCCAAACCCGAGCGGTCTCAACGCCCACGAGACGATCTCGTCGCTGGCCGACTGGTATCGACGTGTCGCCGAGGCGGCAGGCATCGAGTGACTGAAGCGTCCCCTCGTCAGGTCCTCTATGCGCTGGTCGCCGCCGGGTTCTTGATCATCGTCGTCATCCTGACGATCGGCGGCGCGGTCGCCGGTCTGGTCCCGACCTGGTGGTCGGTGACCCTGGGGCTGACCGTCGTGGGCGTGAGTGCATGGATGGCAGTGAGCTGGAGGCGAACCGCGCTCATGCTGGGTCTTGCCATCGCTGAGTTCGTGATGTGGCTGATCGGCACCGTGATCCTGGCCACCTAGACACCCGGAGGACGGTCTAGATAGAGACTCTGTGTGGTCCTCCCCACCCAGCCCGTCGTATCCCAAAGCGTGCCTGTGGCCACACCACGGCCGAGATGCCCGTACGCGGACCGGGCGTCGAGGGCGATCCACTCGCCTTCGGGATATCGGGAGAGATGGATTGTCAGGTCGGGATTCATGAACACCCATTGGCGGAAGTCGAGGGCCCTGGAAACGCCATTGGGGAAGTCGGCGATGGACACGACACGTTGCAACGGTGTCGTCTCCGTGCCGGCGACGATTGGCATCGTCAGGCGCGACCACACCGCCCCCGGCCCTTTGATGTCGAATCCGCCGTAGATCTCCTTGATCTCGATCGCACCGCGGTGAAACATCCTCTTGCCCTCTTCTCCGACACCCCACGCTTCGGTCTCGCGCAGTTCGATCTGCTCGGGAGCGGTCAATTCGAGAGGAGGGGGAGATGCGTCGGCCGGGAGCGGCAAGTCCGCGACTCTCAGTCGCTGCACGACCGCCGTCGAGAGCAGAACGTCGAAAGGGTCGTAGACGTGGGCCTGGACGATCTGGATCCTCTTACCCTCCCTGACCACCTCGGTTTCGATCCGCAACGGGACCAGCGGGACGACCCGGGAGATCTCGACCGTGAGCCTGCTCACCTGCATCGGCGCCAGAGTCCGCACCTGCTCCTCGACGTGACCGGCGACGAGTGCAGCCAAGGCACCGCCATGCTGCCCTTCGTCGTACCAACCCGCGTTCGCCCAGCCCGTCGATTCGTAGATGTTCGGGGCGTCGCCGGGCAGATAGACCCCGTCTCGATCCTGGCTCATGGAGGCGAAACGCTAACCGAGACCCCTTTCGGGTGGCCGATTCTGGTTTAGCATTTCACAGCTGTGACAGCTGAGGCCCCCACCGAGACCCCGCGCGCCGTCTCCAAGATCGGCACGCCACTGGTCCTCTCGTCGGTACTCGCATCGACACTCGGGATCGTCATCGCCCAATTCCTCGACGATCTCGGTGATGGCTTGATGGCAGAGATCCTGGGTGGAGATGCGGTGCTCTATAACAACCGGGTCGAGTTCACCGGCGCTTCCGATCTCGCATGGGCAGGTGGATTCATCCTGTGTCTCGTCATCGGGGCGTTTGCCCTGTTCGTGTATCCGACACAGCGTGGCCACGGTCTTCCCCGCCTTGTGTTGCTGTGGACCATGCTCCATGTCCTCCGTCAAGCCCTCAGCCAAGCCGCGACCCTCCCATTCACCGAGGACGGGGGGCTGGCTCAGGCGTTCGCCACGCTCGACGCGCCACCCGGGCTGGACCTCGTCATCGCCGCCGGTGGGGCGGTGGGGCTTCTTCTGATCGCCCTGGCGGCAGCGGCGGCGTTTCTCGCTTTCACGCCACATCGACGGCTCGTTTCCACCGGCCGGAAACGTGTGATGTTTGCACTCTGGATCGCACTCATCCCGGCCGTTGTGTCGGCCTTCGCCGCCATTCCGTTCTTTCTCCCCGACAGCGAAGGGCTGGTGCTGGCCGGGCTGCCTTTGGCAGCATTGATGTTTCTGGCAACGCTCGCCGCCGCTCCCGGGACCACGACGGTGGTCGGCCCCGAGGACGAGCGCACCACCCCGTGGCCGTGGGGACTGGCCGGGTTCTTGATCGCCCTCCTCCTGTTCAACCTGGGCGTGCTCCAGGGTGGCGTGTCGATTGACCCGAGGTCATGGGGGCCGTAGCCGTCATCACCGTCAGCGACGGTGTGTCCGCCGGCGAGCGTGAGGACCGATCCGGTGAGGTGCTTGCCGAGATGCTCACCGAACACGGTTTCGAGGTCGTTCGAGATCTGGTCCCCGACGAAGTCGATGCCATCGCCGATGCCATCCGTAGGGCAACCGACACCGCCGACGTCGTCTTGACGACCGGTGGAACCGGTTTCGGGTTGCGCGATGTCACCCCGGAGGCAACGCGCCGTCTTCTGGAGCGTGAGGCACCGGGGCTCGTGCACGCAATGCTCGCCAGGGGGCTGGAGTCGACTCCGATGGCGGCCTTGACGCGTGCTGCCGCGGGCACGGTGGGGTCGACGCTAGTCATCAACCTGCCGGGCTCGCCGAAGGGAGCAGCCGAGAATCTCGAGGCGATAGTCGACCTCCTCCCACACGCCCTTCAGCTCCTCGGGGGAGACAACCAGCACCATTGACCTCGTTGGGCAAGGTGCGCACACCCCACTACCGTGCGCCAGCGCTAGACGTCGTGGAGGAAGATTGAAGATCTCGCAGGAATTCGTGGTGGCCCGCGGTCCCGAGGACGTCTGGGACTTCTTTCAGGACGTGCCCTCCGTCGCCCATTGCCTTCCCGGTGCCGAGCTGTCGGGTCAGGAGCCCGACGGGTCCTACCAGGGGAGTCTGTCGGCCAAGATGGGGCCGATGACGGCGGTCTTCGAGGGCACGGCGACGATCACTCCTGACGAGGCCGGCAAAACGGCGTCGATCGAGGGCAAGGGTGTCGACAAGAAGGGTGGCTCGCGAGGTCAGGTGAAGGTCGTCTACGCCATCGTCGACGAGGCAGGAGGGTCGAAGGTGAGCGTCGACGCCGACATCACCTTGTCGGGCCCGGCGGCCCAGTTCGGCAGGACCGGTTTGATCAACGAGATGTCGAAGCGACTCATCGGTGATTTCGTGTCCTGTCTCGAGGCCAAGCTCGGGGCTTCCACCGCAGCGGAGGCCGAAGAGATCCAAGCCGGTGAGGTCAAGGGGATATCGCTGTTCTTCGCTTCCCTATGGGCCTGGATCAAGCGACTCTTCGGGGACTCGAAGGAGTGAGACCCCGTCTTCTCGCGCTCGCGCTGGCGGGCGTTGTCATCTTCAACGCGTGTGGTGGCTCCGGTGGCGACACTTCGATCGATGCCGAGGACGTCGTGGTCGAGATGTACGACAACCGCTATCAATACACCGACATCCACATCCCGCTTGGTGGGACGATCAACTGGGTCGGGGCTGGGCGCAACCCGCACAACGCGGTGGAGGCCAACGAGATGTGGTCCACCGAAGCGGTGTTTGGGAGCCTCGAGCAACTCGAGGGCGACGAGGCAACCCTCACCTACAACACCCCCGGGACATTCACCTTCTTCTGTACATTTCACGGGAACGCCGGCGGGAGCGGGATGGCCGGCGTGCTGACTGTCGGCGGAGACTGAGTGTGAAGAGATTGCTGCGGCTGGCGTTGCTGGGCGCGCTTGCCCTGGCGGCGTGTGCTGGTCCGCCACCCGGAGACGCCTCCCCGGCGGCCACGGGTGACACCAGC
>JASFVB010000061.1:0-12379 GCA_050050035.1 Acidimicrobiia bacterium | reverse complement strand
CCGTCTACGACGACGTCGAGCACACTCGGGGAGTAGGTGGCGGGTACTCGGTACCGAGTGCCAGTTACTCGCTGAGCGTCCGGGCGCTCAGCGGTAATTCGTCGTCATCAGGAAGCCCGCTGCGATAGCTCCCAGCCCGACGAGCAGTATGGGCTGTGGCCAATTCATGATGAACCGCAGCAGCACCAGAAGGACCCCCACCACCATCAATCCGGCCATGATCGCCACGTACCACGTTGGGCTTGGGTCCTTGGCCTTGGCGGCTGCTTCGATGGCCTTGGCAGACTGCGGACGACGTTTTGGCTTGCGACGTTTCGACTCAGGCATCCCGCAGGCGAGAGTAGTACCCGGTCGCTGACAGGGCCCGGGAGTCCGGGTGATTACACGTGTGTAATTCTCAACAGGCTGTGGAAAAGTCTCTGGATAACTACAAACGTGTAACTACCCCGGTCGCCACACCGGCTCCATCTCCTCGCGGCAGTGCCTTGGTGGCTTGTCCTCGGCCGGGTTGACGGTCTTCATCGTGACCTCGGCCCCACACACGGAGCATCGGTAGTCCTGGTCCACCGTGACGATGTCAGCAGGGTCGACCTCAGGCGGCGGAGTGGAGAGCAGCCGAATGACCCAGAGTGACAACCGCCAGATGACCAGACCCAGGAGAAGGGCCAGGACGACATCGAGCCACAGAGTGCCGGTCAGAGTCTCTCGATTATGGTGCCGTTGGCCATGCCGCCGCCTTCGCACATGGTCTGGAGGCCATAGCGGCCACCGATCCGGTCGAGCTCCCAAACGAGCGTGGTCATGAGGCGAGCCCCGGACGCACCAAGAGGATGGCCCAGAGCGACGGCGCCCCCGTTGACGTTCGTGCGGTCCCACAGAGCCATCGGGTCCTGTCCACCGTGCTCCATGCGCCAGGCGACCGTCACGGCCGCAAAGGCCTCGTTGACCTCGAACAAGTCGATGTCGTCGATGGAGAGCCCGGCGCGATCGAGCGCCTTGGCAGTTGCGGGAATCGGGCCGGTGAGCATCAGGACCGGGTCTACACCCGCCATCGAGAAGGTGTGGAACCTGGCCATCGGGGTCATGCCAAGCTTCTCGGCCTTGTCCTCACCCATGATGAGAAGGGCAGCCGCACCGTCTGAGATCTGCGAGGAGTTGCCTGCGGTCACCTTGCCATCTGCCTGGAATGCCGGCTGGAGAGAAGCCAGCTTCTCCAGGCTGGTATCCCATCGGATTCCCCCGTCACGCGTGATCGTCTCGGTGGTGCCGTCCTCCAACGTGACTTCGACCGGAACGATCTGGCTCTCGAAGCGTCCTTCCTCGGTGGCCCGGGCTGCACGACGATGTGACTCGAGAGACAGCTCGTCGAGCTCCTCTCGGGAGATCGCCCACTTCTCGGCGATCATCTCCGCGGAGATGCCCTGTGGGACCAGACCGTTGGCGTAGCGCTCCAGCATCCGAGCGCCGAAGGGAAGCCCGGGGCCGTTCTGTGCTGTGATCCCCATGGGGACCCGCGTCATGTTCTCCACACCTGCGGCGACGACGATGTCTTGCACTCCGGCCATGATCGCCTGTGCCGCGAAGTGGGCCGACTGCTGTGACGAACCACACTGACGATCGATGGTCACACCGGTGACCGACTCGGGGAACCCCGCGGCCAGGGCGGCATTGCGACCGACGTTGTAAGCCTGTTCGCCGGTCTGGGAGACGTTTCCCATGATCACGTCGTCGATCAGCTCGGGATCGAGGTCGTTGCGCTCGATGAGTGCTTCGAGAGGGATCGACGCCAGGTCTACGGGGTGAGTGTCTTTGAATGCTCCGTTGCGGCGGCCGACCGGCGTGCGGACGGCATCGACAATGACTGCGCTGCGCATGCGTCTCCCTTGTTCTACGGGTGAAACGGTACCTGCAGCCCCCGCATTCCGCCACGGCCCAACCACGGTGCAACCAGCCCTTCTGCAACCAGCCCGGATGGACCGGCCCACTGCACGACATCCGAACCCACGGATCCGTGGCGATGAGGTGGAGACGATGGGACTCGAACCCACGACCCCCGGCTTGCAAAGCCGGTGCTCTTCCAACTGAGCTACGTCCCCCCGGAACGCCTCGAATTCTAGGAGGCCACACCTCTCACCACGACTCCCGCCGGGTCTCTGTGCCTGGCAACCTGTCGCCATCGGGCACGTGGCTCAACTCCGACAACAGCTGGTCGACACAGTTGCCCTCGAGATACGAACACCGGTCACGGCGGTGCTGGGGCTATCGTCCGCAACCCGGTGCACAGGGGCTCGTCTTCGGCTCCGCCGTGCTTGCCTCATGTGGCCAGCGTGCCTGCGAAGACCTGCCAGGCGAGAGCCGATTTGGCGAGGAGGCTCAACAGCACGTATGTGCGCTCGCCATGTCGATAGTCGGCCCATCTGCCGATCTTCCGGTATTGGAGCACCATCACGATGGCGAACACGTTGAAGAACGCGAACAGTGAGAAGAAGATCCCGTAGACGAAGCCCGGAGGGCTCGCCTCCACGCCCGGCGCTATCAGGTAGATGGTGATGACGACCCAGGGCACGGCTCCGGCGACGACACCAAACCAATACGGCAGCCAGCCCACGCGCCCGTCGGGGTCCTCGTACTTCTCCTGGAGTAGGCCGAAGAGGATCATCGAGGCATTCACGCCCGCTATCGCTCCCAACGCGGCGATGTCGGCAATCCCCACGAGCATCGCGATGAGGACGATCATCACCGACGAGGAGAGCGAATACTCGATCCACCGTGCATAGTTCCGCTTGCGTTGCAGATTCCGCTCGTACCACCCGTTGACAACCGGAGCAGCCACGATGAAGTGGGCTGCTGCCGACATGAACAGAAACAAGGCAACACCCCATGCCAAGCTGACTTCGAACAAGGGGGAGATCTCCGGCGGGGCGACACCAGGTGGGCCGGTCATGAACGTTCCGATGACCGGGAGGGTGAAGTCGTTGGCGAGAGCCAAGACGACCAGAGCTTGAATCGCATGCAGCGAGCCCATGGCCATGTTGTAGGTGCGAAGCCTCTTCCGGCTCGTCCCCGAGCGTGAGGCAGGTGTCGTTGTCGAGCTCATGGTGAGCATTCGCAGCCGACACCGTTTCCGGATGACCGCTATTGGGCGACTGTCTGCCTGGCCCTCCGGAGAAACACACCGGCTTGGGTGGACGCAGCGTCCAGAGCTGTCTGCACGGCGGATGCGACGGAGCTCCCGTCGAGACCGTGAGCTGCCAGCGTCTTCTCTTGCCAACGCAGCATGTCTGTGACCACCCTGTCGTCACCGGTGAGCAGGGCCGCCTCGACACTGGCCAACAGGAGCCGGACCTCGTCCGTCAGACGAGCAGGGAGCACTTCCGATGCGTTGCCGGCGAGCTCTGCCTCGGCTTCGGCCACGATGGCCGATCTCACTGCTTGCAGGTCCACGAGCTCTCGAGGTAGTGGTGGCACGTCGTTCAAGTCTCGCGGAGCCTCGTCGATCCAGCCCTCTACGACCTCCGCCGCCTCTCGTAGTGTGCCAACCCACGCGTCGGCGCCGACGGCGTCCGCCCACTCGCCTCGTGGTCCGAACGCCTTGCCTCCCACCAGTACCGGGACACCGACTTCGTGTGAGGCGAGGATGGCAGACCGCGCTCCGAGCAGGTGCGTCGTCATCGCACACGAAAGGACCACAGCCCTCGGTGGCTCCGTCTCCAGGAACTCCTGGAGGTCTGGTCCCGGCACACTCGCTCCGAGAAACGTGGTTCTGTAGCCCAAGTAGAGGAGATGAGCCGCAACGGCCCTTGCCGGCAGGGAGTGATCGTCACCCTCGGCCGTCGCTATGGCAATCAACGGAGCGTCAGCGGGTTGATCGAACATGCCGGTCATCAATGAGATGACGGTCTCGATCGCCGCAGTGGCTGCATGCTCCTCAGCTATCAGGTAGTCCCCTTGCTCCCAGCGTTTGCCGACCGCGCTCTCGGCTGCGATGAGGTAGTCGAACAGAACCGAGTCGAATGCCACACCGTCGTCCATCAGCCCCGATGTGACGTGATACAAGCCACCGGCATCTCCCGCGAGCGCAGCGGAGGTGAGTGCCAGTTCGATCTCGGAGAAGGTAGGAGCCGTCATGTCTGTTACCAGGGAGGCCGTCGCAGGCTAGCGCCGGGAGCACTGGGCCACCGGAGACCACACATCCGACGACGAGAGCCGGTTCGAATAGGGGTGAGGAAGGTCGAGACTTGAGCATCACACTTGCCGCGCGAGAAGACGTATTGTCGGTGGCCGAGGTGGCCCCTGGTGAGATCGGATCGAACGTGGAAGACGCTGCTCTCGCCGAAGCGGTAGCAGGAGGCGACCGCGGTGCCCTCGAAACTGCCTTCGAGCAGTACGGAGGGGCGGTCAAATCGATAGCTCAGCGTGTCCTCAGAGACGAGGGCCTGGCCGAAGACGTCGTCCAGGACGTCTTCGTCGCCTTCTGGTCGGCTCCCGACAAATACGACCCCCAACGCGGCTCACTGCGCACCTTCCTGGTGACCCTGGGGCATCGTCGGGCCGTCGACACCGTGCGATCCGAGGAGGCACGTTCACGACGAGAGGAGCGGCAGCCGGAAGGCGGCGCACAACCGACCGTCGACGAGGAGGTCTGGGCCCGAACCCTCTCGGAAACGGTGAGGACAGCTTTGGACGGTCTCCCCGACCCCGAGCGGGAAGCGATCACCCTCGCCTATTTCGGTGGTCTCAGCTACGTCGACGTCGCCGCGAGGCTCGGTGCCCCCGAGGGGACCGTGAAGAGCCGGATTCGAAGCGGCATGCGAAAGCTCAGTGCGTCGATGGCGGGGATGGGCCAGTGAGCTCTCACGTCGCCATGACCGACCTCGTCGAGGTCTACGCCCTCGACTCGCTCGGCGGGCAGGAGTTGGTCGATTTCGAAGCGCATCTCGCCTTCTGCTCGGATTGCGACGCCCAGCTTGCGGAGGCCGAGACTGTTCTGGCGGCTCTCGTGCCGGACAGCACCGCCCCGTCGGGTGTATGGGCCCGCATCGAGGCCGATCTCGACCCGCCGTCAGAGGTCGCGGCACCATTGCGGCGCCGTGTCTCGATGCGCGTCCCGACCGCGATCGCCGCCGCGGTGATCATCGCGCTTGGAGGTGTCGTGCTGGCTCAACGCAACCAGGGCTCCGAACAGACATCGGCTGTCGCAGCGGAACGCGCCGCCGAGGAGCCCGGGACATCCGAGGCCAGGTTCGTCGCCGACGGCGTGACTCTCGCGGAGGTCGTCCTGTCCGTGGGCGGGGCCGGCTACATCCTGCCCACCGACGACCTGCCTGCTCTCGACGAGAGTCGCACGTATCAACTGTGGGTCGTCAACGACGACGGAGCGGTCATATCCGGAGGCGTGCTGGGCAACGACCCGGAGGTGTCCACGTTCACCTGGACCGACGGTGTCTCCGGATTGATCCTGACCCGCGAGAAGGCAGGCGGCGTGGGAACGAGCGAAGGTGACGTCGTGTCCGTCATAACGGGGATCTAGACCATGCCGGTGCCTCGAGCCGCCCAGCAACTCGTCGAGCGGCTGAGGTCCCGCGTGATACGTGCCGCCACCTCACCGTTCGCTCACGCCCCGTATCCGCTGTCTCGGACACTTCAGCATTCCGGAGATCCGGGGCTTCTCGGCCCGGACTCGGTCTCGTGGTGGCTCATCGGAGACATCGCTGCCCTCGTCGGCGGTATCCGAGGGCTGCTCATCCAGGCGGCTCACCCCGAGGTCGTGGCCGGAGTCGGAGATCACTCCCGCTACAGGGAGGATCCTCTGGGACGTCTCTCCAGGACCTCGGCATACGTGACGGCAACGACATATGGCTCGATTCCCGAAGTCGAGGAAGCCGTGGCGCAGGTGAGACGCGCCCACCGTTTCGTGACGGGCACCTCCAGCCGTGGCATCCCCTACAGCGCTCAGGATCCCGCCCTCTCCGCTTGGGTGCACAACGCCCTGACCGACTCCTTCCTGAGTGCCCACCTCGTCTTCGGCGCTATCGCGATCTCAGACGACGACGCCGATCAGTTCGTCCGTGAGCAGACGAAGGTCGGGGCGCTTCTCGGAGCCCATCCCATGCCGACCACGCGAAGCGAGCTGGCGAACTGGATAGAGATGCACCCCGAAATCGAGCCCTCGCCGGAGATGGCCGACGCGGTGACATTCCTGACCGACCCGCCACTCGATCCAGCTGTCCGCGTCGGCTACGAGATCCTGCTGCAAGCTGCCATTGCCACGCTCCCCGAGCGACTCGCGGGAGTCCTCGGTCTCGAATCGAAACCGGGGGCCCTCACCGTCGGGAGAGTGACCGTGGCCGGACTGCGCTGGGCACTCGGGTACTCACCGAGCTGGCGTCTTGCCCTGGAACGAGTCGATGCGCCCATCCCGGAAGGCCTGTTCACCCAAAAGCCTCGTGTCGCCTGAGTAGAAGGCCCAGCCTTCTTCGACGCGAGTTCGGGCCCTGCACTCATCCGAGACACCAGTTGGCCTCCGTGTGCGCACAGCGCCGACGCCCGGAGCTCGCGCGCTCACGTCCGGGCGACGACACCCGAGAAACCGTCATCCGATTCCGGGAATGGCTCCGAAGGAATGGCGAGAAAGAGCAGCCGCCACGAGGGCGGCCCACATGAGAAGGAGAATCATGAGAAAGCTGAGACTTGCCGTTCTTTCGGCAGCTCTGGTCGTAGTCCCGGCACTGGGTGCCATGGGTCAGTCGAGCGAGGGTGAGGTGATCGTCGTTCACGGCGTCCCGAACCTGACAGTCGACGTCTATGTCAACGGCGACCTGACTCTCGAGGACTTCGAGTACGGCGATGTCGCCGGTCCTCTCGCTTTGCCCGAAGGCAGCTATGACTTGGAGGTCTACGCGGCGGATTCCGATCCGGACGCCGACGACCCCGCCTTGACCGGCTCTACCGACCTCCCAGCGGGCGCAGTGGCGACCATCGCCGCCTACCTCCAGGAGGGCGGCACGCCGACACTCGGGGTCTTCGTCGAGAACAACGGCTCGATCGCTGCAGGTGAGGCGCGAGTGACGGCCCGTCATCTCGCCGATTTCGGTCCCGTTGACATTCTTGCCAACGGTGGTGCGGTGTTCGAAGGTGTGACCAATGGGCAAGGCGGAGACGCCGATGTACCGGCCGACACCTACAACATCCAGATCACGGTCGCCGGTGATCCGGGCACGGTGGCCTTCGACGCCGACGTCCCCCTCGCCGAAGGCACCAACACGATCGCATATGCGATCGGGTCCATCGCGGACGCCAACTTCCAGGTTGTCACCGCGTCGGTGACTGGTCTCGCCAGCTCGCCGGAGGGAGTCCCGACCGGAACGGCCGGTCTGGCAACGACGGGCGACCCTGTCATCTGGGCGATCGTGGCCGTCCTCGCCATGACGGCGATGGGCGGGTCCGTTGCCCTGGTCAGACAAAGCCGATAGCGGGGGACCGTACTAGTTGGGAGGCCCCGGCCCCGGGGCCTCCCTTCGGTTTTGACGTGACGCGAACGCAAACAGCCCTCGCCCTCGCCGTGATTGCGGTCGTCCTGGCAGCTATCTCGGTCATCGGATACCTGGGCAGCCGCCCCGTCGCGGGCCCCGTCGATCAGGTCGAGGGCTCGCTCACCGGCGGAACATCGACGACGACCACGTCACATGCAGCACCGCTCACGACCCTGCCAATGGCGACGTGGGCCGTCAACGAGACAACGGAGCTATCCGAGCTCCACACGACGCCGGCCCCAGCCCCGAGCCACCTCACGATCGACGCTCTCGACGTCGATGTGCCGGTTGGCCCGTATGGGGTCGACGAAACCGGCCTCATGGATGTTCCGGACAATGTCAGCGAAGTTGCCTGGTATCGACACGGACCCAGCCCGGGCGAGGCAGGGTCTGCCGTTCTGGCCGCCCATGTGGATCTGAGAGGGCAGGGACGCGGGATCTTCTTCGAGCTCGACAAGCTGTTGATCGGCGACCGGATCGCGGTGTCGTACACCGATGGGTCCTCTCGGGAGTTCCGGGTGGTGGCACATTCGATCTACCGGAAGGACGAACTCCCCCTCGACGCCATCTTCAGCCGCAACGGACCACCGGTTCTGACCCTCGTGACCTGTGGTGGCGGGTTCAGCCAGACCACCAACAGGTACGACTCGAACGTCGTCGTGTACGCCGTGCCGGTCGAACCGGCTCGGCCGGACCCGGGCCGACGATAGATTCATGGCAGTTTCGGCATCCGATTGGGCCACCGGCTACGAAGTACCGGTATGAGACTTCACGAAACCAGATTGATAGACCGCCCACTCGAGGAGGTGTTTGCATTCACCTCCGACTTCTCCAACTCTGAGAAATGGGATCCCGGTGTCGAGAGCTCGCAGCGCGTCGAAGGTGGGGACCCCGGTGTCGGCGCCAGATATGAGCTGATTGTGGCCTTCGGCTCGCGGAGAATCCCCATGGTCTACGAGACGACAGCTATCGAAAAGGACTCCCGTGTCGTCTTGGAAGGAAAGGGTGGCTCCATCGCCGCGGTCGACGACATAAGATTCGAAGCGAAGGACGGTTCGACACTCGTCGACTACACGGCCGATCTGACGTTCACCAACTGGATGAGGTACGTGGCACCTCTTCTCGCACCATTGCTCAACAAGGTCGGCGAAAGGGCCCTGGATGGCCTGGTGGAGACTCTGGAGCAATGAGGGTCTTGTCAATTGCCGGTTTCACGAACCTGGGGTACCGATGGCACGCCCGCGATCATCGGCCGATCACCACCGACATGAGCGGGCAAACGGTGCTGATCACCGGGGCAACCGGCGGGCTGGGCAAGGCCGCCGCCACAGGAATTGCCGCCTTGGGCGCGAGGACCGTCATCGTCGGCCGCAACGGCGAGAAGCTCGCTCAAACCCAGCGTGAGCTGGCTGGCGACGTCGTCGGATATCAGGCCGATCTGAGCCTCCTGTCGGAGATCAGGAGGCTCGCCGAGTCGATCCTGGCCGAAGAGGGGCGGATCGACGTTCTCATCAACAACGTCGGCGTCTTGTTGCCGACCAGAGAGGTCACCGATGAGGGAATCGAGACGACGCTCGCCACCGATCTCGCCGGGCACTTCCTGCTCACCAATCTCCTGACACCGCGGCTCTTGGAGAGCACTCCGGCCCGTATCGTCAACGTCACCTCGGGTGGCATGTACTCGGAGAGAATCCGGCCTCACGACCTCCAGTTCGAAACCCGTGAGTACAAGGGCACCGCGGCCTACGCCCATGCCAAGAGGGGCCAGGTGATCCTCACGGAGATGTGGGCTGAACGGCTGGCCGGCACAGGGGTGACGGTCAACGCCATGCACCCGGGTTGGGCCAAGACATCAGGTGTCGAGCGCTCGCTCCCGACCTTCAACAAGTTGATGCGACCCTTACTGCGAACATCCGCCCAGGGCGCGGACACAATGGTCTGGCTGGCGTCGTCGCCCGATGTCGGACGAAAGACGGGCGAGCTGTGGTTCGATCGGGAGCTCGCGCCGAAGCATCTCGTCGACCGAACCCGGGAGGATCCCGACGACAGAGCTGCTCTTTGGCAAGCTCTCGTCGACTTGACGGAGTCCGACATGCCGGCTTTCACGGTGACAGACCTCTGATGGGCGCTGTGATTGCCGGCACCGGCGTCGCCATCCCCGCAAACGTGGTCAGCAACCACGACCTGGCCCGCATCATGGACACCACCGACGACTGGATAACGAAACGGACCGGTGTGAAAGAGCGCCGCTTCGCCGACCCCGGCACAGGCTCGTCAGATCTCGCGATCGAAGCCGTGACCTCTGCTCTCGACGACGCCGGTGTCGCCCCCGGCTCGGTGGACGCGCTCGTGACCGCGACGATGACCCCCGACTTCCTGGCTCCGGGCATTGCCGGTCTGGTCCAGACCGGGGCCGGTCTTGGCCACGTGGCCGCCTACGACCTCCGTCAGCAATGCAGTGGCTTTCTCTACGGGCTCGACCTCGCCGATTCCCTCATCGGCAGTGGTCGAGCTCGAGTCGTTGCCGTCGTCGGGGCCGAGGTCCACGCCGGATTTCAGCCGTGGAGTGAGGAGTCCTGGCAGGCCGTGCTGGGAGAGCCCGTCTCGGTGAGCGCCGAAGACTACGAGCGAAACACGACGTACCGGGCCTGGAGCGTGCTGTTCGGAGACGGTGCCGGTGCCATGATCCTGCGGGAGGGCGACGTCGACGACGAGGGATTGCTGGGCACATCGCTACATACCGACGGTGACTCGTTCGAGCTGATCTGGGTTCCGGGAGTCGGCTTCAAGTCGCGCCCCTACGTCACGTCGGCCGACTTGGCGGAGGACGCGCATCTGCCACGGATGGACGGTGGCGGCTTGTACCGGCGGGCGGTGCGTCTGATGCCGGAGGCAGCCGAAGCCGTGCTCGCCAAGACCGGGCTTGCCATCGAGGACGTCGACCTGGTGATTGCTCATCAGGCGAACGACCGCATCCTCGACGGGGTCCGCAAGAAGCTGGGGATGGGGCCCGAGAAGGTCCCGTCGAACATCGGCGCCTATGGCAACACCACCGCTGGCACGTTGCCCATCCTCTATCACGAGCAACGCAACGCAGGGCGGGCCCAACCCGGGGATCTGGTCTGCTTCGCTGCCTTCGGGGCGGGTGCCCACTACGGAGCGGCTCTCTACCGGGAGCCGCGCGGCGGCTCGTAGGGACACAGACGCGCTTCGACTCTCGTCTCGCCGGAGGCGACGGATGTCATCCAGACCCGGAGCCCGCGTCCATCGACACGACCCAATCGTCTATCTCGACCCATAGCCGATATAGCCACTCGACGCGCCCGCTGCGGGAATCGGGGATCTCGGTCCTGGGGACCCTCCACATCCTCACACTGATGCGGGAGCCGACCAGCCCTCCTCCCCAGATGTCGCTGACAGTGGCCAGACCCTCCAAACCATGGTGGGCGAGCACGACGACATCGGCATCAGTCGAGTCGAGCAGGGCAAGCGTCCCACCGGGCCGAGGCGGGAGGACCCGTCGCAGAGCGCCGGCATGCTCCCCGACGGTCTCATCCGACGCGACGCGATCCTGATAGCGGCGGAGCTTCGACTCGGAGAACCGGGTCCCCTCCGGATAGATGAGGATCCCGTCGGAGGGACCGAGCCCGGCCGCCAGGTCCCGGATCGCGATCCTCTCCGATGCATCGCGAGCACCACGATCGATGAAGGCATTGGGAAGTCGATTCCCAGCGACGTCGAGGGCCGGGTCGACGAGCAGCTCTTTCTTGAGCACATACCGGAGCTTGAGACCTGTGGTCCGGGTGATCAGGGTCGCCGGCAAGAGTGTGTCGACCATCGATGCATGCCGTGACAGCACTATGACCGGCCCCGGTGAGACACAGTCCTGGCCCTCGATCACGAGGGTCAACGTGAAGAGCGTTTCGATGGCACGGAGATTCCAGGAGGCCCACTTCTCTTGGAGCCAGAAGGTGGCCTCCAGCTTCAGCTGGTGAGGGAGCACCACTGTGACCAGAAGAGCACTCAGGGCCCACAGCTCGCCCAGGAGGTAGACCCACAGGAAGGCCAGCCCGCGGACACTCACCCAACGTCTCCGACGTGCCAGCCATCGAGCCGAGTCCACGAAGAACGCCAGCAACGCCAACACAGGCGCCAACGCCGTGACCACGACGAAGAGCCCCATCAAAGCCGGGATGGTGATGAATCTTCGGGCCAGAGGGTTTACGGGCATCAGAGGTCGATCACACTATGTTCGACGCCGATGCCCCCGCGGATGGGTTCTCCTCTCTCGGTGCCAGGTTGATCTCGGCCTTCTTCTTCACCTGGTTCGTCGCGGCGTGCATCTGGACGATCAACGCTCTGCGACGACCGGTTCCCCCCGGCCGGCCGTTCCCACCCTTGTGGCTCCCGGGAATGCTCGTTTCGGAGCTCGCACCGCTCTATTTCGTGTTCAGAATCGTCGTCGCGGCCGTGTTCATAGCCCTCAATGCGACGAACCACTGGATCGGCAGGGCAGGGATGTGGCTGTTTGTGCTCTCGGAACTGGGGCTGATCGTGCTCATGGTGCGAACCGCTCGCGGCGCCAGGGCCACAGGCCGCAAGCAATCGATCCTCAGCCTCCTCAAGCTCTGGGAACCACTCCCCGCCGGTGTGGACCACCACGTTGAAGTCCCCTACTGGGAGACGTTGACGCTCGATGTCTACGCACGCCCGGATGTCACCGATGCACCCACCCTCATATACGTGCATCCCGGATCGTGGATGCGGGGTCGCCCCGGACGACAGGCGCGGGCTCTGTTCCACAGACTTGCGGTCCTCGGGTGGGTGATTCTCGATATCAGATACCC
>JASFVB010000060.1:0-12486 GCA_050050035.1 Acidimicrobiia bacterium | reverse complement strand
TGTCCTTGGCCTCCGAGTACCTGACGTAGAGACGATGCTCCTCGAGGTCCATGTCGGACAGTTTCCACCGTTTCAGCGGCTCTTCGTTCCGTGATTCGAACCTGCGGCGCTGCTCGTCCCAGCTGACGGAGAACCAGTACTTGAGGAGTTTGATGCCAGAGCGGACCAACATCCGCTCGAACTCGGGGCATGTGCGAAGGAACTCCTGGTGCTCGTGCTCGGTGCAGAAGCCCATGACCCACTCCACGTTGGAGCGGTTGTACCAGCTGCGGTCGAAGAGCACGATCTCCCCGGCGGCGGGCAGATGGGCCACGTATCGCTGGAAATACCACTGTGTCTGCTCACGCTCGGTCGGCTTGGGCAGGGCCACCACCTTGACATGACGTGGGCTGGTCCGCTCGGTGATCCGCTTGATGACACCGCCTTTCCCGGCCGACCCTCTCCCTTCGAAGATGATGAGGGCTCGCACACCCTGGTCTGCCACCCAATACTGAAGCTGGACCAGCTCCTCTTGGAGCCGGGCGAGCTCGGCCTCGTAGTACTTCTTCTTGAGCCGCCCCTTCCGGTTGTAGTTCTCCGGGCCCGCCGGTGTCCCCGACCTCTTCTCGTCGTCGAAATCGGATGGTGGGGGCTTGGGTCGTTGCGTGACTTGATCCTCCTGGGTCGACACCGAGCCTAAGACATCGTGTGGAGTCGTGTCGGAGAGGACGAGGGCCCCGGAGACTCCTCAGCTCCCCTCGAAATAGTCCACCTCGGCCGAACCGTCGAGAAAGCGAGCCAGTCCCTTGGAATCACCGGGAGCACGACGAGCAAACACCCCGACGTTGCCCGAGTCGGGGTACTCGGCGATGTCAGGATCGATCATCGTCGACATCATCATGATCCGAGCGGCCGACTCGGTGACGTTGGCAACCTGGTGCGCACCCTCGGGGCCCCTGGTGAAGATCATGGCGTCGCCCTTGCCCGCACTCTGCTCACCCCCGGGTGTCCGGACCACGACCTCACCCTCCAAGACGATGAGCATCTCCTCGTTGGCGTGGTGGAAGTGATAGGGGAACGACTTCTGGCCCGGACGGATCTCATAGATGCTCGCACCTAGTTGTCGCCCGCCCAATCGCTTGGCGAGACGCATCCGGTTCCACTCGTATCCAGGGTGATCCTGGGTGACGTCCCAGTCGTCGGCGTAGATGTTCTCCATGTGCAGAACCTACCCATTGCCACTAAGACCTCGATATTTGCACTATCCAGATAGTGCAAATTAGGTTAGGGCTGCCTAACAGCATCCTCCAGAAAGACAGCCAAGTGAAGACGACGAGAACGCTCGCGATTGCCGCCATCCTCGCCCTGCTCCTCGCCGCTTGCAGCGGTGGCGTCTCTGAAGAGCTGAAAGAAGACGTGGTCGACAACTACGCAGGTGTCGTGCACGAGGCCTACTCGTTGAGTCTGTCATCGGCACAGGATCTCGACACCGCGATAGACGACTTCATCGCCGCTCCGACGTCGGAGACCCTCGAGGCTGTGAGGGACGCCTGGCTCACCGCGAGAGACGACTATGGGCCCACCGAGGTCTTCCGTTTCTACGGGGGGCCGATCGACAACGACGACACAGGTGTGGAGGGTCTGGTCAACGCGTGGCCGCTCGACGAGGCCTACATCGACTACGTGGAAGGTGCGCCGGAAGCCGGCATCATCAACATGGTCGACGAATACCCGACGATCGACACCGAACTCCTCGTCTCTCTCAACGAGGAAGGCGGTGAGGCCAACATCTCAACCGGCTGGCATGCCATTGAGTTCCTCCTCTGGGGCCAGGATCTCAATGCGGACGGTCCGGGAGACCGGCCGGTCGAGGATTACACCACGGCTCCGAACGCCGATCGTCGTGCGGAGTATCTGGCCCTGGCCTCGGACCTGCTCGTGATGCATCTCGGTGAGATGGTCGATGCCTGGGCCCCGGATGCCGACAACTTCCGTGCCGAGTTCGTCTCACTGCCCGCAGACGAGGCATTGGGGATGATCATGACCGGCATGGGCGAGTTGAGCCGGGGTGAGCTCGCCGGCGAGCGAATGACCGTTGCCTTCGAGACTCGCTCCCAGGAGGACGAGCACTCCTGCTTCTCGGACAACACGACAGCGGACATCGTCGGCAACGCCACCGGCATCCAGGTGGTGTATCTGGGTGAGGTTGGCTCCGTGGATGGCCCCGGCATCTACGACCTGGTCTCGGCCGAAGACGAGGAGCTTGCCGACCGACTGCGTGACGAGATCGCCGCCAGCGTCAGTGCCGCCGGCGCCATCCCTGCACCCTTCGACCAGCATCTTGCCGAAGGAGTCAGCGACGACGATCCTGGCCGGGTGGCCATTCTCGACACCATTGTCGCACTGGAGACACAGACGGATTCGATTGTTGACGCCGCGACCACCCTCGGGGTGGAGATCAACCTCAGCTGACCACACATCGTGGTTGACCCCTTCTTCTTCCCCAGCAATCGAGCCCGGCTATTGGCCGGGCTCGCCTCCGCATTCGCCCTGATGACCGTCGTGTACCTCCTGTGGCCCTCACCGGTGGGAGAGCTCCTCGTGGAGGCGAGTGGCGGTGAAGGCACGACGAGCTCGGCCGACCTGAACGCTTTCGGAAACTCGGCGAGGAACCTCACCAACGAACAGAGGCGGGTCTTCGAGATCGGAGACAGCTTCTTCACCCAGAACTGGGTCACCGCCCCATCCTCGACCAACGCGAGGGATGGCTTGGGCCCTCTGCTGAACGCACAGTCGTGCTCGTCTTGTCATCTCAGGGATGGGCGTGGCTCCCCTGAGAGCGGCAAGCCGGGTCTACTGATGAGACTCAGCGTGCCGGGCGACGATGGCCCGGAGCCCGACCCCGGGTACGGAGGCCAGCTCCAGGACCGCTCGATCCTGGGTATCGACCCGGAAGGGACGATTCGGACCGTCTACGTGGACGAGCCGGGGGAGTACAGCAACGGCGCGGCGTACACGCTGCGTCGGCCGGTTCATGAGATCGATGACTTGGCTTACGGCCCGCTCTCCGTGGACGTGCAGGTCTCACCACGTCTTGCCCCGCCTGTCTTTGGAGCGGGCCTGTTGGAGGCGATCCCCGAGGAGGCCATCCGCTCGGCCTCCGATCCCGGAGACGAGGACGGCGATGGAATCTCCGGACGCCCCAACTACGTCACAAACATCGAGACAGGCGAGACCGCTCTGGGCCGTTTCGGTTGGAAGGCAAGCGTCCCGACTGTCGCGCAGCAGGTGGCCGGTGCCTTTCTCGGGGACATCGGCATCACATCGGATCTACAGCCCGAGGAGAACTGCACCGTCCCACAGCAGGCCTGCCTGGACGCACTCAACGGTGGCAGCCCCGAGATCGAGAGTGACCTCTTCGCCGCCGTCGTCTCCTACAACAGGACGCTGGCAGTGCCTGCGCGACGCAATCTCGACGAGCCGGACGTTGTTGCCGGAGCGAACCTCTTCCTCGAGATCGGGTGCGCCCTCTGTCACATGCCACGACATGAGACCGGGTCGTCCGACATCGAGGCGCTGGCAAACCAGGTGATCTACCCGTACACCGATCTGCTCCTCCACGACATGGGACCCGACCTCGCCGATGGGCGGCCAGACGGGCTGGCCAACGGAGATGAATGGCGTACGGCGCCGCTTTGGGGTCTGGGCCTCAACGACGTAGTGAACGATCACGAGTTCTACCTGCACGACGGTCGAGCTCGCTCGGTCGAGGAGGCGATCCTCTGGCATGGCGGCGAGGCGGCGTCGGCACAGATCGAGTTTCGCTCCCTGTCGTTGGCCCAACGGCAGCAACTGCTCGACTTCCTCGAGTCATTGTGAAAGGGGCTCTGGTTCTCGCGCTGGCCGTGCTGGCGGTGTCGTGCTCGACGGGACCCGACCGATCCGCGGTGGTTGCGGCGATTGCTGACAGGGCGCTTCTGCCCCGGCTAGAGGAAGCGGCAACCCGATTGGGCGAGATGTCCGCTGCGGTGGACGCGTTCTGCGAGTCGCCGTCGGACACGGGCCTGACCCGGGCGCAGGAGTCTTGGGTGGAGGCGAAGAGAGCCTGGGAGAGATCGGAGATATCCGTCTACTACGGGCCGGCGACGATGCTACGGACGAAGTCGAAGGTCGACTTCGAACCAATCAGTCCTGCGGGAATCGACGATCTCGTCGCCTCCGACACGGTCATCGACTTCGACTACGTCGACAATCGATCGGCTGCCAGCCGACGTGGGCTGGGTGCCGTCGAGTACGCGTTGTACCGACCTCTTGCCGAGGCCGGTGACCCGCGCCTGTGTGAGCTGACAGTTTCGGCGTCTGCGGTGGCGGCGGCAGCCACTGAGGAGCTGAGAGAGGCCTGGAGCGGAGGCACGGACCCCTTTCGGAGGACCTTCACGACGACGATGACTGCCAACGACGCCCTGTCGGATGTCGTGGGTGCTCAGCACGAGACATTGACCCGTCAGACACTTTTCGAGTTGGGCGCTGCACTTGGGGTGACCGCTGCCGACCCCGACCCGTCCGCCCTCGTCGAGGGACCTGCCCAGATGGGCGTGAATCGTCTGCTTGCGCAACTCGACGGGATCGAGGAGACCATGAGCGCTGGTGGGGACACCTCCTTGATCGAGCTGATCCGATCTCGATCGGCCGATGTTGCCGAGACCATCGAGACAACTCTCGCAAATGGGATCGCCGGGCTCGAGTCCGTCGACGGCCCACTGTCCGCTGCAGTCACCGAAGACCCACGACTGATGAATGAGGTCCTCGATGACTTGAGCCGGTTGCGAGACACGATCAACGTCGATGTCGTCTCCCTTCTCGATCTCACGCTGGGCTTCTCGGACTCGGACGGGGACACGGGATGAGCCGGGCCGTTTCCGCGGCTTCGGTGGCCGTGCTCCGGATCGGCTTCGGCCTGGTGGGGTTGGTCCTCGTCATTCGCTTCTTTGCGCATGGGTGGATCGACACGCTCCTCGTCGACCCCCCGTTTCATTTCACCTATCCGGGCTTCGGATGGGTGCAGCCCTTGCCATCACCCTGGATGCACGTCGTCTTCGCGGCCATGGGGCTCGCGGCCGGTGCCATCGCCGTTGGTTACCGGCACCGTGTCGCTGCGGTGGTGTTCTCAATCGGCCTGGCATATGTGGAGATGATCGATCGGACCAACTTCCTCAACCACTACTACTGGATGGTCCTGACTGCGGGGATCCTCGCATTTCTACCCGTCGACAGGATGTGGAGTCTCGACTCGCGGCTCGGGCGGGTCACCGACACCGGGTGGGTCCCCTGCTGGGTGGTCTGGCTTCTCCGCTTCCAGGTGGGCATGGTGTACTTCTTCGCCGGAGTGGCCAAGCTCAACGCAGATTGGCTTCTTCGCGCAGAGCCATTGTCGACGTGGCTGCCGGCGCGGGCCGAAATGCATATCGTCGGTCCACTCCTTGCTCTGCCGGCCACGGCCTTCGTGTTGTCCTGGGCGAGTGCGTTCTTCGATCTGACCGTGGTCGGCTGGCTGTCGTGGCGTCGCACCCGGCTGTCGGCTTTCGTGGCTCTGGTCGTCTTTCACACGAGCACATGGCTCTTGTTCCCCTCGATCGGGGTGTTTCCACTCATCATGAGCCTTTCGGCGCTGGTGTTCTTCGGGCCGGACTGGCCGCTGCGTCTGGTAGGAACAAGACGCACTGCGGCGGGCAGGGTCTCCGGGTTGCGGCCGGTCTGGCTGACTGTGGCCGCCGTATACGTGCTGGCCATGCTCATGATTCCTCTGCGTCATCACTTCATCCCCGGTGACGTGCGATGGACAGGTGAGGGCTACCAGGGGGCGTGGCAGGTGATGCTCACCGACAAGACCGGAACGGTCGACTTCACGGTGGCCCGTGCGGAGAAGTCGTGGGTGGTGCCGCCTCCCGAGTACCTGACCGACCGCCAACTCGCGATCATGGCAACCGACCCCGCTCTGATACAGCAGACGGCGAGGCTCATCGCCGACGAGCACGATGCCTCGGTGAGTGCACGGGCGGTCGTCGCGGTCAACGGGCGGCCGGGCGTGGAGCTCACCGATCCGACCGTCGATCTCTCCCAAGGGCCCATAGCCGCGCACGAGTGGATCGTGCCGCCGTGATGACCTGGGGCAACAGAATGTCGCTTCTGTCTCGGACCGGCGATACTGCCCCGGATGAGCTCCAAGACCCCGTGGTGGCGCCACGCCGTCGTGTACCAGGTCTACGTGCGCTCGTTTGCCGACGGCAACGGTGACGGCACCGGCGATATCGAGGGCATCAGATCACGTCTTCCCTATCTGCGGAGCCTTGGAGTCGATGCGATTTGGGTCAACCCCTGGTACGACTCACCACTTCACGACGGTGGCTACGACGTAGCCGACTATCGGGCGATTCACCCCGACTTCGGGACACTCGACGAGGCGAGGCTCCTGATTCAGGAAGCCAACGAGATGGGCATACGCGTCCTCGCCGACCTGGTCCCCAACCACACTTCCTCCGAGCACGAATGGTTTCGAGAGGCGGTCGACTCGTCTCCGGGCAGTCCAGCACGCCGGCGCTATCACTTCGTCCCTGGCAGGGGCGAGCAAGGGGAATCGCCGCCCAACAACTGGACGAGTGTGTTCGGGGGCCCGGCTTGGAAGCGCATCGACGAGGAGGCGTGGTATCTGCACCTCTTCGACGAGACCCAGCCGGACCTGAATTGGGATAACCCCGAGGTCCGCTCCGAGTTCCGGGACATCATGCGGTTCTGGCTCGGTCTGGGGGTGTCCGGGTTTCGTGTCGATGTCGCCCACTCGCTCACGAAGGAGCCCGGCTATCCCGACTTCGCCGGGGAACACCATCTGCTGCACGCCGTTCCGACGGGGCGGCATCCGTTCTGGGACCGCCACGACGTGCATGAGATCGTGAGGGAGTGGCGCTCGCTCCTCGACGAGTACGACGACAAGGTGATGGTGGCGGAGGCGTGGTTGCCCAACTGGGAACGCATGTCGCGGTACATCAGACCGGGGGAGTACCACCAGACCTTCGACTTCCTGTTCCTGGAGTCACCCTGGGTGTGCTCGGCGATGACCGAGCGCGTGACCGAAGCCCTCGAGGCCACGGGTGAGCACGGGACGGTCCCCACCTGGGTGCTTTCGAACCACGACGTGATGCGTCACGCGACACGTTATGCCCTGCCGCCCGACGTCGATCACACCACGTGGCTCCTCGACGGTGACCGCTCGCTCCTCGACCACCGGAGAGGGGTCAGACGCGCCCGGGCAGCGGCCCTGCTCATGTTGGCGCTCCCTGGCTCTGTCTACATCTATCAAGGCGAGGAGCTTGGACTTCCCGAGGTGTACGACCTGTCCCTGGAAGTGATCCAGGACCCGGTTTGGAAGCAGTCGAATCACGCGGTGAAAGGACGCGATGGATGTCGTGTCCCCTTGCCATGGACCCCAACAGGCCCGTCATACGGATTCGGCAGCCAGGGGTCCTGGCTGCCACAGCCCGACGGCTGGGGTGATCTCTCGGTGGCGAGTCAGGACGGGCGAGCCGGTTCTACGCTCGAGCTGTACCGTGCGGCGCTGCGAGTGAGGACAGACCGGTTGCGTGGCGACGAAGAGCTCGCGTGGCTCGATCTGGGAGAAGACGTTCTTGCGTTTCGGCGGGGCAGCGGTGTCACATGCGTCGTCAACTTCGGTGACGACCCGGTCGTCTTGCCCGATGGCGCCGTACTGCTCACGAGTGGGGAGTTGGACGGTGACCTGCTCCCGGTCGACACGGCGGCATGGGTGTCCGAGTCACCCGGGTAGGGGCCCGCGAAGCTAGTTTCGGCCCTCCAGGATCAAATGAGGAGACGTAGTGTCTGAATCGAGACTCAACCCCCCGTTCCGGGCCGACCACGTCGGCTCCCTGCTACGACCGGCCGAAATCTTCGAGGCGAGAGACAAGGTGGCCAACGGCGAGATGACGTCGGAGGCTCTCCGTGAGGTCGAGGACACCGCCATCGCCGCGATGGTCCCCAAGCTCGAGGCAACCGGCATCCAGAGCATCACCGATGGCGAGTTCCGGAGAGCGTATTTCCACCTCGACTTTCTCCAGGAGCTCGACGGAGTGACCGTCACCGGAATGATCTCGTCCAGCTCTGGCTCGGAGGACCGCGTCGGGTTCGCTCCGCCAAAGGTGACGGTGACCGGGAAGCTTGCACACGCTCACGACATCCAGGTGGCCGACTACGAGTTCCTGGCGGCCCAGACCGAACGACTGCCGAAGGTCTGCATTCCCTCTCCGACCATGGCGCATTTCCGGGGTGGCCGTGCCGGGATCGACATCGAGTCATACCCCGATCTGGACGAGTTCTTCGAGGATCTCGCTCAGTGCTACCGCGACGAGATCGCACATCTCTACGCCGCGGGGTGCAGATACATCCAATTGGACGACACCAATCTCGCCTACCTGTGCGATCCGAAGATGCGCCAAGGGGCTATCGATCGCGGTGACGACCCCAACGAGCTGCCCAGGACCTACGCGGAGCTGATCAATGCCGCCCTCAGTGAGAAGCCGGACGACATGACGGCGGCCGTCCATCTGTGTCGTGGCAACTACAAGTCCACGTTCTTCGCCTCGGGTGGATACGAGCCGGTTGCCGAGGTTCTCTTCAACGAGCTCGACGTCGACGCCTACTTCCTCGAGTACGACGACGAGCGTTCCGGCGATTTTGCCCCACTGCGATTCGTCCCCTCGACCAAGACCGTCGTGCTGGGACTGGTCACATCGAAGACGCCTGAGCTGGAGTCGGAGGAGGACCTGCTGTCTCGAATCCAGGACGCCGCCCAGTTCGTCGGCGAGGATCAGCTCTGCCTCAGCCCGCAGTGTGGCTTCGCCAGCACTATGGAGGGCAACCGGCTGACCGAGGACGAGCAATGGGCGAAGCTGAGCCTGGTCTGCGATGTTGCGGAGCGTGCCTGGTCGTAGCCACACACGGCTGGCCGGGACGGCGGCGCTCAACAGTTCTAGCGGGTGCGCGCCGATAACCTGAGCTGACAATGGCCCGGCGGATCTCCCTCATCATCGCGCTGCTGCTCGTTGCGACCGCATGCGATTTTGGCACCGAGTCGACAACGACGACTTCAGCCGTGACCACCACCCCGGCTCCTGTGGAGACGACAACGACATCGTCGTCCCCCACGAACACGACTCTCCCGTCTCCGACGACTACGGCGGTGGATCTCTCTGGTGTCCAGGGGATTCCCGACACGATGCGCTCACAACTCGAGGATCTGATTCGTGACGCCCAGGAGGCCAGAGGGCTTCCGTTTCTCAGCCCACCTGAGATCACCGTCGTCGGCGACGACGAGCTCGAGGCGCGGGTCCGGGCAGACATCGAAGAGGAAGCCGAGGACTTCCCCGCCGACGAGGCCCTGTACAAGATGCTCGGCCTGCTCGCTGAGGATGCCGACTTCGAGGAGCTCCTTCTCGATCTGTACGGGGAGCAGGTGGCGGGGTTCTACGACGGCGAGACCGGCGAGATCGTGGTGCCGGCGCGCGAGGACGGCTTCTCGATCATTCAGGAGGCGACGATGGTCCACGAGCTGGTTCACGCCATCACCGATCAGCACTTCTCCTTCAACCCGATCTTCGAGCAGATGCTCGACGAAGACCGTCTCGACGAGGCGACGGCCTACCAGGCGCTGATCGAGGGTGACGCCACGATGGCCGAGGTTCAGTGGTTGCAGACACTCACGCAGCGGGAGATGGGCGAGTTCATCGCGGAGTCACTCGACATCGACAGCACCTCTCTGAACTCGACTCCGAGGTTTCTCCGCGAGTCCCTTCTCTTCCCCTACGACACGGGTCTGGCCTTCGTGCAGGAGTTGTTCGTCGGTGGGGGCTGGGCGGCCGTGAATGACGCCTACACGACACTCGCCGAGCTGCCCGGATCGTCGGAGCAGGTCATCACGCCGATCGACTACGGGGTCGATCTTCCGGTCGCGGTGACGATACCTGACGTCTCGGTTCCCGGTTACGAGCTGGAGCGGACATCGGTGTGGGGCGAGGAGGGCTTTCGGATCATGCTGAACCAGGGATCCGGCATTGCCGGGCTGGCCGAGGCCGTGGATGGATGGGGTGGCGATTCGTACCACCAGTGGTTCGACGGGCAGAACGCCGCACTTCTCATCGTCTTCGACGGGGACACCGCGTCCGACGAGCGGGAGCTCGAGGAAGCGCTTCTCGGCTTTGCGATGGAGGACTTTCCCGAGGATCGATTCGTATGGGTCGAGCAACTCGACGGACTCGTCTACTTCATCGCGGCCGACGTGCCGGAGGTGGGAGAGAACATCAGAATGGCGGTGGGCCTCGGCTGAGCCCGGCGGTTAGCTTCTGAACCGTGCCTCATGGTCGACTCGTCGTCTGCGCGACACCGATCGGCAATCTCGGTGATGTGTCTGAGCGGTTGCGAAACACGTTGGCTTCTGCCGATGTGATCTTCGCCGAGGACACGAGACGGACTGCCAAGCTCCTCCGTCACCTGGTCATCTCGGCCCCGTTGGTGTCACTGTTCTCAGGAAACGAGGCAGCGAGGACAGCCCAGGTCGTCGAGTCGGTGCGTGCCGGTGAGACCGTCGCCCTGGTCTCCGACGCCGGCATGCCCACGGTGTCCGATCCGGGTGCGGCCGCGGTCCGTGCCGTCCGTGAGGCCGGTCTCGCGGTCAGCGTCGTCCCCGGCCCCTCGGCGGTCACGACGGCGATGGCATTGTCAGGATTCGGCGGCGACCGGTTCGTGTTCGAGGGATTCCTGCCTCGACGCGGGGACGCCCGTTCCAAGCGACTCGCCGCAATAGCGAGTGAGCGAAGCCCGGTCGTGCTCTTCGCCAGCCCGAAACGACTATCGGGCGACCTGGCCGATCTCGAACGCGTCTGCGGCGACGACCGGGAGGTTGCCGTGATGCGAGAGCTCACCAAGCTGCATGAGGAGTGCTGGGTGGGCAGGCTCGATTCGGCAGTGGAGCACTGGCCCGGCGAGGCGAAGGGTGAGGTGACCGTGGTGTTGGGCCCCGCGGAATCGCCCCCGGCGTCGCTCGAGGATGCCGTCGAGGAGGCACGTGAGCTCGTGGCCGGGGGCATGAGCGTGAGGGAAACGGCACGACGTGTGGCAGACGCTACCGGTGTCTCACGTCGTGAGATCTACGAAGCCCTGATCACCGATCGGCCCTGATCTTCGGATAGACGTCAGAGGTCAGAGGTCAGCTGGGTCCTGCAACCTGCGCATATCCCCCTGCCCTTGAACTGAGAGACCTGATGGTCACTCCCACAGAAGGTGCACGAGTCCGTCATCTTGCGCAACACGATGTTGCCTTCCTCGACGGCGATGAAGAGATGGTCCCCCTCGCGGATGTTGAACATCCGCCGGGTCTCGGCGGGGATGACGATCCGCCCGAGGTCGTCGATCTTGCGGGCGATCCCAGAGTCCACGATGCGAGCCTACCGATGATCGGCGTGGCTGTGCCCAGTACCGTGACACATCATGGGATGGGTCGACACTCACTGCCATCTGCAGCTGGATGGCCGCCCCCCGGCCGAGCTGCTCGACCGTGCGGCCGATGTCGATTGGATCGTGGCCCCGGGGGTCGACGCGGCGAGTTCCGAGGCATCTGTAGCCCTTTCCCGACAGTTTCCCGGTCGGGTGCTGCCGACGGCGGGGCTACATCCTCACGAAGCCGACTCCTGGCATGAGCAGCGTCCGGTGATAGAGGAGCTCGCACCACAGGTCTGCGCCCTCGGTGAGACGGGGCTCGACTACTACCGCGATCTCTCCCCACGATCCGCCCAGGAGACTGCGCTGCGAGGCCACATCGAAATCGCCGAGGGTCTGGGCAAGCCGGTGATCGTGCACTGTCGCGATGCCTTCTCCGACGTCTATCGGGTGATCGAGGACACGGGAGCCGGTTCGTCGGTCGTTTTGCACTGTTGGACGGGCGGGACGCGATGGACCAAGCGCTTTCTCGATCTGGGAGTGACGTTCTCATACGCCGGCCCGCTCGCGTTCGAAACCGGGGATACCGTGAGGCTCGGTGCCGCTCTCGTACCGCCCGATCGTGCGCTCGTCGAGACAGACACGCCGTACCTCGCCCCTCCACCCCATCGAGGGGAGCGGAACGAGCCGGCCTGGGTCGCGCACGTGGGGAGGGCGCTGGCCGAGGTCTGGGAAATGGATGTCTCCGAGGTGGCGAAAGTGACTTCCTCCAACGCATCACAGGTGTTCGGCAGGTGAGGGCACAGACCCGCTCCGAAATAGCAGATCTGCTGTCCCGACATGGGGTCCGGCCCAGCCACCACCTGGGTCAGCACTTCCTGGCCGACGCCAACATCACCAGGAGAATCGTCGAGATCGCCGAAGTTGGCGCCGGTTCGAGGGTCGTGGAGGTCGGGGCGGGCACCGGCACCCTCACCGCCGCTCTCGCCGGAGCCGGCGCGCATGTCG
>JASFVB010000059.1:0-12488 GCA_050050035.1 Acidimicrobiia bacterium | reverse complement strand
CAGCGGTCCGGGGTGTGGGGCGGCACGTCCGAGAAAGAGCGCAAGTCACTTCGCCGGAAGTGGCTCGCCGAGCGTCGTCGCACCGCGTAGCAGGCGGAGTTCGTTTCCCTCGCCTCGCTTGGTGCTGCCAACCTGGCACTTGGGACTGGCGGCCCGGGGGGAACTCGGGGCACAATGGGGGTGACTCATGAGTAAACAGTCCGACTATGTGATGCGGACGGTCGAGGAGCGAGGTATCCGCTTCATCCGTCTCTGGTTCACCGACGTCCTCGGCTTCCTCAAGTCAGTGGCCATCAGCCCGGCGGAGTTGGAGGTCGCATTCGACGAAGGCATGACGTTCGACGGCTCGGCCATCGACGGTTACGCCCGCATCCAGGAAGCCGACATGCTGGCCAAACCGGACCCGACGACGTTCGCTGTCCTTCCCTGGCGCACCGAGCAGCAGGTCGCACGGATGTTCTGCGACATCTACACGCCCGACAATGAGTCTTTCGACGGCGACCCCCGAACCGTTCTCAAGCGGAATCTGGAGAGCGCCTCGGAGTTGGGGTACACCTTCTTCACAGCTCCCGAGCTCGAGTTCTTCTACTTCGAGGACAGCGGGCCGGTGCCCAGGGTCCTCGACCATGGCGGGTATTTCGACCTCACCCCACTCGATGTCGCCCAGGAGTACCGCCGCAAGACGATCAATGCCCTGGAGCAACTGGGCATACCCATCGAGCACTCCCATCACGAGGTGGCGCCTAGTCAGCACGAGATCATCGCCCGCTACACCGATGCGCTGACCATGGCCGACAACATCATGACGTCTCGCCTCACCGTCAAGGAGGTGGCGCTCCAGTCAGGGATCTACGCGACGTTCATGCCCAAGCCGCTGGAGAATCACGACGGCTCCGGCATGCATCTCCATCTCTCCCTCTTCGAGGGGGACACCAACGCCTTTCACGAGCCGGGAACTCAGGGAGGGCTGTCCAAGGTCGCCAAGGCCTTCATCGCGGGGTTGCTCAGACACGCCGCCGAGATGACCGCCGTCACCAATCAATGGGTCAACTCCTACAAGAGACTCGTTGGCGGCTTCGACGCACCCGTGTACATGTCGTGGGCCCGCAACAACCAATCGGCCCTCGTCCGCGTGCCGTCGGTCAAGAAGGGCAAGCCGTCTTCTGTCAGAGTGGAGTACCGCGCCGCCGACGCGGCGTGCAACCCGTACCTGGCCCTGTCGGTCATCCTCGCCGCCGGCCTCGCCGGGATCAGGGAGGGCTACGAGCTACCGCCCGAGATCGCCGCGAATGTCCATCTGATGACCAACGCCGAGCGGGCCGCGGTCGGGGCCAAACGACTCCCCGACACCATGGCCGAGGCCCTCGACCTGATGGAAACCTCCGATCTCGTAGCCGAGGCATTGGGTGAGCACGTCTTCAACTGGTTCCTGCGCAACAAGCGGGCCGAGTGGGAGCGGTACCAGCACCATGTCTCCCACTTCGAGCTGGACACTTATCTGCCGATCCTGTGATCGCGGCGGTTCATCCCGAGGACTGCTCCGAGACTCTGACTGATGGCCTGGCCCTCGCCGGGCTGAGTGTCACTTCCATCACCGAGCTGGGTGCGGAGAACACCTCGATAAGGGATGCCGACGTCTTGGTCGTGGAGCTGGGCGACGGTGTCCTCCGGCAGTTGCGTGAGGTGGCCCGCATCGAGGAGTCGTTTGCCATGCCGGTGATGCTCGTGGCGCTACCGGAGCATCTCGCCCTGATCGACAGCAGCGGCGCATCGGCAGAGTTCGTCGTCGCCCCGATCGACCCGGTCGAGCTTCGGATCAGGGTTCGGCGAATGGTCCGCCAGGAACCGGGTGACGAGTTGCTGGTCTTCAAGGACCTCGAGCTGAATCCCCTCAACTACCAGGCGACACTGGCCGGCTCCCCCATGGACCTCACCTACATGGAGTACGAGCTGCTGCGTTTCCTGGTGGAGAACCCGGTTCGGGTCTGGTCACGGGAGCAGCTGCTGTCGAAAGTCTGGGGCTACGAGTATTACGGGGGGGCCCGCACCGTCGACGTCCATGTCAGACGGTTGCGGGCGAAGCTGGGTGAGGAGCGCGCCTCCTGGATCACCACCGTCCGCTCGGTCGGCTACCGCTGGGGTTGACGTTCTGAGCGTGTGCAGATGGGTGGGGAAATCCCACCCATCTGCACACGCTCGAGGGGGTTCCAAACGAGATCGGGGTCGGCTAAGGGTTGGGGGATGGTCGACCGTGGAGTCATCGAACGACTCATCCGCCGCCAGCACGGCACGATCAGCCGACACCAGCTCCTGGAGCTAGGGGTCACACCGAACCAAATCCACTCACGTCTCGCCTCTGGATCTTGGATACCGCTCGCATCAGGGATCTACACCCCGTCGACTTCGCTCCCAACCTGGGAGCGTCGGCTCTACGCGGCCATTCTCGGCCATCCGGGCTCACTGGTGGCCGGGTTGTCGGCAGCGCACCTCCTCGGTTTCGCTGGAATCCGAAGGGGGCGGCCGGAGATCATGATGCCGTTCACCGGCAACGGGCGATCCGACATCGCACGGGTCATCAGGTCGAGGCATTTCGATCGTGTCGATCGCCGGATCGTCGGGCGGCTCGATTGCACGTCCCCGGCCGAGACCGCACTCACCCTGTCCATGCGCTGGCCGTTCGCCAAGATCGAGCAGTTCGTGGATGACGGGCTCGCCCGGGACCTTCTGCACATCGCGGACTTCGACCCGATCCTCGAGCGCTTGGCATTCGCTCGCCAGCCGGGGCTACGCGCGCTGAAGGCCATCGTGGCGGCGCGTGCTGCCGACGCGTACCAGCCGCCGACGAGTGAGCTCGAACGCTTGCTGTTCGTTGTGCTCGACCATCCCAAATTGCCGCCACACACACGACAGCTTCCGATCGTCTACCCGACGATGACGGCGACGGTCGATGCGTACATCGACGAGTGGTCGCTGATCGTCGAAGGAGACGGGAGACGCTGGCATACCCGCAAGGCCGACTTCGAAGTCGACCGCGAGCGGGACAATTCAGCGGTGGCCTCGGGTCTGGCTGTGGTCCGATTCACCTGGAAAAGCCTCCGCTACGAGCCCGAGTCATGTCTCAGAACCCTTCTCGCAGCCGGGAAACGCAGGTCGACGTTGTGAGCGTGTGCAGTTGGGTGGAGATTCTCCACCCAACTGCACACGCTTGCCCCCCTTCCCGCCCGTGGCACAATCGTCCCCATGGGTTTTCGCACCAAACAGGTACGCGCCGGGGTACGCCCCGACCCGGTGACCGGGGCCATCCTCACCCCGATACATCAGAGCACCACATTCGTCCAGGAGTCGGTCGAGGCCTACATGGAGAAGGGCTACTCCTACACCCGTGGTGGCAACCCGACGGTGCGCGCGCTCGAGGAGAAGCTCACGGCCCTGGAGGGTGGGCTCGATACCACCGCTTACTCGTCGGGCATGGCGGCCACCGTTGCGGTGTTTCTCGCTTTTCTGGAGACCGGAGATCACATCGTCGTCGGTGATGCCGTATACGGAGGGACCTACCGTTTTGTCGATCAGTTCCTCAGTCGGTTCGGTGTCGATGCGACCTTCGTCGACTCGTCGGTGGTCGACAACGTGAGCCAAGCGATCCGGCCCGAGACGCGACTGGTGTTCACCGAGTCACCGGCCAACCCGACGCTCAAGGTGACGGACCTCGCCGCCGTGTCTGCGATCTGTGCCGACAACGGGCTCTTGCACGTGACCGACAACACGTTTCTCACCCCCTACTTCCAGCGCCCGTTCGAGTTGGGCGCCGACGTCGTCATTCACTCCACCACCAAGTTCCTCGACGGGCACAACGCGACGTTGGGCGGCGCAGTGGTCGTCAACGACGCAGACCTCCACGAGCGCATCGGCTTCGCCCGGATCTCGGCAGGCCTCGTCATGTCACCGATGGTTGCCTGGCTGACACTTCAGGGCGTCAAGACGCTCAGTGTCCGCATGGACAGCCAATCGGCCAGCGCGCAGGCCATCGCCGAGTTTCTCAGCACCCACTCCAAGGTCGACTACGTCAACTACCCCGGTCTCGCCAGCCACCCCCAGCACGAATTGTCCCGCACCCAGGCCTCCGGATTCGGTGCCATGGTCTGTTTCGAGGTCAAGGGTGGCTACGAGGCAGGTCGGAGTCTCATGGACTCGATCGAGCTGTGGAGCCTCGCAGAGAACCTCGGCTCCGTCGAGTCGCTTATCACCCACCCGGTGACGATGACCCATGCCGCCGTGCCCCCTGATGAGCGTGTGGCCGCGGGGATCACCGATGGCCTCGTTCGCCTGTCGGTCGGTCTCGAGGACACAGAGGACCTCATCGCCACGTTGGACCAGGCACTCGCGACGGTGTGAGCTCGATGTCCCATCACATCGCCCAGTGCAACATCGGCCGTGCGCTGAAACCGCTGGAAGATCCGGAGATGGCCGAGTTCGTCGCCGCCCTGGAGCCAATCAACGCCATCGCCGAGGCCAGTCCAGGGTTCGTGTGGCGTCTCACCGACGACGACGGGCAATCCTCCAGCTACGTCGACATACCCGGCAATGACGACCCCCTGCTGATCATCAATTACTCGATCTGGGAAGACGTCGAGTCGCTGCAGCACTTCGTCAACCGGTCGGGCCACGTGGCGTATCTACGAAGACGACGGGAGTGGTTCGAGAGGATGGAGGCACCGACCAGCGTGGCATGGTGGATTCCGGCCGGGACCATCCCCGCCGTGGGCGAGGCCTACGAGAGGGTGGTCCACCTGCAAACGCACGGCCCCTCAGAGGAGGCGTTTCCGATTACGAAACCGTGGCCGGCGCCCTCGCCCTGATCAGGGTGTCACGGGCGTAGCGGACGTCCCCATCGACCTCGACCGGACGGTCCACGACACCACCCTCCACAAGCTCCAGCCCGCGGATCCATTCGAGGATCGGATCGACCTCCCACAGGACTTCGGGAACCTGAGGGCCTCCGACGCCTTCTGCGATGTTGGAGACGTCATGACCGACGAGAAACAACTCCCCACCCGGGCGAAGCCAGCCGCCGGTCTTCTCGATCAGGTTCCGCAAGCGGTCGGCGTCGACGTGGAGATATGCGATCAACACCAGATCGAAGCCTCTCGTACCTTCGCTCGAGAGGTTGGAGTTGCCTTCGTCGCCTCTCGAGCTTTCGCTCGAGAGGTTGGAGTTGCCTTCGTCAACTCCGCCGCGGCTGGCGCCCTGGGCCTCAGCACTGGGTGATCGAGAAACGCGGTCAGGCTCCCACTCGAACACGTCGGCAACGATGAACTCCACCTGGTCGGACATCTTCCGCCCGCGTTCGACGGCGACGCTCGAGAAGTCGACGGCTGTCATGTCCCAACCACGTTCGGCGAGCCAGATGGCATTGCGACCCTCACCCGAGGCCAGGTCGAGGCCGACTCCCGGCTCGCGATCGGCCAGACGGCTCTCGACGAAGACGTTGGGCCCCCGTGACCACAGCATCTCCCTGGCCCGGTAGCGCTCATCCCAGGTGGTGGCGTCCACTTCAGCCGAACTCGATCCCCTGGGCGAGCGGCAGCTCCTCACCCCAGTTGATCGTGGTCGTCTGCCGTCGCATGTAGGCCTTCCACGCATCGGACCCGGCCTCACGCCCCCCACCGGTCTCCTTCTCACCGCCGAAGGCGCCGCCGATCTCGGCGCCGGAGGTCCCGATGTTGACGTTGGCTATGCCGCAATCCGACCCGGTGGCACTCAGGAAGCGCTCCGCGTTTCGCAGCGAGTCGGTGAAGATGGCCGAGGACAGACCCTGGGTCACCCCGTTGTGTATCTCGATCGCCTCGTCGAGGGTGTCGAACTCGATCACCCACAGGATCGGGGCGAAGGTCTCCTGCTCGGTGACCGAAGCACCTTTGGGCACCTTGACGATGGTCGGCTCCACGTAGTAGCCGGGGCGGTCCAGCCGCTGCCCGCCAGTAACGACCTCTCCCCCCTGGGACCTGGCGATCTCGATGCTGGTCATCATCTGATCCACAGCATCCTCGGAGACCACAGGGCCCATCAGTGTTTCGTCGTCGGAGGGATCACCGATCTTCACTTGGTCGTATGCGGCGGCGAGACGACTGACCACCTTGTCGGAGACGGCGCGATGCACGATGAGCCGGCGCAGAGTGGTGCAACGCTGTCCGGCCGTGCCCACCGCAGCGAAGAGCACCCCACGAACCGTCAGCTCGATGTCGGCGTCGTCCATGACGATTGCGGCGTTGTTGCCACCCAGCTCGAGAATGCTCCGGCCCATGCGCCTGGCCACGGCCGGGCCGACGATGCGCCCCATCGCACACGAGCCGGTCGCCGAGATCAAGGGGAGGCGGGGGTCAGCAGTCATCGCGGAGCCCACGGTCTCGCCGTCTCCCACCGCGAGGTTGAACAAACCCTCGAATCCGGAGCCTGCGAGCACCCCTCGAGCGATGTTGGTCACAGCGATCGCGGTCAGTGGGCTCATCTCCGACGGCTTCCATAGGACGGTATCGCCACAGACCGCAGAGATGGCGGCGTTCCACGACCAGACGGCGACGGGAAAGTTGAACGCAGAGATCACACCGACCGGGCCCAGGGGGTGCCAGTGCTCATACATCCGGTGGCTGGGACGCTCCGAGGCCATCGTCGCGCCGTAGAGCTGTCGGGAGAGCCCGACGGCGAAGTCACAGATGTCGATCATCTCCTGGACTTCTCCGACGCCTTCGGCGCGAATCTTCCCGGTCTCCAGCGTGACGAGGGCGCCAAGTGCATCAATGTTGTCACGCAGCGCGTTCCCGAGCTCGCGGACGAACTCACCTCTCCGCGGTGCCGGGAGTGATCGCCAACGCTCGAAGGTCACGACCGATGACTCGACGACCCGTTCGTAGTCGGCGGACGAGGCCATCGACACCTCGGCGATTGGGGACGCTGTGGCCGGGTTGATCACATCGATGGTCTCCCCGGATGCCTCGACCCACTCACCAGCGAACACACCCGAGTTGCGTTCCCCGATTCCCAGAACCTGAAGCACCTCGTCTTGTCTCATCTCGCAGCCACCACCTCTATCTCGACCAGGAATGCTGCCGGAAGCGCACCAGCCTGCACAGCTGAGCGGGCCGGGTACTCGTCGGCGAAGTAGGACTGATAGACATCGTTGACCGCGCCGTAGTCGTCGATGTCGGCCAGGAAGATCGTCGTCTTGACGATGTCCGCGTAGCCGAGACCGAGATCACCGAGGAGACTCCCGATGTTCCTCATGACCTGGTGGGCTTGTGCGGTGACCTCGTCGGGAGCGCGTTCCCCGGTCGCGGGGTCCAGACCGACCTGGCCCGAGAGGAAGACGAGCCCGGCCGCTTCGGTGGCCGGTGAGTACGGGGCCAGCGAACGAGGTGCGGAAGGTGTCTCAGGGACGGTCTTTGGCAAGCTCGAGTCTCCTGTCTCTCAGCGATTCGAGAGTACCCCAAAACGCAAGAGACCCGGCCCTGAGGCCGGGTCTCTGCTGCAAGCCCACCAGGGGGTTCAGCTGAAAGAGTTGCCGCAGCCACAGCTGCGGGTCACATTCGGGTTGTCGATCGCGAAGCCGGCGCCCATCAGGCCTTCTTTGTAGTCGAGAGTCGAGCCCCTGACCATGTCGGCGCTCTGTGGATCGACGAGGACACGCACGTCCTCGAACTCCTCGACGATGTCGGCGTCGTCGATCTCGGAGTCGAAGTACATCTCATAGGAGAATCCGGAGCATCCACCGGGCCGCACGGCCATTCGCAAGGCAAGACCGGCCTCGTCCTCGGCGGAGATGAGCTCGCGCACCTTGGTGACGGCGGAATCCGTCAGAGTCACCGTCTTCTGCGGTCTCGTCGACTTTATGGAGAGAATCTGGGTCATTGGCTCCTACCTGCGTCCTGTCCATCATAACGCCTCACGCGATTCTGACCATTCCCCTATTGCCATAGTGTTAATTAGCCTTCATTTCATGTCCCCGTTGACACAGGCCACAGTGATGAAGACCTTGGAAGGGGTCCGCGATCCCGAGCTGGGGGGCAACGTCGTCGAGCTGGGGATGGTCACCGACGTCTCTATCGACGGGCCGAAGGTCGGCATCGGTCTGGCACTGACCATCGCAGAGTGCCCGCTCCGGTCCCAGATCGAAGGTGATGTCCTCCGCCGCGTCGAAGCCATGCCAGGGGTCGGTGCCGTGGAAGTGCGCACCACAGCCATGACCAAGAGACAAAGGGCCGAGCTGATGTCCGTGGCGAGAAGGAAGGCACGGGAGAATGCCGAGCCGACACAGGTCTCACCGACGACTCGCGTCATCACGGTCGCGTCGGGAAAGGGTGGCGTCGGCAAGTCCTCCGTGTCTGTCAATCTCGCCGCCGGCCTCGCCGCCAATGGTTTCGCCGTCGGTCTTCTCGACGCGGACATCTGGGGCTTCTCCATCCCTCGCATGATCGGCGCCGACACCAAGCTCGAGGCCGACGCCGACACCAAGCTGATCGAGCCCGTGACGGCCCACGGTGTGCGTGTTGTCTCGACCGGGTTGATCGTCGACTCGGAGGAGACCGCTTTGATGTGGCGGGGTCTCATGTTGTCCAAGGCCCTGGAGCAATTCCTCAAGCAGGTCGCCTGGGGCGACCTCGACTACCTCGTGCTCGACATGCCCCCCGGGACCGGGGACGTCCAGATGGCACTGACCCGCATGCTCCCCCAAGCCGAGATGGTCGTCGTCACCACCCCGCAGAGCGCGGCTCAGCGAGTGGCGACACGAGTTGCCGACATGGCCCGACGGTCCCACATGCCCGTCGTGGGTGTCATCGAGAACATGTCCGGCGACGTGTTCGGCTCAGGTGGCGGAGCCGACCTGGCCAATGAGCTCGGCGTAGACCTCCTGGCGAGCATTCCCCTCGACCCCGCGGTCGTGGCCGGTGGTGACAGCGGTCAACCGGTCGTGCTGGCCGGGTCGGGCGAGGCCGCGGACGCCCTGTCGATGATGGTGGAGACCGTCACGGCCGTGGTCCCACCCGCGGCCATGGAGACCTGCACCGGCAGGATCGCCAAGCTGATCTCCGACCTGGAGGATGGGGCGGCCTAGGCCTTCGGGGCGGTCCAGAGATCGATGGAGAACGGCTTCTTCTCTGCGCCGGTGACGACATAGGTCGTCATCACCTTGTCGGCGAGGGTCTGCCGCTTGGCGTCGACCAGGGGCAGGAGCCAGCCGAGGCCACAGATCAGACCATCGAGGATGTGGGCGAACTTCCGCCCGATCCCCGATCCGCTCCCGATCAGCTCACCCTGGGTGTTCACCACCTTGATCCCCATCATCGCCTTGCCCGGCGTCTGCCCGGTGAGACCGTCGAGATGCCCCAGGTATGCGATGTAGGCAATGCTGACCAGCCATATGAGCAGGCCAATGAACGTCACCCGGTAGAAGATCAAGTTCAGTATGAAGATGGGTGCCCAGTCGATGAGAAACCCAAGCGCACGTGTCCCCCAGTCGGCGAGAGGTGATGGGACGGCCGGCTGTTGTGGCGCCGGCGGTTCTGGCGTGGTCATCGAGGGTGCTCCTCCTGTCGATCGTCGAGCCCAGCGACCATAACCAACAGGTGCCCCCGATGTCGCGCAAAGTCTTGTCCACAGAAGTGACTAGTCCAGGTGGGGATCTCACGAACAGTCATTGAGTGTTCACTCTCCGTGACGACAATCACGTGTGAACGTGCCACTAGCTAGGGCGCTGGGAGTTGGGGGAATCAAGGGAGGCTCCACGAGAAGGGACCCGAGAGGGTCCCCTTCTCGCGTCCTGGGTCTATCCGCAGAGCTCTCTCGCCAACGGATAGGGATTCACTGCCGCCCCACCACCGGGGTGATACTCCCAGTGGAGATGGGGCAGATAGTCGGGTGCGTTGCCGGTCGAGCCGACGTAGCCGATCACATACCCTGCCGGGACGTGCTGTCCGCGCGAGATGTCTCCGAAACCGTCGAGATGGGCGTAGTAGTACAGGTCGCCGGCATCCGACGTGAAGTAGACCGACAGCCCACCCAGGGTCGAGTTGGAGGTCCTGTGGATCGTCCCTGAGTAGACCGCAACGAGGGGTGTGCCCCTGGCCGCGATCATGTCGACCCCTTTGTGCCGACGCCCACCGGACCGTGGCGCTCCCCAGGAATCGGTGAACGACACGGCCCCGGCGACGGGGCAAACGCCCTGACCCTCGGGCACCGCCGGTGTCGTCGACGTGGTGGTCGAGTCGATCGTCGTGGACGTAGTCGCATCACTCGCTCCCGACGTCGTCGACGTGGCTGCTCGAGCGGCCTCTTCGGCCTCCCGGCGTCGCCGCTCCTCCTCTTCGCGGCGTCGCCGCTCCTCTTCCTCGCGGCGTTGTTGCTCCACGAGATCGTCATAGAGCTGCTGGGCCGCGACGAGATCCTCCTGGAGGTCGCCGGCCATCTCCTCGAGCTCGACCGTGAGAACGACCTGCTCGTCCAGCGCCTCGCCAAGACGCTCGGTTTGGCGGTCGAGCTCGTCTCGGAGAATCCTCAGCTGGCGCACGACACTCTCGTCGACACCACTCACCTCGTGCAGGTACTCCAGGCCCGCCGGATATGCCTCATCGCTCACCGTGAAGAGAATCGAGAACGAGACCCCGCTGGCCGAGCCCATGTAGAGCTCAACGGCAACGTCCTCCAGGCGTTCCTCGGTCTCGGCAATGGTGATGCGCGCAAAGTCGATCGACGACTTCAAGTCGGCGATCTCGTCATCGAGAGCCGCCTGACGCCCGTACGCCTGTATCACCGCCTCACCCAATTCGGCGGACTCCTCTGTCAGCCGATTCACCTCGGCGCGGGCACGGTCGACGTCCTCATCCGTGACTTGGGCCAACGCGGGCACCGCCAACGCCACGACGAGCAGACCACCGAGAATGCGACCAGTCGATTTCATGTGGGGAGAGCGACCACCTGGTCGCCTTCCCAGGCTATCCGTCCCTGATCGGTGAGCAACGTGAGGTGGGCGCCCACGGACCTGGCTGCAAGCGGGTGAAGAGATGGGTCCACGTCGGCGTACACGACTGCGACGATGTCTTCGACGACGTGGGCGCCTCCCGCGATGGCGGTCAAGATCTGCTCGTGACGCTGCATTCGGTGGGCGATGTACCAGTCGATGACCTCGTCGGGCTTATCCATCTCGTCGCCATGCCCTGGGAGGAGCCGCTCGATGCCGGTTTCCCTCAGCTTCTCCAGTGAGGCGAGATAAGAGCCCAGCTTCTCCACCATCACCGATGACCCTCCCATGATGTGGTCACCCGTGAACACGGCGTTGCCGACGCGAAAGCAGAGGTGGTCGTCGGCGTGCCCCGGTGTGTGGATGACCCGGATCAACGCCTCTCCGACCTCGAATTCGGCGCCATCGAGCAACCGCACATCGGGATCGAACTGTGGGCCCGGGGCGTGACCCACGGCAGGCACTCCCACGTCCCTGGCCATCGGATTGGCCAACGGGGCATGATCCGGGTGAGTGTGAGTGACCAGCACGGCAACCAGGCTCCGTCTCCCCAGCTTCTCCAGTACGGCCTTGGAATGCTTGCTGTCGACCGGTCCCGGGTCTATGACTACGACCGAGCCCTTCCCGTCATCGAGGATCCACGTGTTGGTTCCCGGCCCGGTGAAGGGGCCGGGATTGTTGGCGAGGACTCTCTCGATTCTCACTTGGGCTCCGCAGGAAGATGGATCGGGATGATCGAGCCGTCGTCGACCCGTGTCGGCCGAATGAGTGTCCGCCCATCGGCGCCACGCGCCGACTCGAAAGCATCCTCGATGGACGTGCGGCGCGCCAGCCATCGCAAGTGGGCGACCGTCGGGAGCACCATGGGCGCTTGGCCCCGCTCGTGACGGCCCAATGCCTCTCCCGGTGTGAGCCAGAGGTGTCCCACCAGCTCCGTCTCATCGATCAGCACGTCGGGCTCATCATCACACGTAGCCAGGTAGAACCTGGTGTCATACCGGCTGGGTGCAAACTCGGGCGTCACCCAGCGGGACACGAGCTCCAGGGAGCCCGTCGCCGGCTTCTCTCCAGTTGCCACGGCCGGCGTGACTGCCCCGGCGATGGTCAGCAGGATGCCGGTTTCCTCGGCGAGCTCGCGAATGGCGGCGAACCGGTGTGAGTCATCATCACCCAAGTCGAGACCCTCGGGCACGTCCTCTCGTTCCACGCGCCCCCCGGGGAAGACGAAGATGCTTCCGAACATCCCCCGGGGGTTGCGCTCGACCATCAGCACTTGAAACGGATCCCCTCCTTCACGAAGGAGCATCACTGTGGAGGCAGGGGCGGGAACGGGCACCAGGGCATCCTAAGAAACGGATCTGGCAAACTCCTCTCCGTGCCCCAGGACGCCTTACGGGATCTCCCATCGGTAAACGAGCTGACCGGACGCATCAGGTCCCGTCTCCCCATGCCGCTCGTGACGATGATCGCCCGCGACGCC
>JASFVB010000058.1:0-12624 GCA_050050035.1 Acidimicrobiia bacterium | reverse complement strand
CGACCAGTTCCGCGTGGGGATTGACGGCATCGACCTTCATTTCATCCATCAAAGCGGTGTTGGCCCAGACCCGCTCCCGCTGTTGCTCGTTCACGGTTGGCCGGGGTCGGTGTGGGAGTTTCATGATCTGATCCCACGGCTGACGGATCCGGCGGCGTTCGGAGGCGACCCTGCGGACGCCTTCACAGTGATTGCGCCCTCCCTGCCCGGGTTCACACTCTCATTCGAGCCGGGTCAACAGCGTTACGACCTAACGCGTATGGCGGATGTGTTTGCGATGCTGATGACCGAAGTACTCGACTACCCGCGCTTTGCGGCACAAGGTGGCGATTGGGGCGGGTACGTAGTCTCGCGACTGGGGGCTGTGCACGCCGACAAGCTGCTCGGCATCCACCTGAACTTCCTCCCTCTGCACCCGGACATCAAGTCCGAAGGGGAACCATCTGACGCGGAACGCGCCTATCGCGAGGAGTTGCGCCACTGGCAAACGGAAGAAATCGGCTATCACGCGATACAGGGCACCAAACCACAAACCCTGGCGTATGCGCTGACCGACTCCCCGGCAGGCCTGGCGGCATGGATCGTCGAGAAGTTCCACAGCTTCACCGACAACGACGGCGATCTCGAACGTTCCATAGACCGAGACTCGCTGCTGACGAACATCATGCTCTACTGGGCGACCGGCGCGATCAATTCGTCGTTCTGGCCGTACTACGCCATCCGCCACGAGCCGTGGCCGCTTCCGACCGAGCGCGTGAATGTGCCGACCGGCTACGTCTCGTTCCCGCGGGAGACCCGGCACCCACCACGTGAACTTGCAGAACAGGCCTTCAACATCGAGCGCTGGACTGTGATGTCACGTGGCGGCCACTTCGCCGCGCTGGAGGAGCCTGGCCTGCTGGCTGAGGACGTGACGGCCTTCTTTCGGCCATATCGTCGAGCCTCGGAGTAGTCGCCCCCCTCATCGAGACGCGGCTTGACGCCCATCGGAGGCAGGACGAGGTGCTGTTGATGCCGCCCTCGATTCGCGTCGGTTTACTTGACGTTCCCGGCTTCAAGCACATTGCGGAGGAACTCTTGCGTTCTCCTCTCGCGCGGCGCTTCGAAAACCTGCTCTGGAGGCCCCATCTCCAGAATCTGGCCGTCGTGGAGATAGCACACGGTCGTCGCCACGAGACGGGCGAAGCCCATTTCGTGCGTCGCCAGTATCATCGTCATCCCCTGTTCGGCCAGGTCTCGCACCAATAGGAGAACCTCGTTGACCAACTCCGGGTCGAGCGCCGACGTGATCTCATCCAGCAGCAGGAGTTTGGGGTCGATGGCCATAGCGCGGGCGATTGCCACACGCTGTTGCTGCCCTCCACTGAGCTGATCGGGATACGCCTCTGCCTTGTCCTCGAGCCCGACACGTCGGAGGAGGCGCAGGGCAAGTTCCCGAGCTGGCTCGCGGTCGACACCACCGATCACCGTGGGAGCGAGCGTCACGTTTCGCAACACGCTCATGTGGGGGAAGAGGTTGTAGCTCTGGAAGACGAGCCCAATCTCGCGCCTCAGCCGAACGTAGTCGACTCCTGGCCCAGATACCGGATCCCCTTCGATGCGAATCTCGCCTTCGTCGATCGTCTCGAGCCCATTGACGCAACGCAGGAGCGTCGACTTGCCGGAGCCCGAAGCTCCGATCAGACACACAACCTGGTGCCGCTCGACAGTGAGGCTGATGCCTTTCAACACCTCGTTCTGACCGAAGCGCTTGTGGACATCGTCGATCTCGAGAAATGAGGTCATGCTTGGCGCACTCCTGTCCGGCGGTTCTGGCGGGCGATCATGTGGTCGACCAATCGTGACTGTGGAATCGTGACCAGGACGAAGACGATCGCGACCACTGTGACCGAAGAGAGGTTGAAGTAATTGCCTGCGTAGATCTTTGCCTGGCCGAATGCGTCTATCGCGCCAACCACAAGGACAAGCGACGTCTCCTTCTGCAAGCCTACGAAGTAGCTCAAGAGTGGCGGGAGGACACGCCGGGTAGCCTGCGGGACAACTACATAGCGCCACGTTTGCGGGGTCGAGAAGCCGAGTGACATCGCAGCTGCTGTCTGGTTCCAGTGCACGGACTCGATCGCGGATCGGAACACCTCGGCAACGTAGGCGCTCGTGGAGATGGTCAGTCCCAGCACGATCAGCCACTCCGTCGCGATATCACTCAGGACCGGGATCCCTGCAATAGGAATGCCAAATGCGACCAGATACAGGAGGATGATGACCGGTATCCCCCGGAAGATGTCGATGTAGGCGATGGCCAGCCAGCGGAGCGGCCTCACAGCCCGGCTGGGGATGACCCGGATGAGGGCAAGGCTCAGCGAGAGAACAAGGACGAAGACCTCGCTCACGACTGCGATCCACGCGTTGAGCCAGAATGCCTGGGCTACCTCTTTGGCGCTCCGGCTGATCTGATCCCAAGAGAAGAACGTCTCGATGATTGCCGCGTTGTTGGTCAGCAGGAAGAGCAGCAGAAGCAGGACGACAAGGCCGGCCAGTGCAAATCCGAGCGCACGCTGCGCCTTCTCCCGCGCACGGGCCGCCACATGCCGGGCGGCGACGATCTCACCCGAAGCGTCGAGCGTCCGGGAGCGCAGCGAGAGGATGGCCGCATGCAGCGACGGAACTAACAGCGAAGTCGTCAAAGCCGCGAGGACGGCAATGACGATGGTCCACGCCGTCAGCGCCTTGTCTGTCATGTCGGTCGCATTGAGCGACCGCAACGGCGCCACCCAGAATGCAGCCGAAATCGCAGCCACGAGCACCACCGAGGCCATCGCCAGCGGCAGCGAGCGCGGCGGAGGCGCCAGTGTTGTGGCGCCTCCGTTGGTGGGGTCCGTCTCGATGGCCGGTGTGGTCTTCGAGTTGGACGGGGTGTTCATTTGTTAGGGCTGGTCCCAGAGTGGTCCCCATTGTGGGAGTGTCTCTGGGTCGACGCCGCCGAAGGCGTCGAAGTAGTAGCGCTCTTCCATGTTGTGGATGGCGCCGGTGTCGAGCATTTCTTGTACGACGATGTTGACCTGGTCGGTGTTGGGGCTGTCCTTTTCCATGATGATTCCGACTTCGCCGCCGGCTTTGATCTGGGCGACTGTAACTAGCGCGTCGTTTGCGGCTGAGGCTGCGAGAGCGACTGGCATGTCTATCAGGGCGACGTCGATCTGTTTGGCTTGCAGGGCGGCGAACATTTCGGGTGGGTTGTCGTAGGTGTTGTATTGCTCGGTGGGGTGGATCTCGTCGTCGAGGAGCACTTGCTGCGCCGAGCCGAGGGTCACTCCCATCTTGAGACCTTCGAACTCGTCTTGGGTGGGAATCTCTTCGGCGCGGGCGACCACACCACTCCAGGAGGCGCCGTAGGGGATGGAGAAGTCGACCTTCTCCACTCGTTCGGGCTTGATGTAGAAGTCGTCGATGGCAATGTCGAAGCCTGATTCACGGGCGACGATCAACTGAGCGAAGTCGACTTTCTCCAGTTTTACGGTGGGCAGTCCCGCCGCATTGGCGATGTTGGCGGTGAGACAGTAGTTGAACCCGTCGTCGACGGTCTCTTCGGTGTCACCGTTGTAGGTGGCTGGAGCGATGGCGGTGTATCCCACGATCAGCGTGTCGGCCTCCAAGGTCTGCAGACTGATCTGGTTCGCCTCGGTGTAGATCTCACACTTGCCGTAGGTCATCGCCGCCGGAGCAGTAGTCGTCTCAGCCGCAGCAGTCGTCTGCTCGGCCGCAGCAGTAGTCGTCGTCTCGTCCGCAGAGCCACTACCACCACAAGCGGTGGCAAAGACGAGCCCCAACGCCAAAAGCACACCAAACACAGCCCGGGCAGGCCTCGTCGATGTGCGCTCACTCAACATCCTCATCCCAAAGGTGTCCATGTCTCTCCTAGAACCGGTTACTGCCGGAACCTAAATGATCGAACATCGAATGTCAACTATTGACTCTCATGTCCTTCGACGGTCGCTGTATTCCACTATGGACGGCACCCCAGGGGTTCGCGAGGAACTGAACTCGCTGACGGTCACCATGACGCAGATTCCCCACCTAGATCCGTTTATCTTTGGCCAGCGCAGGTCCGCCGTGGGCCGTGAAGCAGGTGATCTCACCGGCACCCCTAACGTTGTGAAGCGAGTGGCAACAATTCTTTGGGACTTCGACGGAACACTGGCGACCCGCCCCGGCCTCTGGTCGCAGGCGATGGTCGACGTCCTCGACCGCTACGCACCTGGCCACGACTTCGACCGGAATCACTTCCGACCAGTGCTGCGCGACGGCTTCCCTTGGCACCGCCACGAACAGCCGCATCCGCACCTAAACGACCCAGAAGCGTGGTGGGAGGAGATCAACCGGCTCATCGCCGCGGCATTCACGTCCGTGGGGCTGAGCACCGATGACGTAATTGCGCTCACGGCCAATTTCCGGGAGGTGTTCCTCGACCCTGCTGCGTGGGTGATCTACGACGACACCGAAGATGCACTGACCAGGCTGTCGAGCCATGGGTGGCGCCACGTGATCGTGTCAAACCATGTACCAGAGTTGCCCCGGCTTGTCACCAACCTCGGGCTGGCGAACCACTTCGAGGACATCGTCACGTCAGCGGCTGTGGGTTACGAAAAGCCTCATCCTGAGATCTTCCGGCTGGCCACAAGCGGCCTGGTGCTCTCCGACGTGGTGATGGTCGGGGACAACCCCATCGCTGACGTCGTCGGTGCACGGGCAGCCGGTATCAAAACCTTTCTCGTCCGCCGCCGTGACGAGGATGTCGCCCACTACGCCGATCTTTACGAGCTCGTAGCAGCGCTGGTCGACGCATCCCCGCACGGGGCGTAGATGTGGAGGCCCAGTGAAGGGGAACGGTCGAAGACCTCAGGTTCGAAGCACCTCGTAGCCAGCGAGGGGGTCACAGGCCGAATTCTGTGGGCCCCCTGTGGAGCGCGAGACTCAACTAACGCCCGAATCGGTCCATCGGGAGTCGGCTCTAGACGGCTCCGACCTGGGGTTCTAGTGGAGCTGGGGGGATTTGAACCCCCGACCCCCTCGTTGCGAAAGATGCGGTCAACACCCTCTGACCAGGGGAAACAGTGCATGAACGCGAGCCTGTGGGGCGGCTGAGGGGCGAGGGACGTCAGTCGCTGCGAGGCACCGTGATGTGCTGTTTCGGTAGATGATGGACACCGTGGCTCCGGTAGGTGGGCGACAGTTTGGGGACGCGGCTTCGGTTCCTGGGCGACAGTGGCTCCGGTACGTGTGTGACACCTCCTGGTTCCATCCTTCTCGCATGATGCGAGGAGGTCGTGGTCTTGTTGGTGGAGCTGGGTGTTGTGGAGCAGCGTTATCAGGCGGTGTTGGAAGTGCTGGGCGGAGCGGCGGTGACGGACGTGGCCCGCCGGTATGGGGTGGCCCGTCAGACGGTTCATGGGTGGCTGCGCCGTTACGCCGACCAGGGCTTGGCCGGGCTGGTTGACCGGTCGTCGAGGCCGGCGTCGTGTCCGCATCAGATGCCTGTCGAGGTTGAGGCTCGGATCGTGGAGATGCGGAGGGCTCATCCGAGCTGGGATCCTCGGACGATCGTCTATCACATCGACCAGGCGGGGGTGGTGCCGTTGCCGTCTCGTTCGGCGGTGTATCGGGCTCTCCTCCGCCATCGGCTGGTCGACCCGCAGCAGCGGAGGAAACGTCGGTCTGATTACCGGCGTTGGGAGCGGGACACGGCGATGGAGTTGTGGCAGATGGACATCACCGGTGGGGTGTTTCTGGTGGATGGTGTCGAGTTGAAGGTGGTGACCGGTATCGACGACCACTCTCGGTTCTGTATCTCCGCCAAGGTTGTCAGGAGGGCCACGGCCCGCCCGGTGTGTGATGCGTTAGCGGAGGCGATGACCCGTCATGGGATCCCGGATCAGATCCTCACCGATAACGGGAAGGTGTTCACTGGCCGGTTCGGGCCCGGCAAAGGTGAGGCGTTGTTTGATCGGATCTGCCGTGAGAACGGGATCAGACATCTGCTGACAGCGCCCCGCTCTCCGACCACTACGGGAAAGGTGGAACGGTTCCACAAGACCCTGAAGAAGGACTTCCTCGCCGGCAGAACCTTCGAATCACTCGAGGAGGCGCAAAAGGCGATCGATGGTTGGGTGGTCGAATACAACACGGACCGGCCTCACCAGGGGATCGGCGGTGTTCCCCCGATTCGACGTTTCGAACTGGCCGTGGCCGACCCCTCGAGGTGGTCATCGGCGACGACCAGCCTGAGGCGCTCGAGGTGGAGGTGGTGGCCACCGAGCCGCGTCGGGTCACACGAAAAGTGGGTCAGGGTGGTCGGATCAGCCTGGCCACATTCTCCTATCACGTTGGTCGGTGGCTGGCCGGCGAAACCGTCGACGTGGTCGTCACCACAGACGGTCTGGTCGAGATCACCCACCGGGGAGTGCTGGTCGCCACCCACGCCCGCCAACACCCACCAGAAGCAGAACCCGGTGTGTGGCGTCGTCAACCTCGAGCAAGACCTGTCCGACCGCCCACGGTGGGCCAGCCAGTGGTGCGAAAGGTCGACTCGTCAGGTGGTATCAGCTTCGCTGGTGTCAGCTACCGGGTCGGCAACAGCCACCGTCGGGAGCAGGTCGAAGTCCGAGTCGTCGGTGACACCGTGGAGATCTCACAAGACGGCAAACTGCTTCGAGTCCACCCGGCCAAACACGATCCGATCAAAGCCCACGGAGCGTTCGCCAACCCCGGCGGCAAACCCGACCGGATCAACGCCGCGTCCTAACCCCCGGGCGAGTGTCGTGGAGGTACCGGAGCCAGACTGTCGTCCGGGTACCGAGACTTGACAGTGAGGCACCGTGAGATCTGGAATCGCGAGGCTTGATGCTCGCATCATTCGTTCATGAGACCTGTCTCGTAGGCGATCACGACAGCATGAGCGCGATCACGTGCATTGAGCTTGGCGAGTATCCGTTTTATGTGCGTCTTGACCGTGTTTTCGGCAATGAAGAGCTCATCGGAGAGTTGTTCATTCGAGAGTCCTTTGGCCATTTGGACGAGGACTTCGCGTTCACGATCGGTCAACTGTTCCAGCCGGTGGTCTCGAAGACCACCCGGAGCAGAGCTTCTGGCGTAGGCATCGATGAGCCTCCGGGTCACGGCGGGTGAGAGAAGAGCGTCTCCGGCGGCAACGGTTCGCACTGCTTCGATGAGCTGTTCCGGTGTGGATCGCTTGAGAACGAAACCGCTGGCGCCGGCCTGGAGGCCCCCAAAGATGTACGGATCGCGTTCGAATGTGGTGAGGATGATCACCCGGGGCCCATCGGTTGCGCTGGTGATCCTCTGGGTGGCGTCGAGGCCGTTCATCACCGGCATCCTGATATCCATGAGCACGATGTCGGGATGTTCTTGCAGAGCCGTGTCGACGGCTCTGCGCCCGTCAGAAGCCTCAGCGGTGACTTTGATGTCCGTCGTTTCCTCGAGGATGAGGCGAAGACCGGCGCGCACCAACTCGTCGTCGTCTGCAATGAGAACGTCAATCATCGCTTCGCGTGAACGGGATGTGGCCCTCGAGAGTAAGCCCGCCTTCCTCGTGACGTCCCCATTGGAGAGTTCCACCGTGCAGAGCGAATCTCTCCCGAGCTCCGGTCAGACCACGCCCCGGAGTCAACTCGCCGAGGTCCTCACCATCGTCCCTGACCAAGACGTCGACGGACTCCTCGGTGACGTTGACCGAGACTTCCGCTTCCGAGGCGTTGGCATGCCGCATGGTGTTGGTCATCGCCTCCTGGACGACCCTGTATACAGCAGAGCTCACTCCTGGCGGAACCGACGATGGGTCGCCGGTTATCTCCAGAGACACGGGGAGGTCGCCTGCCGTGACTCTGGTCGACAACTCCTCCAGGTCCTGGATGGTCGGGACCGGCCGATCATCCGCGCCGGCTCCTCCCATCTGATCGAGGAGGTCGTCCAGTTCTCTCATCGCCGCACGACCGGTGTCCTCGATCGTGTTAAGCACGTGTCGCACCTTGGTCGGGTTCTTGTCGACGGCTAGGCGCCCGGCTCCCGCATGCACGACGATCACATTCAACGTGTGCCCCAACAGATCGTGGATCTCCCGCGCCAAACGATTGCGTTCCCCCTCGACGACCAGCCTGGCTCGTTCCTCCGCCAACGACGTCGCGGTGGCATCACGCTGGCGAATCAGATCCAACTCGCGCACCCGACCCCCATACAACCGTCCGGCAAACCAGGCGCCCAACCAGAGAGAAACCACCAACGCGGCTTCGATGAGCCCACCAAACTCCGTCACCGCGATGAAGTACACCGCGAGCACGCCAATAGCGGGAGCGACCGACATCCACTGGTGGCGGTTCGACCCGTATGCGGCCACCGAGTAGATGCCGACCAGATTGAGCGCGAACACAGTGAACGCTATCCCGGGGACGCCTAGAAAGCTCACGGCTGCGAGTGCTGCCGTATTCACCAGGTAGGCAGTCAACGGTTGCGTACGCCTGAACGCCAAAGATCCGGCGGCAACGAAAACCAGGATCGCAGTCGTCCATCGCCCCTCCCACAGCCACACAACATCTCTGCTCAACCAGATCTGAATCTGAAACAGGACAAGAAGGAACGCCGCAAGCGCCAGGTCGAACCTGGGCAAGCCAAATAGCCTGCCAGCACCAGATCGACTCACGCTCGTATTCGCACCTGTCTTCAAGACGGGGGTGACAGCCGGAGCCATACCTGTCACCAAAGTACAGGAAGTGCTCTCTCGAGTCGTCACCCCGGTGGTGCAGTTGCCTATCACCCCGTCGGTGGAGTCCTGTGCGGCGTCAATACCCGACAGGTGCGATGACACCAACAGGTTTGATTCGTACCTTCGGAAGAAGACCAACGAGGAGGAGTCGTGACCACCCGCGATCCACAGAGGCCCGCCCTGACTGTCGAGGACCGTCCCCTACCGCCCCGCCACAACGTCGTTGGACGGACGGCCGCGCTCGGTGTCTCTGTCTCGATGCTTCTGTTGCTCACTGTCCTACCTGATGGGCCTATACCTCTCGCGGTTGCCACATTGACCCTGGCGGTCGCACTCGCCTGGTGGTTGATGTCGGGATTCTGGAAGACGGTCGCACTTGGAGCTGCTGGTGGCGTCCTTGCGGGGCTGACCATCCTCGGCCCGGGCTGGCGTGTGGTGATGCGGGTCGTGGCAGTGTGGGACCCGTCGATGACTCCCGACTTCACGTTGGACGGGACCGTCGTGACCATCATCTTGATGCTGGGCACCCTCGGGGGTGGGGTCTTCGGAGTCGTGGGCAGCCTGGCCAAGGAGGGCCTCGGAATCCGGAGCATTCCAAGAGCGGGCTTCCTAACGGGCCTGTTGCTTCCCGGGTTGCTCCTAACCGACCAGGGTCTTCGGGGTGAGCTCACCGACCTTGGCGGTGGTCTATGGGTCAACCTCGCCATGTTTGGCACGGTCGCCGTTCTATACGGCATCGCCGCGATCTACATGGCCGATCGTCTCGACGTCCGGTTCACAAGGGTAGGAGACACGGGCAACCCGGTGGGGTCCACCGGTGAGGGGGCCCTCTGGTGACAGCAAGCACGTCCGTTGCGGAGACCGAGCGGAGATGGTCGCCCACCGGCACCAAGAGGGGAACAGTGGTCGCAGCTCTCGCCGGCATCCTCTTCGTGATTCTGTCCCTGGCCCGAGTTCCCCTCACGGGCGAGATCGGACTGCCCTACTGGGGAGCGTCAACACCTGATGTGACTGACTTCTATAAGAGCCTCACGTTCGACACTGCGTTCATCATCGGTATCGGTATGGTCACCATCGGGTGGCTGCTCTACCTGGTCTTCATCGCCAAATTCGCCACGATCGTAGGCAGCGTCGACAGCGGGTCACCGTGGGTCGGGAATCTAATCGTGAGCCTGGCTGTGGTCAGCGTCGCATCCACAGCCACGTACCTGATCGCCGTTTCAACCGGCGCCAATCTGGCCGATGCCGGTGGCATCGGTTCCGACTCCTTCCTAATCCTGCACGGTGCAGCCAATGGAGCAGTCTGGTTCTCGTTCGTCACCGGCGGGCTCCGTTCGGCAGTCATGGGCGTGGCCATCCTCATATCCCGTGCGTTCCCGAGATGGCTAGGGTTGGCGTTGCTCGCCGCCGCCTCCCTCCAGGTCTTCACCTTCTTCGGGCCCGTCACTATGTGGACGGTCGTCAGCGGACTTGTCTACCCCCTGACCCTTCTCCTTGCGATCGCCATGCTGATGCGATCCAATCGATACTGACTAGCGACCACTCCACGATGTCGCATCATTCGTGAGCCCGCCCACACATTGAGCCTCGCGTGTTTCGGCTCGGTCAAACATCGAGACCTGCGATGGCGGCGATGGCCACCAGTACGAGGCCGGCGACGTGGACGGGCCCGAAGAGGAGGGCGATCTTGTAGCCGGCGGTCTGCTCGGCGAACTCGTCTTTGGTTCCGGCCAGCCAGTTGACCAGATCCTTGGCGACGAGGAGGACAGCACCTGCCGAGAAGACGGCCGCGGTAGCGGTGTTGAAGGCGTCCGACATGCCTGAGAATCCAAGGACGACTACGACTCCGAGCAAGATCGGTGCCTGCATGTAGGAGGCGAGGTGGGCGAAGCGGAGATACTTGGGTGTGTCCGGCCGCGTCAGGCGGATCCGGGACATGAAGAAACCGGTCACAGCTCCCGAGAAGAGCAGGGCGACGGCGGTGAGGATCAGGATCGAGTCGGCGATGGTCATGGCGAGTTCCCTTCAGTAGGCGGCTGCATGATGATTTCGGTCGTCGGATCGGGCAGAGGGCGATCACCGCGGGCGTGGGTTAGGACCGCCTCAACGGCCCATGCGGCTGCGGCGGTGGCCCGTTGTACCGGAGCTTCCAGGACGTCGGTCATCTCGAAACGGGCTGCACCGCCCGTCAGCAGGAGTAGGACATCGGCGATCGCCTCCCTCGCCTCTCCTTCTGCATCGATTTCCCACCGGTCCAGAACTGCATACGCAAAGGCCCGGTGGCGTCGGCGCCGTTCCTTGCGGACCTCGACACCCGCCGAAGTGCGGAGCTGTGCTCGTAGCGTGGGCGTTTGCACATCGTCAGACCAGCCCCTGTTCAGCCAGGCGTGTAGGTCGGTCCCGTCCAGCGATGGAAGCGGCCCAGCCGTCGTCGCCGGGTCGTCGACGAGACCGACAGCCTCGATGAGATGGGCCTTCTTCGGGAAGTACCGGTAGATCGTGCGCACCGATACGCCGCTCCTCTCCGAGACAGCCGGGACAGACAACGCGGCAGCGTCTCCTTCGATGAGGAGATCAGCCGCCGCCCCAACGATGACATCCCTGGTGGCCTGACGATTGCGTTCTCGAACATCCATCATGGCACGTATCATGCCGTATTGACATGATCCATGTCAAGAGTTGGGCTACGTCATGTTGAGGGCTCTCGGGACGACGAGAAGTGAGCGCCCATGGCCATCATCGAGGAGGGCCTCGTCATCAACCGACCCCGAAGAGACGTCTTCGAGTTCATCGTCATTCCCGAGAACATGTCCCTGTGGATCTCGAACATCATCGAGTACGAACGGATTACCGAAGGTCCCCTAAGGAAAGACTCGCTGACCCGATCGAAACTGAAGGTCGCAGGGAGAACCGCTGACATCGTCGTCGAGACCTTCGAGTTCAAAGAAGCCGAGCGGTGGACTTCCCGGACCATCGAGTCCTCATCGATGTCGAGGTCGGGACCCGCCTAGAAGACGCCAATGGTGGCAGCAAGGTGACCTTTCGCCAGAGGATCGGCCCGTTCCCCGGAGGCATCTTCGCCAAGCTGTACGGACCGCTAGTGGTTCGGATCATCAGGAGGGACATGCGAGTCAGCCTCCAAAAGCTCAAGGAGCCGCTCGAAGCGGAGTAGGCACGCCCAGCGCTCAAGCGAGCCCAGAAGCGAGGAGCGACTAAAACACGAAAAGCCCACGATGGCTCTCATTCCTCGTTGACCCCCTCGTAGGAAACGAGGTGCTTCGGGATTGGCTCTTGTGGAGCCTGTGTGGGGCGACGGACTGCGAAACGGTCCAACGGCGAGGATGACGTGCCGTCGGGAAATCGCCCTGACCAGGGTGTTTGGTGGAGCTGACGGGATTTGAACCCCTGACCCCCTCGTTGCGAACGAGGTGCTCTGCCAGGCTGAGCTACAGCCCCGTGAGCGTGTGCAGTTGGGTTCGGAATTCGAACCCAACTGCACACGCTTGGGAGCCGTGAACTCTACCGGCCGACGCGGATGAGGCCAGATCGGCCACGGTGGCCAATCTGGCCGCATGCGCCACTCAGAGCAGGGCGTCGATCTGGTTGAACGCCTGCTTGGCTCCCTCTTCCATACCCATCTCGATGAGCTGCTCCATCGCTTCGAGCGACCCGAACTTGGTCTCGACGGTGACACTCGTCGCACCGGCGCCACTCTCCGAGAGCTCAACGCGGGACACCATCGTTGGCATATCCAGGTTGGGGTCCCCGTTCTCGTCGGCGAATCCGTCCTCGAACTCGAGCTTGCGGGGCGGGTCGACGGCAAGGACACGCCACCAGCCGGCGTGTTCGTC
>JASFVB010000057.1:0-12654 GCA_050050035.1 Acidimicrobiia bacterium | reverse complement strand
GCGATTGCCGGGCTATCTCCTTCACTGTCTTGTGGTGGTCCGAGGTGAACCACTCGGAGATCTTGCCCACGAACCACCCGACGATCAGCCCGGCGACCACGGCAATCCACACACCTGCCCAGTTGTCGGCGACGTCGCCAAAGACCCAATAGGCCAGAGCGCCGACGCCAATGGCGGTCACGATCATGGCGAAGTTGGTACCCCGGTGGAGGGCCGCAGCGAGATGGCCCTCGTCCTTGGCCCGCACCAAGAACGACCCGATCATCGAGGCGAACATGCCGAGGGCGGCGACGGCGAGGGGGAACACGACGGCAGAGACGCGTAGCTCGTCGCTGAAGACGAAGATCGAGTAGGCAACGGGAGCCACCAGAGAGCCCACATAGGACTCGAACAGATCTGCGCCCATCCCGGCGACGTCACCCACATTGTCCCCGACGTTGTCCGCGATCACGGCGGGGTTCCGCGGGTCGTCCTCGGGTATGCCGGCCTCGACCTTCCCGACCAGGTCTGCGCCGACGTCAGCGGCCTTGGTGTAGATACCCCCGCCGACACGAGCGAAGAGGGCGATGGAAGAGCCGCCGAGACCGATAGCGGTGATGATGTCCACCCAGTCGGGATCGGCGAGAGGCCCGTCATTGAAGAGCCAGAACCCCAGACCCACACCGAGCAACCCGAGACCGGCGACGGTGAATCCCATCACGGCGCCACCCCGGAAGGCCACCGGAAGGGCGGCCGGGATGCCGCCTACGCGTGCCGCTTCGGTCGTGCGGGCGTTTGCCGCCGTGGCGATGCGCATCCCGACGAACCCGGCGAGGGCAGACAGAGACGCACCGAACACATATGCGACAGCACCCCAGGGGCGACCCCACTCGAGGAGTGTCGCGATGAGGGCCGCCATGACGACGACAAAGACCGATACCCACGTGTACTCGCGCCGCAGGAACGCCATGGCGCCGTCCCGGATCGCCGACGAGAGCTCGACCATGCGCTCGTTCCCCTGAGGAGCGGCGAGCACGCCGCGGGTGTAGTACACGGCCAAAACCAGGGCCAGGGCACCCGCGACGAGCGCGATGTAGAGAATGGTGTCGGTCATTGCGTGTTTCCTCCCGGAGGAATCGAGATGATCGGAGCGGTGCGCGATTATAGGGAGCGAGCCCGAGCCAGGCGGAACCGGGACTTGGTCAGGCGGTGTCCCCCTTGGATCTCCCTTTCGTGAAGTCGATCGCCTCCAATGTCGCGTTGTAGACGAATCTCTCCCGTTTCGGCGAAGCCAGGAACCTGGCTGCCGAGGCAAGTGGTGCCCTCGTCCCGAGACGTTTTGACTCCACGATGGCCGCCCGGGTCGTCTTCACCGAGTGGGCGATCATGATCGGGGCCACCGAGTTGTCCTCGGAGCCCCCTTGGGCGAGCGCACCATGAAGATCCTCCTCGGGCCCCTCGAAGCCCAACACCGAGGCCATAGCCCGTTCCGGGTCCTTCTGACGCACGGCGGTCAGGACATCCTCGGGGTCGGTCGTCGTCCAGGCAGCAGTTGTTTCCGGGCTCTTCCGATCGAATTGTCTCGTGAAGTTGACGAACCAGACCGCGTGGTACAGACCGCGCAGAACCTCGGGCGTCGGGTCGACCTTCCAAGCCCATCTGAGGGCGTTGGCATAGGTGAGATTGTGTGTCACGTCCAACCATCCCCACTCGTTGGTGTCGTCGACGTCGAGGTCGATGTCGAAGCGCCGGAAGCGTTCCGACGCGGCCAGGATGGTGGCGTCGATCAGCGTCGGCACTCCCACTCCGCGGCCGAGGGCGCCGTCGAGTGCACCGAAGGCGTGTTGGGCGTCACCGTCGAGAACGGCCCTCGTGAAGCTCTCACGATCGAGGACGGCGTTCTCCTGACGTCCCACGTGATCGGCCAGGTCCACGTCGGCCGCATCCCATGCCTTGAGAAACTTCCTCATATACGGAAGCCGGTCGTACCTGGTTGACAGGACCATGTTGGGCACGAGAGGCCCGAGGACGTCGTCCGCATGCTCCCAACCGATGCCATCGAGAAGCTCGAACGACTTCTGGGCGTAGATCATTGGGTGCCCGTAGCCGAGGAAATGATCGGTGATGGCGCTGAGCAACGCGTGCCGGATCCTCTCGACGGCAACGCCCGATGCCACCAGACCACGCAGGAGCCCTTCGGCGGCCTCTCCCTGCTCCTCGTCGACCAGACGGGGGTACTCGGCGAGTGCCTGCTCCACCGTGCCGAAGGCCTCGACAGGATCGACGGGGCCGGGTCTGGCTCGGAATGGCCTGCGCACCTCGGTGTGTGACACCACAGACATCCCCTGAATAACGGGAAGTGCCTGGAGCTCGCCCTCGAACAGCCCGGCGAGGTTCAGGCAATCGGTCAGAGTCGCCATCGAGTGGTTCCAGCCGTATTCCATGCGAGGAGCCCCATAGGTCACACCTTCTCTGACGACCTCGGCAAGCGGAGTCCCCAACTGGCGGAGCCTCATGGTGTCTCTCGCCATCCGACCGATATCGAGATCTCCCATGGCCTCGAGGAGGCTCGAGAAGAGCTGCGGGACAATGACTTCCGCCGCCGGGTCGGTGACGTCGACGTACACGTCACCCCCTCTCACCTCGACGGGGTAGGATCGCACCGCCTCCCCACCGAAGCTACAGGCACCGCCCTCGTCCAACTCGAACTTCCAGTTGTGCCAGGCGCAAGTGAGCGTCTCGTCTCTGACGTCACCCTGGAGCAGGGCATATCCCTGATGTGGGCATCGATTGTCGACGGCGTACACACCACGCTCCGTGCGGAACAAAGCGATGCGCTTGTCGTAGTGCCGGACCAGCTTGCGCGACCCGACCGGCAGTGAGTCGATCGATGTCGCCGGGATCCAGCCTCCTTTATTCGTCGTCATGACGACAACGTACAAGTTGAAGTCAACTTGAAGTCAAAGGGAGTACCATGTTGATCATGCCTTGGCTGACCATTGGGGAGCTCGCTTCACGCTCTGGTGTGGCGGCGTCAGCGCTCCGCTTCTACGAGACCAAGGGCCTCATCGCGTCCCGACGCACCGACGGGAACCAGCGCCGCTATCCGAGGGCCACCCTGCGACGGGTCGCTCTCATCCGGGCAGGTCAAGAGGTTGGTTTGTCGCTAGCGGAGTTGGCAGACGCACTGGGCCGCCTACCGCACAACAAGACCCCGACCAAGGCTGACTGGGAACGTCTCTCCAAGGCATGGCGCACCAGGCTCGACTCTCAGATTGCGGAGCTGCTGGCACTTCGAGACGATCTCACCGACTGCATCGGTTGTGGGTGCCTGTCGCTCAAGTCGTGTGCCATCTTCAACCCTGGTGATGCAGCATCGGACCTGGGCACAGGGCCCCGCTATCTGCTCGGAGACAGCCGCGAGTCCCTCTCCGAGGCCTGAAGAGCACCAGCCGCCGTGAGGACGAAGGCGATCCAAAGCGCGTCGGCTACGGCCAGGTGAACGACTTGCATCCACACCGGCACCCCCAGGGCGATGTTGGCCAGCCCGGTGATGAGCATCAGCCCAACGAGCGTCGGCAACGCAATGGCAGACGGGCTCCGCGCCAAACCCGTCCGCATGGCCGCCCACCAGCCGGCACCCGCAGCAACTATTGCCAGGACAGGGTGGAGGATTCTCAGATCGGTCAGGAAGTGTGACGTACCCGACAAGTCAGCACCTGCGCTCTTTGGGAAGAGCGTGTCGGCAAGTGCGGTGATGGCGCCAGTCGCGGCGATGAGGATGAGAGCCACACCCCCTACATAGACCAACCGGACGACGTTTCGACGGGTCTTGAAGTCGAGACGTCCACCACCTGCGAGCCAATACGCGGTGAGAGTCAAGGCCGTCAACAGGAAGAATGTGTTCACCAAATGAAGGGGAACAGAGACGACGCGGGCTACTGAGGCATCCTCGGCGACCCATTCCGCCAGGACGATCAAAGCCCCGATCAGGGCCTCGCCGATGATGGCGAGTACCGACAGCATCGCCCCGCGTCTTGCCGGATTACCCGAGCGGGTGCGTCGCCAGACCATGAGCGCGAGAGAGAACACCAATACGAGTGCGATCCCGCTCGCCGCGCGATGGGTGAACTCGACGGCCGTGGCACCTTCCAACTCCGGGACCACCTCGCCCTGACAGGTCGGCCATGATGGGCCGCAACCCGCTCCGCTCCCGGTCGCTCGCACGACAGCCCCCAACAGGATCACGACGACGTTGTAGCCGAGGACGAACCATGCGAACCGGGCGAGCCTGGTCATGGGCACAGATTAGGTATCGGCGACCCTCGGGAGATCTGCCATCATCGCGATGTGGCACTCCTGCCCTCTCTCGCCCAGCAGTCCACCTATTGGCTGGCAGGTGTGCTCACGGTTGCCGCGGCAGCGATAGTCACCATTGCCATCCTCATCTCCTCACGCTCCGGCTCAGACGGCCAATGATCCACGAAGACATCCTCGAGACGATTGGTAGCACGCCCCTGGTCCGGCTGTCTCGTCTGCATCCACAGGGCAACCTCGTGGCAAAGGTGGAGACGTTCAACCCGGGGGGATCGGTCAAGGAGCGCATCGCCGTATCGATGATCGACGCGGCAGAGGAGGATGGCCTGCTTCACCCCGGTGGCACGATCATCGAGCCGACGTCGGGCAACACGGGTGTCGGGCTCGCCCTGGTCGGTGCGGTGCGTGGCTACAAGGTCATCTGCACGGTCCCCGACAAGGTCTCGAAGGAGAAACAGGATCTCCTCCGCGCCTACGGGGTCGAGGTGGTCGTGACACCGACCGAGCTCGGGCCCGACCATCCCGACTCGTACTACGGGGTCGCCAACCAGCTGGCCGCCGATATCGACGGCTCGTTCCAGCCGAATCAGTACTTCAACGAGGCGAACCCCGGGTCGCACTACGAGACCACGGGGCCCGAGATATGGCGTCAGACGGAGGGAGAGGTCGACGTGCTGGTGGCCGGTGTCGGGACCGGGGGGACCATCACCGGAGCCGGCAGGTACCTGAAAGAGCAGAATCCGGACGTGGAAGTCGTCGGCGCCGACCCCAAGGGGTCGATCTTCACTGCGGGCCCCGATGGTGACATCCATCAGTACCACGTCGAGGGGGTTGGTGAGGACTTCTACCCCGAGACGATCGACATGGACGTGATCGACCGCTTCCTGGCGGCGGACGACCAGACGTCCTTTACGTGTGCCCGAGCCTTGGCGAGACGGGAAGGGATCCTCACGGGAGGGTCAGGCGGTCTCGCCGTGAGCGTGGCCCGCCATGTCGCCGACGAGGATGGCGATCGACTCGTCGTCGTCATCATCCCCGACTCGGGAAGGGGCTATCTGTCCAAGCTGTTCAACGACGAGTGGATGCTGTCGCACGGCTTCCAGATATGAGAGACCCCGTCCATGGAGGACGGGGTCTCGAGAATGCAGCCCTGACGTTTCTCCTTTGATGCCGCGGGAGGACGAGGTCCGCGGTAGTCGGGGCCGGGTGGTCCAAGTTTGGAGTCGCCACCGGTTCCTCTGACGGAACGAGCGGCACTTCAGCGGTCAGCGCCGCTCAGCGCTTGGCCACCTCCAGAGTCCTGAAACGTTCATGCAAGTTCGGACCACCTCCTTTCTCTGGTGAGGGGATTCTGCCACACCGAACAGGTTTACGGAACTGAATTGATGCAACGGGTAAGCTCGCATCGATCCTGACCAGATAGGGGGAATCTCGTGGTACGTAGTCGTCTCAGCCTGGCCGCTCTGGCCACTGTCTTTCTGCTTCTTCTCGCGGCGTGCTCGCCCGGAGAGGAGCTCGCCGAGGAGTTGGCCGAGCAGGCGCTCGAAGAACAAGGCGGTGGGGATGTCGAGATCGACAGTGACAGCGGTGAGGTGAACATCGAGAGCGACGATGGCTCGTTCACGATCGGCGGCGGGGAGATCCCGACGGACTGGCCCGTGGATGTTCCATCCGGTGGGGAGGTTCTGGCAGTCGGCGAGGATCAGGACGGCGGCGGAACCCTCTCGATGGAATTCGTGGGTGCGGACTACGACGACATGGTGGCGTTCTACGACAGCTGGGTCGATGGCTCCGGGTTGGAAATGATACAGAGAGCCGAGGTCTCGGAACCGGCCGGGCACGCATGGACTGTCCAGGACGACGCGAGGACCTACAACATCAGCATCAACGACGCCGGTGATTTCGTGGCGCTGCTGATCATCGTCGTGCCCAACTGAGCTCAGAGCCTGAGGTTCCCGAAGAACTGGTCCCACCAGTCACCGAGGGCACCAAGGCCCTCGCCAACCGCCCATAGGAAAGCGACGACCAAAGCGACCAGAGCCACCAGCGTTGCCAAGGTGCGCACGCGATAGAGCTGACGTTGCGACCTGTCCTCCATGTACGAGACATCGGACAAGGTCGGCATCACTGGTGTGGTGACGTAGCGATCCGGCGGCGCCACGTATCCCGGAGACTGTGCAGTTCCAACGAGGGGGCGCTGTGGGACATCGGATTCGGTAGCAGCCACGTCCGAGGAGGCGTCATCCTCGCCGGTGACCACAAGAGTCTCCGGTTCGGGGTCTGACTCTGGCTCGGGTTCCGGGCTCGCTTCCGTCCCGGAGTCCGACTCCGATTCTGCCGAGGGTTGCGATTCCGAGACGGCCTGGTCCTCGACACCGTCCTCGAGGGCCGTCTCCTCCGGCGGACTCAACTCGGCCAGAGCCTGCTCGACAGTGGGCGTCTCGGCGTCGGCCGGAGTGGGTGGCGTCACATCCGTCTTCTCGAACAGCCGTCGCTCATTCACTCCCAGGATCGCTGAAAGCGTCGAGATCACCTTGGCGTCATTGGGTCGGTTCCGGTCGCGTTCCCAAGCGCGAATGGTCGCGGTGGAACGCCCAACGAGCTCCGCAAGCTGGGCCTGACTGAGCCCGAGCTTGGTGCGTCGGTATCGCACGGTCCGCCCAAAGCTTCTCTCCGGCATGCTCATATGAGCGTATATCCCCGCTTCGCGGTTCCCCAAACAACCGGACTTCCGACGATGGGCGCCCAAGCGCATGCCCTCCGGCCCCGGCTCATGCCACTCAATACAGTTGTGTTCCTATCCTGAGCGAACCCCCGGGAGGCGTCTGGACGCCTGGTGGGTCCCCCGGTCTTCAAAACCGGTGAGAGGCCGGTTTGGTCTCTGGCGGGTTCGATTCCCGTCCGCCTCCGCCAATCCCGACCATCCCGCGGTCCGGGCGATGGTCCCAACGCCAGTCACCAGAAGACCCGGCGGATAGGGACTTTCGGCGGTCCCTCAGGCCCCGTCTCGCCCCCTATCGTCTAAGCAACCTCACCAGAAAGGGAAACCCATGAGGAGGACCGCTTGGATAGCGTCCGTAGTGCTGGGCGTGTTGCTGATTGCCGGTGGGCTCGGCACGTGGATCGTCGTGAGCGGCACGCTTGCGGACGAGTCGATCACGGTGTCCGATGATGCTTCATGCTTGGCAGGCAACGATGTGAACGGCCCGTTCAGCGCCTACTGCGAGGCGGAGATCATCAACGAGCACGCGTTGAACGCAACCGACGGCCAGACATACGCAGAGTTGGATCGCGACAATCCGCTGCGTCAGACCGCGATGAACGCCTCATTCCTGCGAGCGTCTCTGTTCACATCGGTAGTGGCCTTCGGAGTTGCCGGGATGGCCATCCTGATGGGCGTCGTGTTCATCCTGATCGGGCTTGGTATCAAGGACGTCTCCGAGAAGACCGGAGCCGTCTAGCCGGCCTGAGCCCACTGGGGCGGACGACGCCTCAGAGCCAACACATCACCCGGGTTCGCTCACAACGAGCGGGCCCGGGTCGTCTTCGTGTATTCACCTTCGGGACCTGGCTAGGAGGCGTCCCTCGTCTGCGCCTCGGCCACGGCGATGGCGGTCATGTTCACCACGTCCGAAACGGACGCGTCACGCTGGAGCACGTGGACCGACTTGGACAGGCCACTCAGGATCGGGCCGATGACCTCGGCCCCGCCGAGACGGTTCAACAACTTGTACGAGGCGTTGGCAGCAGTCAGGTTGGGGAATACGAGGACGTTTGCCGGCCGATCGAGGGGACCGTCCGGGCGACGGGCCTCCAGGAGCTCCCGGACGACCGCGGAGTCGGCCTGCATCTCCCCGTCCACCTGAACGTCGGGGCGGGCAACCCGGAAGAGCTCGACGGCCTCTCGCACACGTGCGGGCTCGTCACCACCTGCCGAGCCGAAGTCGGAGTAGCTGATGAAGGCAACCCTTGGCTTGCGGTCGAACTCCTCCTCGGCCGTCCTCGTGGCGGCCAGGGCGATCTCGGCCAGCTGAGCCGGTGTCGGCTCGATGTTGACGGCGCAGTCGGTGAAGAAATACGGCTGGCCCCCCACAACGACGAGGTACACGGCTGAGACGATGGAACGGCCCTCTTCCACCTTGAGCACCTGGAGTGCGGGTCTGATCGTCTCGGGGTAGTACGTGGTCAGCCCGCCCAACAGCGCGTCGGCTGCCCCCTCACGCACCATCAGACACGCATACATGTTCGGGTCGGACACCCGTCGCTGTGCTTCCACCAGTGACATCCCTCTGTCCACCCGAAGATCGGCGAGCACCTTTGCATAGCGCGCCTGCTCGGACCCGGAGTCGGCGGGGTCGACCACGTCCATGCCGTCGAGCGCAATCCCCGAGCTGTCCGCCAGGCTCGAGATCTCCCTTGCAGGACCGAGGAGGACCGGGCGGGCGATCCCGTCGTCGGCGACACGGCGCGCCGCGCGGAGGATCCTCAAGTCGTTGGCATGTGGGTATGCGACGCGTTTCGGCTCCTGCATCGCACGGGTCGTGATCGCGTTGATCAAGGCATGTGACGCACGGAACCGCGATTGGAGTGCCATCCGATAGCCGTCCCAATCGTCGATGGGAGCCCTTGCCAGCCCTTCCTCCACGGCGGCTTTCGCCACGGCCGGCGCGACCCTCCATAGAACTCGAGAGTCGAAGGGCTTCGGTATCAGGTAGTCGGGACCGAAACTGAGGTTCTCCAGGTCGTACGCCCGCAGCACGGCGTCGGGGACGGACTCACGGGCGAGGTCGGCGAGAGCGTTGGCCGCAGCCACCTTCATGCCCTCTGAGACCCCTCGTGATCGCACATCGAGGGCGCCGCGGAAGATGAACGGGAACCCGAGGACGTTGTTCACCTGATTGGGATAGTCGGAGCGACCAGTAGCCATGATCACGTCGTCCCGGGCAGCACGGGCCTCGGGATACGTGATCTCCGGATCTGGGTTGGCCAGGGCGAACACGATCGGGTTGTCCGCCATCGACCGGACCATGTCCTGGCTGACGGTACCGGCGGCGGACACACCCACGAAGGCGTCGGCCCCTCTCATGGCGTCCTCCAGAGTCCGGGCGTCGGTGTCCTTGGCGTACTCCTGTTTGATCTCGTTCAGATCGTCACGGCCGGAGTGAATGACGCCCGTGGAGTCCGTCATCAGCAGGTTGTCGGGTGAGATGCCCAATTCGATGAAGAACCGGGCACAGGCGACCCCAGCGGCACCTGCACCGGCCACGACCACTCTCGTAGTCGCGATGTCCCTGTTGGTTATGGCCAGAGCGTTCAGGAACGCGGCGCCACCGATGATCGCCGTGCCGTGCTGATCGTCGTGGAACACCGGGATGTCGAGCCGCTCGCGCAACATCGACTCGATGTAGAAGCACTCCGGCGCCTTGATGTCCTCGAGGTTTATCCCACCGACCGTCGGGGCCAGCATCTCACAGAAGCGGACCACGTCGTCGGGGTCGGACGCATCGATCTCCAGGTCGAAGACGTCGATGTCGGCGAAACGCTTGAAGAGGACCGCCTTTCCCTCCATCACCGGCTTGCCGCCGAGTGGCCCGATGTTGCCCAGGCCGAGGACTGCGGAGCCGTTCGAGACGACGGCTACGAGGTTCCCCCGGTTTGTGTACTTGAAGGCCTGGTCGGGATCGTCTGCGATGACCAGGCAGGGCTCGGCCACTCCTGGTGTGTACGCCAGGCTCAGATCGGACTGAGTGGCGGTCGGCTTTGTGGCTCTGATCTCCACTTTGCCCGGGCGAGGCTTCTCGTGATAGTCGAGAGCCTCTGAGAACCGTCTCTGCGAGGGCATGGCTGAACCTTATCCGCGCTCACGCACCTCCCAACCGACTTTCACCGGACCCTGGGTTTCCGTGGACGGGACCAACGACCCCGAGGTCCGCGTTCCCAGGATGCTTTTGTGAGGGGTGTCTGCGAGAATTGGGACGTGACCGAGACTGTGACATCGAAGGCTGTGACATCGAGACTGTGACATCGGTGCTCTCGGACAACGGGTACAACGTCCTGAGCGGTTGGCGTGTCGGGCAGACACCCGAGGAATCGACCACGCGGTCGGGGCTACTGGTGCCCATCGGGACGAAGGACGGCAACGACGCCCTCGATCTCGTGGACGTGCAGACCGGACAGCGTTTCTGGGCCGTGCCGACAGGTGCCTGGCGGTTCATCTGGCCACCCACCGGGAAGCCCGTCATCGCTGTCCGTGAGTCACAGATCATCGCCGAAGAAGAGCTCGACCATGTCGGGGACGAGGGTCAATACCTCTGAGAAGGACTAATCGCCCCGCATCGGTGGTCGCCGCCCGGCATCATCGCCTCGACCGACTCGAAGGGCCTTCATGACGTCCGAGCATCAATCACGCGCCGGCAGACGCCTGACTGCCACGGTCACCGACCTCGAGGTCCAGGTGCAGCGTGCCCTTCTGGTGGGCGTGCTGCTGCCGGGGATGCCTCAGAGCACAGAGGAGCAGTCGTTGGGCGAGCTCGCCCTCCTCGCCGACACAGCCGGCGCCGACCCGGTCGACCAGGAGCTCGTCAAGAGAGACCGGATCGACCCGGCCACGTTCATCGGTTCTGGGAAGGCTGAAGAGCTGGCGACGCTGGCGACGTCGATGGACATCGACGTGGTCATCTTCGACCAGGCGCTAACCCCGGCACAGCAGCGAAACCTCCAGTCCGTCTTCCAGTGCGATGTCGTCGATCGGGAGGCGTTGATCCTCGATATCTTCGCCCAACACGCCACGTCGAAGGTCGGTGCCGTCCAGGTGGAGCTGGCCCTGCTCCGCTACAACCTCCCCCGGCTTCGGGGCAAGCAGACGGCCCTGGCGCAGCAACGAGCGGGGGTGGGCACGACCATGCGTGGCCCAGGTGAGACGAAGCTCGAGACCGATCGCCGGCGGGTCCTCGCCCGCATCTCGAAGCTCGAGCGTCAGTTGAAAGAGACGGCCGGGCATCGGAGAACACAACGAAAGCAGCGTCAGCGCAACAACGTCTCGCAAATCGCAATCGTGGGATACACGAACGCCGGCAAATCCACACTCCTCAACGCCCTCACCGATGCGGACGCGCTCGTCCAGAACCAGCTTTTCGCCACCCTCGACTCCACCGTGCGGCGATTGGACCTGGCCGATGGGCGACGAGCCGTCATCGCCGACACCGTCGGGTTCGTCCGTCGTCTGCCGCACACTCTCGTCGAGGCGTTCCGCTCCACCCTCGCCGAGACCAGCGAGGCAGACCTGCTGCTTCACATAGTCGACGGCACTGACGACGACCCTGCTGGACAGATCGACGCCGTGAGCGAGGTGCTCGAGGAGATCGGGGCGGCCGCCATCCGTCAGATCCTGGTCATCAACAAGATCGACGCATTGGGCACGGAGGAGCAGGCGAGACTGAGGAACCTCTGGCCCGAGGCGGTGCTCGTCTCGGCGAAGGCCGGGACCGGGCTGGAACGGCTTCTCAACGAGATAACCGACGTCTTGGCGAAGGAGTTGGTGACGCTCTCACTAGACATCCCCTACGAGCGTGGCGACCTGGTCGCAGCAGCCCATCGATTGGGAGACGTGGTGGCGGAAAAGCACGAAGAGACAGGGACCATCCTCGACGTCCGGCTTCCGGAACGGGCAACTTCCCGTTTCAGCCAATATGTGATCGGTTAGCTACCGGCGAGGACCGCCGCGCCGATCAGGCCGGCGTTGTTTCCCATCCGGGCCGGGGCGACGGGAAGTGACCGGTCGAGGGTGTGTGAGAACCGATCCCAGTGCTTGACCAGCCCGCCGCCGACGACGATCAGGTCCGGGCTGAAGACGGCGTTCACATGGAGCAGGTACCGGTTTGCCCTCGCTCCCCACTCGTCCCACCCGAGGTCCTCGCGACGTCGCACCTTCGCGGCGAAGTAGCTCTCGGCCGGGCGATGCCCCTCCAGCTCGAGCTGGCCCAGCTCGAGGTTGGGGACGAGTCTGCCGTCCACCAGCAGCCCAGATCCGATCCCCGTCCCGAAGGTGATCGTGAGCACCAGACCCTCGACCTTGGCTGCGGCCCCGAATGCCGCTTCGGCGACCGCAGCCGCGTCGGCATCGTTGATGAACGTGACACCGCGCTCGCCCACATCGGCGAACACTTCCCCAATCTTCGCTCCGATCCAGTTCTTGTCGATGTTGTTGGCCGTCTCCACGACCCCACGACGTATGACGGAAGGAAACCCGATCCCGAGAGGCCCCTCGTAGTCGTATCGGCCGACCATCTCGTGGACGACGTCCGCCACCGCCTCCGGAGTTGCAGGCTGGGGTGTTCGCTCCCGCGCCCGCTCGGTGAC
>JASFVB010000056.1:0-12820 GCA_050050035.1 Acidimicrobiia bacterium | reverse complement strand
CGTCGCCGCCGCTCAACCGGGACACCACACAGAACGGCCGGCGGGCCGTGGCCAGCTCCCACAACTCCGCCGGGAGCGACTCGGCAGGAAAGACCAGGGCTAGCGCCGTTCCTGACGATGGCAACTCCGAGATGAGGGCGTCGACCTCGGTCAGCTCGAAGTCGACGAGTCTGCCCTGGGAGACGAGGCCGACGAGGTCCGTCAGCTTGCCATCCAGCGCACCGTCTACGAGAGAGCCCGTCTTCCCCCCGCCCGGCGTCAGGACGATCGCATCCGACCAATCGGCTACCGGGAGGTCTTCGCTGTCCACGAGCCAGACGACGTCGGCTCTCGTCCCCGCCTGCAGACATGCGGCCACCGTCATTGCTATCCCGTACACCCAGGCGACTCTAGGTAGCCGGCGTCTCACGGCATTGGGCGAATCGCACTACCGTCTGGGAGGACATGAGAAGCCAACTCGCACTCCGAGACAAGTGGGTGGACGAGGGCAAGAAGGTCGCCGTGGCAACCGTGATCAAGGTCCACGGGAGCGCCCCAAGGCCGGAAGGCTCGAAGTTCCTCGTCTCGTCGTCCGGCGACATGGAGGGCTCCGTCAGCGGAGGGTGCGTCGAGAACGACGTGTACCTCCACGCTCAGGAGGTCATCGAGTCGGGTGAGCCCAAGAAGATCACCTACGGGATCGCCGACGAGGATGCTTTCGAGGTGGGTCTGTCCTGCGGGGGAACCATCGACGTCTTCATCGAGCCCTGGTGAGCGGTCTCAACGACGCAATCCAGACCATCCTCGACGACGAGTCATTTGGCTCCGTCGCTACCTTCGTGGAAGGCCCGGCTACGGGTGCGAAGGCCGTCATCGACGCAGACGGAGAGGTCGTCGCCGGCTCCATCCCCGACGATGTCGCCGCCGACGTGGTGGCAGATGCCATCACGCTCATGGGTCACGAGCAACACCGGACTCTCGAATACGGCGATCACTCCGTGTTCATCGAGACCCTGGCTCCCCCTCCGGACCTGGTCATATTCGGAGCAGTTCACATCGGCCAAGCGCTTGCCGCATTCGGCTCGCAGATGGGATATCGCATCACCGTCGTCGACTCCCGGGCACCCTTCGTCACCGAAGAGAGATTCCCCAGTGCGAGGAAGCTGCTGATCGGGTGGCCTCGCGACCTGATGGATCAGCTGCAATTCGACCGCCGCACCTGGGTTGTGGTCCTGTCCCACGATCCCCGGCACGAGACGCCGCCGCTGGAGGCGGCGCTGAAGGCCGACACCCGCTACGTCGGCGCCATGGGCAGCCGCAGAACCCATGCCAAACGGGTCGAGCGACTGCGTGGTCTCGGCTTCGGTGACGACGACATCGCTCGCATCCACTCGCCCGTAGGCCTCGACATCGGTGCCGAGACACCACAAGAGGTGGCCGTGTCGATCCTCGCCGAGATGACACTGGTCAGGTACGGGGCCGGCACCGGTCTCTCCCTGCGTGGCGTGGAAGGCCGGGTCCACAAACAACGAGGCGACCAATAAACCTGGCGACCAACTGGAAGATCGCAGTCGCCGTCCGCGACGACCTCGAGACATGGCAGAAGGTCAACCTCACCGCTTTCGTGGTGAGTGGTCTTGGCCTCGCACACCCCGACCTCATCGGCGAGCCCTACGTGGACGGCGACGGTCGCTCCGAGCTGGCCAAGTTCGGCATCCCCGTCCTCGTCTACGCCGGCGACCGCGATGGAGTGAGACGTGCGTTTCTCCGGGCGGTGGGCCGGGATCTGAGCGTGAGTGTCTACACCGACGAGCTCTTCACGACCGGCAACGACGTGGACAACCGGGCTGCGGTTGCGGCCGTGCCGACCGAAGAGCTGTCGATCGCGGGATTCGCCGTGGCCGGCGAGCGTAAGCAGGTCGACAAGGTGTTCGACAAGCTCAAGTTCCACCCATAGCTCTCACGCCGATCGAGTCGAGGAACGACGAGGTCGGAGCCGACGTTGAGACAATGTGCCCCGGCAACGAGAGCCAAGCCCCCTGGGAGCGGCACTCCGCTCGATGATCGTGCCCGGTTGGGGGCAGCTGAGCACCGGAAGCCGTCTCGTCGGCAAGACACTGGTGTTCTGCACCGGGTTGGCCGCCATCGGTGTGCTGACGACGTTCCTCTTCGTCGAGCCCGAGGAGATGGCGGTCTGGCTCACCGACCCGGACGTGATCCTCGTCTTCGTCGTGTGCAACGTGATCATCGCCGTGGTCCGGGTCGCCTCGACGGAGCATGCGTGGCGTGCCGCCGGAGGGAAGGCGATTCTCGCCACACTCGTCCTGGCGGCAGTGGTTGCCGGCCCCCACGTCGCAATCGCATGGGTGGGTCTCGAGGCCAGAGACTCCCTCGTGAAGATCTTCCCCGAAACACCTTCCCCGGTCACGGCCCCGGCGCCGGCCACCACTACGACGACCCGGCCCATCGACCTGAGCCCGATCGTCGCCGCGCCTGGCCAATACGATGACGACGCTATCGAAGTCGCCAGGTCGGAGCCGTGGCGTCCTTTCGGAGAGAATCGTCTCAACATCCTCCTCCTGGGTGGTGACGCCGGGCCGGGACGCGGCGGTCTTCGCACCGACACCATGATCGTTGTATCGGCCGACCCCGTGAGCGGTGACGTCGCCCTGTTCGGCCTGCCCCGCAACTTCGGCGGGATCACCCTCACCGACGGGAGCGCCGTCCCGGTTCGACGTCTGAACCACGTCTATTGGTGGGGTCACAGACAGCCAGAACGCTTCGATGGCGTCGATCCCGGGGCCACCGCCGTGGCCGACGCCGTCGCCAACATCACCGGTCTGGAGATCGACCATTTCGCCCTCGTCGACCTGACCGGCTTTGCCGACCTCATCGACGTTCTCGGCGGGGTCACCGTCGACGTGGCGCGGACGGTCAACGGCCCGTTGTACGACGAGGTCACCGGTGGCTACGAGATGATCGTGATCGAACCGGGACCACAGACACTGGATGGTGCCCGGGCCCTGGCATATGCGAGAGCCCGCTACGGGTCCTCTGATTATGCGCGAATGGGACGGCAACGGTGCATACTCGCCGCCGTCGCCGCCCAAGCCGACCCCCTCGCGATCCTCGCCAATCTCAAACCCCTCCTCGAAGTAGTCGAAGAGAACGTGACGACCGACATTCCCGTGGAGACGCTGCCCGACCTGGTGCGTCTGATGCTGCTCATCGACCCTGTGGAGATGAGGCTCATCGGCTTCGACTCGAGCTGGAGCGCAGGCTTCACCGAGGACAAGCACCCGATACCGGACATCACCCGGATCAGGGAGGCGGTCCGTGCCACGATCGAGGATCGGGGCGAGGGAGACGACTTCGGTGTGGCGACGGCCGGCGAGGCCTGTGCTTGACCTAGCCTTTCCCATGTGACCGGTAGAGACGACGGGCTTCGCACCGACATAAGGCGCCTGGGGCACCAACTCGGCGACGCCCTCGTGCGACAACACGGCGAGGAGCTCCTCCATCTCGTGGAGAAGGTTCGCTCACTCGGCAAGTCGGCTCGTCGCGGGGGAAGCTCCGATGCCGCCACGGACCTGAGTGGGCTCCTGACCGGTCTGGAGACCGGAGAGGTCATCCCCCTGGTTCGCGCCTTCACCACGTACTTCTACCTGGCCAACGTCGCCGAGCAGGTCCATCGAATCGGTCACATGGCGAGTGATGAGCGCTATCTGCGGGAGACCGTCGACCGGATAATCGAGGCCGATCTGGATCAGGGCCTGCTCGACGAGATCGTCGCCAGACTCGAAGTGCGCCCTGTCTTCACCGCTCACCCCACCGAAGCAGCCAGACGATCCATCCTCACCAAGCGCGGTGAGATCGCCGCCCTGATCACCCGTCGGATGCAGACGAGCAACCCCGATCAGATCGACCTGATCGACAAGAGGACGGCGGAGTTGATCGACCAGATCTGGCAAACGGACGAGTTGCGCACCGAGCGCCCGAGCGTCATCGACGAGGCGAGGTCCGCCCTGTACTACCTGGTCGCCCTGGCCGAGAACGTCCTCCCCGCTCTCTCCGAGATCCTCGCCGACCAACTCGACCGGCTGGCTCCCTCGGCACGCCCGGTGCCACTGCGATTCGGCACCTGGGTGGGCGGTGATCGAGACGGCAACCCGGAGGTGACTGCCGACACGACTCTCGAGGCCCTGGCCCTCCAACACGACCGCGGGCTGGGCGTCCTGATCGACCTGGTCGAGTATCTCGCCGAGGAGCTGTCCATGTCGAGCGAGTTGACGGACCCATCCGAAGCTCTCATCGAGTCGCTCGAGGTCGATCGCGGCAATCTGCCCGAGATATGGGAGCGAGAGCGCACGAGAACGGCCGAGGCGCCCTACTGGCTGAAGTGCTCGTACATGCACGCCCGGCTGATCAACACGAGAAGTCGTATCAAGAGCGGCTCGGACCATGTGCCGGGACACGACTACGCACACCCTGTCGAGTTCGTCGCCGACCTCGACATCATCGCTGCGTCGCTACGCGAATCACGCGGTCATCTCATCGCCGAGGGCACCGTGGAGAGAGTCCGCAGGGCGGCGTTGGCATTCGGGTTTCAGATGGCGGTCCTCGACATCAGACAGCACTCCGCCAAACACACCGCGGCCGTAGACGAGTTGTTTGCCGCGGTTGGAGTCGATCTGGCCGCCCTCGACGAGACCGAAAGAGCCAAGACACTCTCTGCAGAGCTGGTGGAGCCACGACCCTTGTCCGGGCCGACGACGAGGCTCGCCGAGGCCGATGCCGAGACGCTCAACACGTTTCACTCGATTCGTGAGGCGCAGCGTCGCTACGGCAAGCAGGTGATTGAGAGCTACATAGTCTCGATGACCGAGTCGCCCTCGCACGTGATCGAAGCGGCAGTCCTCGCTCGGGAAGCGGGTCTCGTCGACCTGAGACAAGACATAGCCGACATCGGGCTCGTCCCGCTCGTCGAGACCATCGAGGACCTGCAGCGGTCGGGCGACCTGCTCGACGCCCTGCTCAGCGATCCCAACTATCGCAAGCTGGTCTCACTCCGTGGCGACCTCCAGGAGGTCATGCTCGGCTACTCAGACTCCAACAAGGTCGGAGGGATCACGGCTTCGCAGTGGGAGATCTACAAAGCCCAGAAGGTCATGCGAAGCGTCTCCGAGCAACATGGAGTGCGACTCCGGCTGTTCCACGGCCGGGGCGGCACCATCGGTCGGGGTGGTGGCCCTACACATGCCGCGATCCTCGCTCAACCATTTGGAACGGTCGACGGAGACATAAAGATCACCGAGCAGGGCGAGGTCATCTCCGACAAGTACGGGAATCCCGACATAGCTGCCCGGAACATCGAGCTCATGGTGGCGTCTGTGCTGGAGAGCTCGCTTCTTCACCGCCAGTCCCGCCGACCCAAGGCGACACTCGACCGTTGGACCGAGGCCATGGACTGTTTCGCCGCTGAGGCGTACAGCGCCTATCAGAAGCTGGCGACGAACCCCAGCCTGGTGCCGTACTTCCTTGGCTCCACCCCCGTCGAGGAGCTGGGGAAGATGAACATAGGGAGCAGACCGTCACGTCGTCCCGGTGGCGTCGGCGGCATCGAGGACCTCAGGGCCATCCCCTGGGTGTTCGGGTGGACCCAGACACGGCAGATCGTGCCCGGGTGGTTCGGTGTCGGTGCCGGGCTGAGAGGAGCAAGGGGGGCCGGCTACGGCGACACGCTCCACGAGATGGCAGACGAGTGGAGCTTCATGCGGACCTTCCTGTCGAACGTGGAGATGACCCTGTTCAAGACCGACCTCGACATCTCAGCGAACTACGTGTCCACTCTCGTCGACCCCCGGCACCGCCCCTTGTTGGAGACGATCCGCTCCGAGTACGAGGCCAGCATCGAGGAGGTCTTGTCTCTCAAGGGAACCGGGAAGCTGTTGGAGGACTCGCCACACCTGGAGCGCACCCTCGACGTGAGGGACATCTATCTCGACCCGATCAACTACCTCCAGGTCGCATTGCTGTCGAGGAGTCGCAGTGGCGAGGAGTCACCGGTGCTCGACCGTGCCCTGTTGTTGACCGTCAACGGGATCGCGGCCGGGATGCGAAACACCGGCTAGGCGAGGACGCCGGCCAGCACCACGTTGAAGCGACCAGGCATCTCCATTGGCACGCCGTGGTGGGCGTCGTCGATCACCACCATCTCGGCGGACGGCATCGCCTCCACGTAGGGGATCTTGTCCTGGGGTGGGACGTAGTCCAGCTCGGACGAGATCACCGTTGTCGGCTTGTCGAAACGGGACATGGCGTCGGCGACCCCTGACCACGAGACGATCGCCTCGAACGATGCCTCGTATGCGGACTTGTCGTTCTCGGCCCAGCGCTCCACCATCGTCTCACGCTCTCCCACGTTGTCCGGAGCCGGGAACAGACGTTTGCTCAAAACCTCGCCGATACGACGCATCGAAAGCCACTTGGTCATGAGCTTTCGAATCGTGATCTGGATGCGCTGACCGATACTGGTCATCTCGAAGTCAGGTAGTGCGTTGACGATCACGAGCCGGGACACCAGCTCAGGGTGATCGGCCGCCAGCTGGAAGGCGACCATCCCACCGAGCGATATGCCGACGATCGTCGCCGGGCGGACACCGGTCGTCTCCAGGAGCGCGGCCACGTCATCGGAGAACTGCGAGATGCTGTACGGGCCTGGCGGCTTGGACGACCGTCCGTGCCCACGCAGGTCCGGTATCAACATCTCGAATCGGTCGGAGAACGACTTCTGGTTCTCCCAGTCCCTCGATGAGGAGCCGAGCCCGTGGAGGAGCACCATCGGTGGTCCCTCCCCCATTCGCTCGTAGTGGATGGAGATGCCGTTGACGGTGACCTCGGGCATCCACGCACCGTAATGTCCGGGATATGCCGATCACGATCCTGGAGCACCCTCTCGCCACCGACCTGCTCACGGTCCTCAGGGACAAGGACACCGAGCCCCCGACATTCCGTCAGATAACCGAGCGGCTCGGTTATCTCCTGGTGGCAGAGGCGCTGTCGGACATGGTCACCGACGAGGTCGAGATAGAGACCCCGTTGGAGGCCACGACCGGCATCCGCCTCCATCGTCCCGTCGTGGCCGTGGCCGTGCTGCGAGCCGGTTTGGGGCTCCTCCACACGGTGCTGACACTCATCCCCGATGCGGCCATCGGGTTCGCAGGGGTGCAGCGCAACGAGGAGACCGCCGAGCCCATGGAGTACTACACCAAGTTCCCGGCCCTCGACTCGGCACGTGTGCTCATACTCGAGCCGATGCTGGCAACAGGCGGCTCACTCTCCTGGGCGATCGACAAGGTGAAGGAGAACGGAGCGAGGGACATCGTCAGCGTCTGCGTCGTCGCCGCACCGGAGGGTGTCAAGGCCATCGAGGACAGCCACCCCGACGTGAGAGTGGTCGCGGCCGCTCTCGACCGGGAGCTGGACGCCAACTACTACATCGCACCCGGGCTCGGCGACATGGGAGACCGTCTCTTCGGGACCCTGTGACCGAGTTCGAGAAGGCCGTGATCATGGTCATATCGGCGCTCCAGCCGGGAGACGTGGTCACCTACGGTGAGGTCGCGGCCGAGGCCGGGTATCCGGGGGCGGCTCGGGCAGTGGGGACACTGTTGCGAGACTCGGGAGCCGACCTGCCCTGGTGGAGGGTGGTTGGCTCGGGGGGCTATCTCCGGTCACCGGATCCGGTGAAGCAGGCTCGGCTGCTGACCGACGACGGGGTACTGGTGGTCGACGGGCGAGTGCGGGCCAAGACCAGCTAGTTCCTGGGCTGTGGGCACTGCGACCAGGGAACCGAACAGACCTCCTCTACCGTCCAAACAACGTGACCCCAAGGAAGGTGAGATGAGGCGTTCTAGCATCGCATTGTTGGCAGTCACGATCCTGGTGCTGGCCGGCTGCTCGGTAGGTGGCACGTCGGCCCCTCCAGACGTGATCGTCAACACCGGTGACACCCAGACCGGAGTCTCGGTGTCCGGCACCGGCGAGGTCACCGGGACACCGGACACTCTCGAGGTGAGCATTGGTGTGTCTGTCCGCGCCGACTCGGTTGCCGAGGCCAACGCTCTCGCCGCCGAGAAAGCCGACGCGGTGATCAGCTCACTGACCTCGAGCGGTGTTGCCGAGGAGGACATAACCACCATCAACTACTCCATCTGGCCCGAGTACGACTGGCGCAACGACACCCAGACGCTCATCGGCTACCGGGTGGACAACACCGTGCGGGCCAAGGTCCGCGACATAGACCAGGCCGGTGACGTTCTCGACGAGGCGGTAGCGGCAGGTGGTGACGAGGTCAGGATCAGCGGGCTGAGCTTCTCGATCGAGGACGACGAGGAACTGGTCGAAGCGGCTCGCGAGGTCGCCTGGAACGATGCCCTTGGCAAGGCCTCCCAGCTCGCCGAGCTCTCCGGCCAGACCCTGGGCCGGGCCACGTCGATCGTCGAGAGCTTTGGCCGCACCCCGGCGCCGGTTCGATTCGATGCAGTGGCGGACGGCGCCGAAGAGGCGCTGACGACACCCATCGAGCCAGGCACGGCGTCGGTCACCATCACCATTCAGGTCCAATTCGAGCTCGAGGGCTGATCGAGAACGCAACCAGAATGGCTCCGATAAGGCCACCAACCCGCCGATCGTAAGACAGGCCGATGTCGCCGGGACTTGAACCGACGGCTTCGGGCCACGACACTTGAACCGATCAGGCACTTCCTCAATACATATGACTGGTCACGTTCCGAGCTCCAGGCGATGCTCGACGACGCCCGTGCGTTGAAGGAGTCGCCTCTCGCCGACGATCTGGCCGGCAAGACCATCGCTCTGCTCTTTCTCAACAACTCCCTCCGCACCAGGACCTCGTTCGATGTCGGTGCCTATCAGCTCGGCGGTCACGCCGTCGTGCTCACCCCGTCGGGTGGCATGTGGCCGCTCGAGTTCGAGAAGGGTGCGGTGATGCTTGGCGACGCCGAGGAGCACGTCCAGGAGGCGGCCAAGGTTCTGTCCAAGTACTGCGATCTCATCGGGATAAGGGCATTCCCCAAGTTCGAGAGTTGGGAGGAGGACCGCAAGGATCTCATCCTGAGCGCCTTCGCCGAGCACTCCGAGGTCCCGGTGATCAACATGGAGACGATCACCCATCCCTGTCAAGAGATGGCGCTGGCCCTGGCACTTCAGGAACAACTCGGCGAGCTCGACGGCAAACGCTTCGTGCTCACCTGGAGCTATCACCCCAAGCCGCTCAACAACGCCGTGGCCAACTCGGCACTGGTCATGGCGGCCAAGTTCGGCATGGACGTGACACTGCTCTGCCCAACAGACGAATACGTGCTCGATCAGCGTTATCTCGACATCGCCACTTCGGATGCGTCCTCGAACGGTCGCAGTATCACGGTCACACATGACATCGACGAGGCCTACACGGGGGCCGATGTCGTCTATGCGAAGAGCTGGGGGGCCCTCCCCTACTTCGGCCGTTGGGCCGACGAGAAACCCATACGCGACCGGTATCGGCACTTCATCGTCGACGAGGCGAAGATGGAGAAGACCGACGGCGCCCTGGTGTCCCACTGTCTGCCGATGCGACGGAACGTCATCATGAGTGACGGTGTCTTCGACGGCCCGAACTGTCTCGCGTATCAAGAGGCCGAGAACCGTCTCCATGTCCAGAAGGCGATCATGAGGAGGCTGGTGAGAGATGTCTGACACCCGCCGGACGATCGTCCAACTGCTCTCCAACATCAGCGACGGCAAGGAAGTCCACTTCTACCTGCAGCGCTTCTCCGAGTTGGAGCGCACACGGTTCGCCGTCATCAAGATCGGCGGCGCCATTCTGCAGGACCGCCTCGAGGAGACCGCGGCCGCCCTCGCCCTTCTCCACACCGTGGGCCTCACCCCCATCGTCATCCACGGTGGCGGGCCGCAGCTCGACGAGAAGCTCGAGCGAGACGGCATCGTCAGCGAGAGAGTCGACGGTCTTCGAGTGACCACTCCCGCCGTGCTCGACGCCGCCAGGGAGGTCTTCACCGAGCAGAACATTCGTCTCGTCGAAGCCATCAGGGCCCAGGGTGTGGACGCACACGGTCTCACCCAGGGAGTGTTCGACGCCGAATTCGTCGACTCGGACAAGTACCGGCTCGTTGGCGAGCCGACGAGCGTGCATCTCGACCTCCTGCGATCCATCGTCAGGTCCGGCGCCATTCCGATCCTGACCTGTCTCGGGGTGGCTCCCGGCGGCCAGATGGTGAACATCAACGCAGACGCCGCCACCCGGATCCTCGTACACGAGGTCCAGCCGATGAAGATCATCTTCCTCGTCGACTCGGGTGGCCTCCTCGACGAGGAGAGGAAGGTCATCCAATGGATCAACCTCGCCACCGACTTCGACGAGCTGATGGCCGAGGACTGGGTTCACTCCGGGATGCGACTCAAGCTGGCCGAGATCAAGCGTCTCCTCGACGATGCCCCGCTGACGACGTCGGTGTCCATAACGACGCCATCGGCCCTCACCAGGGAGTTGTTCACCCACAGCGGGGACGGGACCCTGGTTCGCAAGGGAGAGCAGATCGACAAGATCACCGACAAGGGCTCGATGGACGAGAGCCGTCTCGTCGATCTCGTCGAGACGGCGTTCGGACAACGGCTCGACCCCGGTTGGTGGGGCCGTGTGGACCTGCTCGCCGCCTATGTCACCGAGAGCTACCGCGCCGCCGCCGTCGTCTCCGAACTGGACGAGTTCACCTACCTCGACAAGTTCGCCATCGCCGAGTCAGCCCGCGGTGAAGGTCTGGCCCGTACTGTATGGGATCACATGGTGCGAGACTTCCCGAGCCTCGTGTGGCGATCACGGGCCGACAATCAGTTCAACGCTTTCTACGAGAAGGAGAGCGACGGTCACGTGAAGACCGGAACGTGGACCATCTTCTGGAAGGGCGTCAGTGACTTCGACATCATTGGCCGGGCAGTGAAACGCCTTTCTGACATGCCAGCTTCGTTCCAGGAGGAGCCCGATGTCTGACAGATTCGACGTCGGGGTGATCGGGGCGCGAGGTCACGCCGGAGCCGAGCTGATGACCATCCTCGGACGTCACCATTCGGTCGAAGTCGTACTCGCCGGCTCACGTGAGCTCGCCGGCCAGGAGGTCCCCGGTGTCGACGGTCTGACCTACGAGTCCCTCGGTCCCGACGAGGTGGCCTCTCGAGACCTGGATGCGCTCTTCCTCGCCCTCCCCGACGGGGTCGGTGGCCCGTGGGTGGAAGCGGCATCCGATGACGCTGTCATCGTCGACATCTCCGCGGACCACCGCTTCGACGACACGTGGGTGTATGGCCTTCCCGAGCTGCGCAGGGACAAGATCGCCGGGGCGAGGAGGATCGCCAACCCGGGTTGCTATGCGACGGCACTTCAACTCGTGATCGAGCCATTCACCGATCTGATAGACGGGAATCCGACGGTGTTCGGTGTCTCCGGTTACTCGGGGGCAGGGACGAAGCCCTCACCCAACAACGACCCCGACAACCTGGCGGACAACCTCATCCCTTACCGTCTCACCGGCCACAATCACGAACGGGAGGGCACGCGGTATCTGGGTCACACCGTCCGGTTCATGCCTCACGTCCATCCTGCATTTCGCGGGTTGCTTGTGACCACGCACATGCCACTCGATCGTCCCGTCACACTCGAGGAGTCGCTCGATCGGCTGTTGCGCGCCTACGAGGACGAGCCTCTGGTGAACGTCCAGCAGGCGATTCCGGGTCTGCGTGACGGTGCGGGCATCCTCGGAGTCGTCATCGGTGGCACCACGGTGAGCGAGGACGGTCGTGGTCTCACGATCGTGGCAGTCGAGGACAACCTCCTGAAGGGGGCGGCGGTTCAGGCGGTGCAGAACCTCAATCTGGCGCTGGGGATCCCGGAGACCACCGGGATCCTCTGAAAAGCCGCTGCCGCGGTCAACTCCGGTCTTGGCGCTTCATACGCGCACCAAGGCCCATGTAGATCGCACCGATGGCAACCATGAAGGCCATGTGCGGCCCTATCGACGCCATCAGCGCCACCCCCGCCCCCATGAACACGATCCCCAGCGTGAACCATTGATCAGCGGTCATCTCCTCCGAGGCCGTGGCCGCGAGCTTGCGACGACGGACAACCAGAAAGGCGAGACCGATCGTTGCCACAAGCCCCAGACCGATTCCGGCCAGAACCCATATCCCTCCGCTGTCCACGAATCGACCATAGGAGTTGCAGCGCCGGGACGTATAGGGGATTAGGTCACACGCCGGACCGGGGAGCAGACAGAAACGTGATCGCTAACTTGTCGTCGATGACATACAGTGCCGAAGAGCTGATCATCGTCAAACGTGATGGTGGGGAGCTGAGCCAGGCTGCGATCGACTGGCTGATCGAGGCATACACGGACGGCGTCGTGCCCGACTATCAGATGTCCGCCATGGCCATGGCCATCCTGCTCAACGGCATGAGTGACAACGAGCTCACGGCCTGGACAGCGGCGATGCTCCGGTCTGGCGACGTCATGGACTTCTCCGACGTCGCCGGGGCGAAAGTGGACAAGCACTCGACCGGTGGTGTCGGCGACAAGATCTCGATACCGCTCGCACCGCTGGTGGCGGCGTGCGGAGTGGCAGTGCCCATGATGTCCGGCCGTGGTCTCGCCCATACCGGTGGGACCCTCGACAAGCTCGAGTCGATCCCTGGCTTCACCACCGGTCTCGACCAGACCCGGTTCCGGGAGATCCTCGTTGAGCACGATCTCGTTCTCGCCGGTGCGTCCGC
>JASFVB010000055.1:0-12994 GCA_050050035.1 Acidimicrobiia bacterium | reverse complement strand
TCCATTCGCCTCACGGTATTGGGTATTGCGTACGGAGCATGGGGATAATGCCGTGACCCGGCCGCCCATCGTCCTACGCCTTTCCCAATACCCGATACCCGATACCCGGTCCTTCTGATGCTTTCGATCTATCGGAACATGTTCAAGATCCCGGACCTCCGGGCGAAGATCCTCTTCACCTTGGCGATGTTCGCGGTTTATCGCCTCGGCGCCGCCATACCGGTGCCCGGCATCGATCTCGGTGCGGTCGAGCTGTTCCAGTCCCAACAGCAGGCCGGTGGCATCTATGGGTTGATCAACCTCTTCTCAGGTGGCGCCTTGGAGCAGTTCTCGGTGTTCGCTTTGGGGATCATCCCCTACATCACTGCCTCGATCATCATGCAGCTCCTCACCGTGGTGATTCCCAAGCTCCAGTCCCTTCAGGAGGAAGGTGAATCGGGACGCAAGGTCATCACACAGTGGACCCGGTACATGACGGTGATCCTGGCGCTGATCCAATCGACCGGCTTCACCTTCCTGTTTCATTCCGGGCAGTTCACGGGTGGCATCGACCTGATACCCAACTACACGCCGGGACGGGTCATCCTGATCGTGATCACCATGACCGCAGGGACGGCGATGGTGATGTGGCTCGGCGAGCTCATAACCCAGCGAGGCGTGGGCAACGGGATGTCGTTGATCATCTTCATCGCCATACTCAGCCAGTTCCCATCGGTGTTCGTCCAGATCTGGGGTCAGACCTGGGCAGTTGGCCTCGGTGTTCGCTTCATCGTGATCGTGGCCATCTTCCTGCTCATGATCGGCGCCATCATCTACGTCGATCAGGGACAGCGTCGGATCCCCATCCAGTTCGCCAAGCGTGTGCGTGGTCGTCGTGTGATGGGCGGGCAGTCCACCTACATCCCACTCAAGGTGAACACGGCCGGTGTCATACCCGTGATCTTCGCCACCTCGGTCCTGCTGATCCCCTCGCTCATCATCACGGCGATCCCTTCGGACGCGTCGTGGCTCCAGTCCGTGTACAGGTGGATCGACGACAACCTCGGTGCCGGGGCACAGGCGGTGAGTTGGTGGTACATCGGTATCCTGTTCGGTCTCATCGTCTTCTTCACGTACTTCTACACCGCCATTCAGTTCGACCCTGAGCAGCAAGCGGAGATGATCCAGCGTCAGGGTGGGTTCATCCCGGGAGTGAGGCCCGGTAGGCAGACCGCACGGCACCTGGCCCACATCCTCAACCGCATCACACTGCCCGGTTCGATCTTCCTGGCGACCATCGCCATCATGCCGGCGATCGCCGGAGCTGTGTGGAACATCCAGATCGCCTTCTCGGGTGTGTCGATCCTCATCGTCGTCGGGGTGGCCCTGGAGACCATGAAGCAGATCGAGTCCCAACTCACCATGCGCAACTACGAGGGAATCCTCACGTGACGAGTGTGTGCAGGAGACGTCGTTCCAGAGCGTTATCTGCACACGCTCCCGCACAGCGTGCCCCTGCGTGTGCAGATAACGCCCTCCAGGGCTGTTTCCTGCACACGCTTGGAGCCGGTAACCGATGAGGTTGCTGTTCATCGGGCCGCCGGGGGCCGGCAAGGGAACCCAGGCGGCGAAAGTCGCCGGGAGACTCGGCATCCCGCATGTCTCGACAGGCGAGATGTTTCGCGACCATGTTGCCCGGGACACCGAGCTGGGCCGGAAGGTGGAGGCCATCATGGCCGCCGGTGACTATGTGCCGGACGAGGTGACCGTGGCAATGCTCAGCGAGCGGATCGAACAAGAAGACGCAGCCGGCGGCTACATCCTCGACGGTTTCCCTCGGACCGAAGCGCAAGTTGCCTCTCTGGACGGGCTCATCGGCGCCGACGGTCTCGACCGTGTGGTGGTGTTCGAGGTCGACGAGGACGAGCTGACCGGGCGGATGCTCGCCAGGGGCCGCGATGACGACACCGAGGAGACCATCCGCAACCGCTTCAAGGTCTACCTCGAGCAGACCCAACCTCTACTGGACATCTACGACGGGCGCGGCATCACGGTTCGGGTGAATGGTCTCGGGGAGATCGACGAAGTCACGGAGCGCATACTCTCCCTGCTCTGATGATCACGATCAAGAGCCGACGCGAGTTCGCCAAGATGCAGAAGGCAGGCGCCTGTGTCGCAGCGGTGCATGCCGCGGTCAGGGAGGCAGCGCTACCGGGTGTGTCGCTCATCGAGTTGGACAGTGTCGGGGCGCGGGTCATCGCCGACCATGGATGTACACCTTCGTTTCTCAACTATCTCGGCTCGTACCCGGCCACACTCTGTCTTTCCCCGAACGATGTGATCGTCCACGGGATCCCCAACGAATACCGGCTGAAGGAGGGTGACATCCTCTCCGTCGATGCCGGGGCGATCTTCGAGGGGTTCCACGGCGACGCGGCTTTCACGATGCCGATCGGTGAGGTCACCACAGAAGCGCAGCAGTTGATCGATGCCACCGAGGAGGGGATGTGGGCGGGAATCCGCCAGGTGCGCAAGGGCAAACGTCTCGGGGATATCGGCGCCGCCGTTGCTGCGGTGGGTGCGCGCCACGGCTACGGGGTGGTCGAGGAGTACGTAGGCCATGGCATCGGTCGACAGATGCACGAGGAGCCACAGGTCCCCAACTACGGGGAGCCGGGCGCCGGGATGAAGCTCAAGAACGGGATGGCCTTGTGCATAGAGCCGATGTTCAACAGCGGGGCGCGGGGTACCAGGGTGGATGGTGACGGCTGGACTGTTCGGACCCAGGACGGGTCGTTGTCGGCCCACTGGGAGCACACGGTCTCGATCACGCCCGACGGTCCGATGGTGTTGACCATGGCTTCGGAGGCGATGCCCGTCGACGAGTTGGTCGGCAGCTAGTCGCGAAACACCGCGTCGGGATCGTCCAATCGCAACCATCGCTTGGCCGCGTTGAACCAGACAACGCCGAGAATCACGACGAGTGTCAAGGACATCAGCCAGGGGACCGGTTGCCACCATCCGACCAACAGAACGCCCCCGGCTGCCACGACAAGCGAATAGGCGATCGGTCGGAAGAGCTCGGGGAATCGATTCCAGTCGACCAGAGTGCGCATGACGAGAGTCAAAGCGATCAAACCGACCGCGATGCCGCCCGCCATGAGCCAGGCAGTGCCGGCTGGGGTCCGATCGTCGGCTGCGTGCTCGACCATGCTGACCATGGCCGCTCCCGTTGCGGCGATAGACATCGTCAAGGGCAAGTGCGCGATGAACCATTTGACGAGGGTCGTGGACTCTTCCCGTGGGAGCCTGCGACCCACGAAATCGAAGTACGACCACCAGAAGGCAAACCCGATCATCAGGCCCAACATCCCGGTCGTGACCACGACAGGTGTCAGGTTCGAGCCGGCGAGGCCGTCGACCACGCCCACGACCACCTCGCCGAGAACGATGATGGTGAAAAGGCCGAGACGTTCCGCCATCGTGTCGGTCCGTTCCACCCCAAGGCTGAAGCTTCTCTCGGATGACCGGGCGACCCAACCCGTATAGCCGAGGTAGAAGACGACCAAGACTGCCCACACGAGCAGGCGTGACTCGGCATCGAGAAAGATGCTCACCCCCACGGTGATCGTGGAGATGATCATGCCGCTCAGGTACCTCGCCGTGATCGGGCCGTACTCCTCGGTGTCCTGGCGTCGCACCGAATACCAGAAGCCGGTGAAGAGCCCGAGGAAGACCGTGTAGACGACGGCAAACTCCTCACCCGTCTCTCCGGCCGCCTCGGATGTGTACACCGCCAGAAGAGCGAGGACCAGCATCTGGGCGAAGACCATGGTCCGCGTCCGTCCGTCCTCCCGCCCATGGAGGTCGTAGTAGAGGGAGCCGTTGAGCCAGCCGATCCAGATCAAGCTGAAGATGACGGCAAACTCGCCTACGGCACGCCACGACACATCGTGAGCGAGAGTGTGGGCTGCCCTGGCGACCACCACGACGTAGACCAGGTCGTAGAACAGCTCGAGGAAGCTGACCGTTCGGTCTTCGATGACATCGCCGTGTGGGCGCGGCGGCTGCCAGAAACGTCGTCGGAACTCACCGGCCATGGGCGGGGGATCGTAGGGTGTGAGGTATCAGGCTGTCTTGCCGTCGGTCTGCGGTTTCGACCGATACAGGAGGGCATTGCCGCGTTTGCCCACGTCGTGGATGCCTCCCGCCTTGCGAAGACAGTAGGCCATCTGTTGGGCGAGACGTCGCGGCCGGCCCAGGCTCGATGCGAGATCTGATGTTGTGAACGGGTCGGGCATGCCGTCGGGAAGCAGGGCAGCTGCGTCCTCGACGCTGGTGAGGAGCACAGAGCCGAGCACCTCGACGAGATGGCGTTCCACGACGACCCAGCCCTTGCGACGCCAGGCCTGCCCAGGCATGTGGGTTCGGTACTCCTCCTCGACTGTCAAAAGCACGTCCACTTCCAGGTTCGGGTGCGCCAACAACTCGGGGAATGTCACCAGCTCGGAGAACACGTCGGTCGTCTCGCCATGCTTCGGCGATCTGCGCCGGCTGAGAATCGAGCCGTCTTCGTTCACCTTGATGATCCACTTGTCGACCGGAACGGGATATGCGATTCGGAGACGATGGCCCAGATCGAGGAGCGACCTGGTCTTCTGCTTCATGGAGGCGAAGCCCCTGGTTTGGATCTCGATCAGGAGGTCGCCCCTCACCAGGTCGACGACGAAACCCTCTACCGGGCACTCGACCCTGTCGCTCGGGTGCGAGTACCACCTCTTGAGGGAGGCGTGGAGCGGCTTCTCACGGAGAGTCCCGATGTGTGGTGAGGCGTCGGGCACGACGACGAGGGTAGGAAACGAGCCGCCGGTTCAGTCGGTTTGCCCACATTTCGGGCCAACTTGAGCAACCAGACGGCCCTGGTTAGACTTCCAGGGTCTTTGCCACTCCTCCTTTGGCCGGAAGAGCGGCTTGTAGCCAGGGCATCGTCGCCCGCAACCACTCATCGAACGCTCCGGTTGCCCCTGACGATGGCCTGGAAAAACACGCGTTCGCGTGCAATCGAAGATTGGGAGAAGCACGATGAAGGTGAGACCTTCCACAAAGAAGATGTGTGAGAAGTGTCGGATCATCCGACGTCGTGGCCGCGTGTGGGTCATTTGCTCGAACCCACGTCACAAGCAGAGACAAGGTTGAACTGAATGGCACGTATTGCAGGAGTAGACATACCCAGAGACAAACGACTCGAGATCTCGTTGACCTACATCTTCGGGATCGGTCAGACCACGGCGAAGACCATCTGCGACGAGACCAAGATCGACCCGTCGACGCGGGTGAGGTCGCTGACCGACGACGAGGTCGCTCGTATCCGACGCTACATCGAGGCCAATTACAAGGTCGAGGGGGATCTCCGCCGGGATGTTCAGCAGAACATCAAGCGGAAGATCGAGATCGGGAGCTATCAAGGCATCCGTCACAGGCGGGGCCTGCCCGTCCGTGGTCAGCGGACTCACACCAATGCTCGCGGCCGTAAAGGACGTCGCGTTGCCATTGCCGGCAAGAAGAAGGTCGTCAAGTGACCTCCCGACCGCAAGGGGGCGGCGCCAAGAGGGTCCGTCGCCGCGAGCGAAAGAACATCTCGCACGGCCAAGCCCACATCAAGGCGAGTTTCAACAACACGATCATCAACATCACTGACCCGACAGGCGCCACGGTTGCATGGACATCGGGTGGGTCTGTCGGATTCAAGGGCTCACGCAAGTCCACGCCCTATGCGGCCCAGGTAGCCGCGGAGGAAGCTGCTCGACGCGCCGGTGAGCACGGGATCCGCAAGCTCGATGTGATCGTCAGTGGGACGGGCTCGGGTCGTGACACGGCTGTGCGCACGTTGCAGAACATGGGAATGGAAGTGAACTGGGTCAAGGACGTCACCCCCATCCCGCACAACGGCTGCCGGCCGACCAAGAGGAGACGCGGCTGATGGCTCGCTACACCGGCCCCAAGTGCAAGAGGTGCCGTCGCGCCCGGACTCAGCTCTGCCAGTCGAAGCGTTGCGCCGTCGAGCGGAGGCCCTATCCGCCTGGTGAGCATGGCCGTGGCCGTGTTCGCGAGAGCGACTATCAGGTCCAGCTGCGCGAGAAGCAGAAGCTGCGTGCGATGTACGGTGTCCTGGAGAGACAGTTCCACCGCTACTACAAAGAGGCTGCCAGACATCCCGGAATCACCGGTGAGGTCCTGCTTCAGATGCTGGAGCAGAGACTCGACAACGTGGTTTGGAGGTCCGGTCTCGCCGCCACGCGCCCCCAGGCCCGTCAGCTCGTCAACCACGGGCACTTTCGGGTCAACGACAAGAAAGTGGATATCCCGTCGTTCCAGGTGAGGCCCGGTGACATCGTCACCATCAAGGATCGTTCCAAGGACCTGATCGTCATCCAGCACTCCGTAGACACCCAGGACAGGCTGGTCCCTGACTGGATGGTCGTGGACGCTGGAGAGCGGAAGATCGTCGTCGAGGCTCATCCCCGTAGGGATCAGATCGACACAGACATCAACGAGCAGTTGATCGTCGAGCTCTATTCGAAGTGAGGTAACTCAGTTGTTGATCGTTCAGCGCCCCCAAATCGAGATCGAGGAAGCCGGCGAGAACCGCTCGAGGTTTGTCGTCGAGCCACTGGAGCCGGGCTTCGGCTACACACTCGGCAACACGATGCGTCGAACCCTGCTGTCGCGTATCCCCGGTGCGGCCATCACGTCGATCCAGATCGAGGGTGTCGAGCACGAGTTCTCGACCGTGCCCGGTGTGGTCGAAGACGTGGTCGACATCATCCTCAACATCAAGCGCATCGTGGTCCAAATGGAGGAGGTCGACGAGCAGACCGTCTATCTCTCCGCCAAAGGCGCGGGAGACGTGACGGCCAAAGACCTCAAGCTCCCCGCTGGTGTCGAAGTGGTCAACCCTGATGCCCACATAGCCACGCTGAGCTCGTCCGGCCGTTTGGAGATGGAGATGACCGTCGCTCCCGGTGTCGGCTATCGGACCGCCGACGCCAACAAGGGCGGATCGTCACATATCGGCGTCATACCCGTGGACTCCATCTTCTCGCCGGTGCGCAAGGTCGCATACCGGGTCGAGAACACCCAGGTCGGCCAGATGACCAACTACGACAAGCTGGTGCTCGATGTCGAGACGAACGGTGCCATCGAGCCCAAGGACGCAGTCTCCTCTGCCGGCAAGACCCTCGGTGAGCTGATGGACATCTTCGCCGAGGTCGGCCAGGGAGAGGGTCTGGAGCTGGTGGACGTCGTCCCCGAGACGAGCGGCTCGCCGGACCTCGAGTTGCCGATCGAGGCGCTCGACCTGTCAGAGCGCCCTCGCAATTGCCTCCGTCGCGCCCAGATCAAGACCGTCGGTGAGCTCGTTGAGCGGACTTCTGACGATCTCTTGAACATCACGAACTTCGGGCAGAAGAGCCTCGATGAGGTGATCGCCAAGTTGGACGAGCTCGGGCTCAGCCTCGCCGACGCACCCAGCGGGAGCGACGCCTGATGCCACGTCCCCGCAGGGGGCCCAGTTTCGGGGGGTCGCCGGCACATGACCGCCGGATGATGGCCAACCTGGCCACAGACCTGTTCGTGCATGAGAAGGTCACCACGACGGCGGCGAAGGCAAAGGCGGTCAGGCCCTTGGCCGAGAAGCTGATCACGCGAGCACGTCGTGGCGATCTGCACTCGCGGCGAGTCGTGTTGAAGACGATCACCGACAAGTCAGCGGTGGCGAAGCTGTTCGAAGACCTGGCTCCACGCTACGAGGACCGTCCCGGCGGGTATACGCGCATCACCAAGCTCGGCCCGCGTCGTGGGGATGGCGCCGAGGAAGCGATTATCGAGCTCGTTTGAAGAAGTACTTGGTACTCGGTACTCAGTGCCAAGTACTGGCTAGCGCGCGATGACTCCGAGAAGCACACCGACCATGAGCGTGAGCACACCGAACAGCAACGCATGCTGGGGTGCGGTGCGCCCTGGGAGAAGACGTGATGCCAGCATCGGATCGGTGTAGACCACCGCACCGAAGAGAACCAGAAGCAGACCGCCCACCAGGAGTATCACAGAGATGAACCCGGGCAGCACCACCATGAGAATCAGAGCCGAGACCAGGACGCCGAACATGAAACGGGTGAACACCCAGTCCGGGAGATAGGGCCCGAACCGCTTCTGGGCCTTGACCAGTGACCTGTCCAGCCGATCGATCAGACCTTGGCGCTCGGGTCGCTCTTTGCTCCTGACGCCTGGCTGGTCGACCGGAGGGCGGGCAACCTCTCGGCTTGGGCTGGGCGGTGACGGCGGGGTGGGCTCGCGGGCAGGCGAAGGCTGAGCAGCAACCGATTCAGCCCGCTTCGACTTTCTCACCGACGTCTTCCGACGACGGCCGCGGCGCTTCCTGCCCTGGTCCAGGGCCTCGGTGAAGGCATCGACATTCTTCAGCTCGACGACGATCTGGTCGCCCTCGACCGACATCCGGTAACCATTCGGGATGGACTCGAATTCGATCTCGTTGATCGCCCAGGTCCCGAGTTCGGTGTCGCCCGCGGCAAGACTGAGCTGACCGTCCGCCAGGCCGACCTTCGCAGGCAGTGCCTTCACGTCTCCAATAGCGCGCAGAGAGGCGTCGAATGTCTCCATTCACCGGGTTTATCGGCGCGTTCGGAGCTGACTTGATGGGTTAGTTCAGTTCGTCGAAGAAACCGATCGTCACCCCGCCGATCACCACGAAGAGGAGGAAGAGAATGCCGATGGCCAGGAGCACTGTCCCGATGATCCCGAGGATTCGCCCGGCGTTCGCGGTGCCACGATTCTCCGGTGGTCGTCGGCCCGCATCGATTGCCTGCAGCTCCTTGGTGCCCATGGACCACGCAACGGGTGCGAGGATGCTGCAAATGACGATGCCGAGAATCCCCAGGACGAGGGTCGTCGTGGCCTGACTCGACTCCGGATAGGCACCGGATTCGGACGGGAACTGTGGTGGCTGTGTCATCGTGGGCCGAGTATCGCACATAGGACATGACCCTGTCGTGGTTGTAGCCTGATCTGACCGTGAACCACGCCCGATATCTCGACTTCGATCGCGCCGATTGGGCGGCCCTGCGCGGGCGGACCCCGCTGACTCTCACCGAGGCCGAAGTCGAGAAGCTGAGCGGTTTGAGCGTCGCTCTCGACCTGGAGATGGTGGAGGAGACCTTTCTCCCCTTGTCCCGGCTTCTCAACCTGTACGTACAGGGAAGCAAGCTGCTCGCGTCGGTCACCGACACGTTTCTCGGGGCACAGCCGACGCCTCGGCCTTTCGTCATCGGTGTTGCCGGTTCGGTGGCGGTTGGCAAATCGACGATCGCGAGGGTTCTCGAGGCGTTGTTGGCGCGTTGGCCCCACCACCCAAAGGTCGACTTGGTGACGACCGATGGGTTCCTCTATCCGAATTCGGTGCTTACCGAGCGTGGGCTGATGGATCGCAAGGGGTTCCCCGAGAGCTACGACCGTCAGGCCCTGCTCGAATTCGTGGCCCGAGCCAAGTCCGGGGAGGAGCATCTCGAGATCCCGGTCTACTCGCACATCCGCTACGACATCGTGCCGGACGAGACGCGTGTGATCGGCCAGACCGACATCCTCATCATCGAGGGCCTGAACGTGCTCCAAGCTGGTCGCAGCGGTGCTTTCGTCTCCGACTACTTCGACTTCTCCATCTTCGTCGATGCCGATCCCGAAGACATCGAGGCTTGGTACATCGAGCGATTCCTGACGCTCAAGGAGACTGCCTTCACGCAGCCCGATGCGTACTTCCGTCGCTACTCGGAGCTATCTGACGACGAGGCCGTGCAGGTCGCCGAGGAGATATGGGCGCGGATCAACGAGATCAACCTGCGAGAGAACATCCTGCCGACCCGTGCCCGGGCGTCACTGATCCTCGAGAAGGCACGCGATCACTCGGTCAGCCGGGTCAGGCTCCGCCAATAGGAGCCGCGGTAGCCTCAACCTCGTGAAGATGTTCACCAGGGCGGGCCGGGCCGCCATCTTCGACAGGAGGGCGTTCACCGAGGCCTTCTTCGACGACGACGCCATGGCCGACGGGGCGATCGTCGTTGCCGTGGTAGGGGCTTTGACCTACTTCGGCGCTCTCCTGCGTTTCAGCGCCATCACCTCGTTCGATCTGGCCGCGTTGTTTCAGGTGCTCATCGCATCGGTTGCCTCGTGGCTGATCCTGGGGTTCGCCACCTGGTTCGCGGCGACCCGGTTGTTCAAGTCGACCGGGCGCCCTCAGACGCTCGTCGCCATGCACGGGCTCGCCCCCCTGCCCCTCCTGCTGGAGGCACTCGGCTCGCCGATCTCCTGGGTGGGGTTGGCTTGGTATCTGGCGATACTGGTGGTCGCAACCAAGGAAGGGGCGAACCTTCCGTACAAGAACTCGGCTGTCGCCGTGCTCATCGGGTTCGCCGCTGCCGTCTTGATCCGGGCGTTGCTCCGGGTCCCGTTTGCCCTCTTCAGCGGGGCCTTTTTCTGAGTGCCCGTCTATCGGCTCGACATCGCATACGACGGCTCCGGGTTCAGAGGGTATGCCCGCCAGGAGGGCCAACGGACCGTGCAAGGGGAGCTCGACTCTGCCCTGGCCACACTGCTCGGGTCGGAGGTCGAGACCGCCGTCGCAGGACGGACCGATGCGGGCGTCCACGCTCGTGGCCAGGTCGTGTCGTTCGAATCCGACGAGTCGGTCGACGTCGCTCGAGTGCAGCGCAGTCTCAACGGGATCCTCGGGCCCGAGATCTCGGTTTGGTCCGTGAACGAGGCCTCGGGAGGGTTCAATGCACGCTTCTCGGCGTTGTGGCGCCGGTACGTCTATCGGCTCGACACCCGTCCCGCCGCCGACCCTCTGACTCGCGGGTTCGTTTGGCATGTGGGGCGTCCCCTCGACGCCGACGCAATGCGTCGAGCCGCCGGGTGCTTCCGGGGCGAGCTCGACTTCTCCTCCTTCTGTCGATCGGTGGAGGGGAAGAGCAACGTGCGCAAGTTGACCGAGCTGACCGTCGATGATCTGGCCGGCAAGTTCGAGGTGTGGGTCCGTGCCAACGCCTTCTGCCATCAGATGGTTCGTTCCATCGTCGGCCACCTCTACGACGTGGGGAGAGGGTTCACGGAAGCTGCGAGGACCCCAGAGGTCATCGCAGCACGTGACCGCTCTGCGGTGGCGACCGTGGCGCCGCCCCACGGCCTCACTCTCGACGAAGTGGGGTACGAATAGCGTTCCAACTGCTCCAGAGCCGGAAATGCCGGCCCGGAACGGCAAGAAAGCGATTGGCCTAGCGCTGGGAGCTCGGATAGCATGTGGCCCTGCTTCCACCGAAGCCGTTTCCCAAGCGCTCCCCGTGCTTTCAGCGTGCGAGGACCCCAAAGCCCATGACCATGAACAAGACCTTTTCGCCCAAATCGCGTGACATTGATCGCTCCTGGCATCTCGTGGACGCCACGGATTACCCGCTTGGGCGTCTCGCGTCCGAGGTCGCCCAGATCCTCCGTGGCAAACACAAGCCCACGTATGCGCCCCATGTCGACACCGGGGACTTCGTGGTCGTCGTGAACGCCGAGAAGGTCGCCGTCACCTCCGGCAAGAGCCAGGCGAAGATCTACTACCGGCACTCGGGGTATCCGGGCGGGATCAAGGCAGAGACGTTCGAGTCACTCCTCCAGCGTCGTCCCGAGGCCGTGATCGAGCGGGCCGTCAGAGGGATGCTTCCCAAGAACAAGCTGGGTCGTCAGATGGCGCGCAAGCTGAAGGTGTACGCGGGGCCGGATCACCCGCATGAGGCACAGAAGCCTCAGCCAATGGAGTTGAACATCCGAAAGGTCGAAGCCTGATGTCGAAACCACTCGTGCAGACCACCGGTCGTCGCAAGGAATCCGTCGCCAGGGTCCGGTTCCACGACGGATCGGGCCAGGTCACTCTCAACGGCAAACCGCTCGAGGCGTACTTCTCCACGATGGCCACGCGGATGCGTGTGATGGAGCCGTTGAATCTGACTCAGACCAACGGTCTCTACGACATCGACGCGACTCTCGACGGCGGGGGCACGACAGGCCAGGCCGATGCACTGCGTCTAGGGATCTCACGCGCGTTGGTCGAGTTGGATCCCGATCTTCGGGCAGCTCTCAAGAAGGCCGGCATGCTCACCCGCGACGCCCGTGTGGTGGAGAGCAAGAAGTACGGCTTGCGCAAGGCCCGCAGGGCCCCTCAGTACACCAAGCGCTAGGAGGCCACCCGTGGACCTCCGTCGTCGTCTGGACGATGGCAAACCCATCTTTGGCACCGATGGCGTGCGTGGTGCGGCCGGGTCCGAGTTGACGGCCGAGCTGGCGATGGACATCGGACGCGCCGCCGGATCTCACCTGGAGCACGGCCCGGTCGTCGTCGGCCGCGACACACGGCGCTCGGGCTCCATGTTGTCCTCGGCGCTACAGGCCGGTCTTCACTCCGTGGGCATCGACACCGTCGATGTAGGCGTGTTGCCGAGTGGTGGGATCTCCTACCTGACCGCGACGTCGGGGGCGACCATGGGAGCTGTTGTCTCAGCCTCACACAACCCGGCGCCCGACAACGGCATAAAACTGCTCTCTCACCGCGGTACAAAGCTCCCCGACGAGGTGGAGCGTGAGATCGAGGATCGCATGCGTGGAGAAGGCCGCAAGATCGCCCTCGGCGCCGAGATCGGGATCAGGCTCGACAGCAGTGACGGTCACGACAAATACCTCGACCACCTGGTGTCGGCCTCACGCTACGGATTCAACGGGCTGAGGATCGCGGTCGACTGCGCCAATGGCGCGGCCTACGACGTTGCCCCCCGTCTCTTCTCCCGACTCAAGGCCGATGCGCGCATCTTCTGCGCCGAGCCCAACGGGCAGAACATCAACGATGGTTGTGGGGCAACCTCACCCGAGTACCTGGCGCAACGCGTGAACGGTCAGATCGGGTTCGCCT
>JASFVB010000054.1:0-13078 GCA_050050035.1 Acidimicrobiia bacterium | reverse complement strand
GATCGTGTCTCGGTCTAGTTCGCTCCACTGACCCGCGTACTCGTGGATGCGACTGAACTCGAAGAGGTTGAACTCGATATCACGGAGATTCGACTTGTAGTGGCTCATCACTCTCTCCTGGCTGTCGTCGCCCAACGGCGTTGCCATCTCATTATAATTTGAGTCGACGCTCAATATCTACTCGTTGCGGATGAAACGGTGCGGGTCGGGCCCGACGCCGTTATGTTGCGGGTATGCGCTACAAGGCGGGTCTGGAGACCCGTGACCGGATTCTCGAATCGACCAGACGTCTCATCGCGAGAGAAGGGATGGACGGGACGACGATCAAAGCGATCTGTGACGACGCCGGCGTCCTGCCAGGGAGTTTCTACAACCTCTTCGACTCCAAGGAGCAAGCCATCCTCACCGTCGTCCGGGAGGCCATCGACGCGGTGGACCCCGACCCCAATCACAAGGGCCCCGACACCCTGTCCGACCTGGTCGAGGCGTACATCCGCTTCATCGTCGAGCAGAGCGACCTCGCCCGTGTTTACATCCGTCTCGCCGTGTCGGGCGGAGCCAACAACACCGACATTCACGGCCGAGCGCTCCGTCATCACGAGGCCAGAGTCGCCCGGTTCAAGACCGCAGTCTCCAACGAGCATCCCTCGCTGAGCGAGGAAGAGTCGGAACGACTCGCCGAGACACTGGTGACATCGCTGAACGGGATGAGTCTCCACCGGGTGCTCGACCCCGCATTCGACGTCGCCCGGCATGCACGCGTCCTCCTGGCAAACACACTGACCCGGGTCTGATGGAGTTCGGGATCCAGACCCGGGGTAGCTGGCAGTTCGTGCTCGACACCTCCCGATGGGCGGAGGAACGTGGTGACATCGTCGCTCTTGCCCTGCCCGATCACTATCTGAAGCGCGGAGAGGAGCCAGATGCACCGGCATGGGACCACCTCGTCCATCTCGCTGCCCTGGCCCAGGCCACATCGTCCATCGAACTCGTCTCTCTCGTCTCCCCGGTGACATTCCGCCACCCCGGGTCGCTGTACAAGATGGCCGTGACAATCGATGAGGTCTCCGGCGGCCGATTCACCCTCGGTCTGGGAGCCGGCTGGCTGGAAGACGAGTTCACCAAGTTCGGGCTCCCCTATCCCGACCTGGGAACGCGGATGGAGATGCTCGAGGAGGCAATGGCCTATCTCCGAGCCGCGATGACGCCCGGTGCCCACGGTTTCGACGGGAAGCACTACCGGCTCGACGAGTTCGACCCGCATCCACATCCCAGAGGTCTTCGACTCGCTGCCGGCGGTGCCGGAGGCCCCAAGGCGCGCCGCATCACCGCCAAGTACTGCGACGAGTACAACCTCTACGCCAGAAAGCCCGAGGACTTCAAGGAGGTCCGCGAGGCGACGCGAGCTCTCGCCGAAGAGCTCGGCCGCGATCCGGATGAGATCCTCTGGTCGTCGGCCGGGCCCGGTGCCGCCGCCAAAAAGGAGTCCGACTATCGCCGGATCCTGGAGAAGATGGCCGAGTTGAGTGGTCGTTCGACCGAGTACATCGAAGACGCCTGGGAAAAGCGGGGCTACCCACATGGCTCGGGCTCGAAGGGGGCGGAGATGATCGCCGCCTTGGAGGAGGCGGGGTGTCAGCGGTTCTACCCCCAGGTGTTCGGCGAGGACGACCCGGAGACGTTCGAGCTGGTCATGGATGCCTACATGGGCGGTTAGGTTCCCCATCTACAAACCGTTCTGTGGAGGTCCGGCGCGCGTGAGGCGCGCCATGCCTACACAGAACGGGTCGAAAGGAGCAGTTCTTGCGTTTTTCGTTGATGACCGAGCCTCACCTGGGAGGCACTTACGCCCAACAACTCGAAGCGGCGCGATGGGCCGAGGCGGAGAGTCTGGCCTCGTTCGCCCGCTGCGATCACTACCTCTCCGGTGGGGACCCTTCTCCCGACGCCACCGACGCTTTCGCGGTGCTCGCCGGTCTGGCCCGGGAGACCTCGGACATCCGGCTTTGCGTGCTCGTCACCCCGATCACGTTCCGGCACCCGGCCGTCATAGTCAAGAACGCGACGACCATCGACCAGATGTCGGGCGGGCGTCTCGATCTCGGCGTGGGCACCGGGTGGATGGAGCTGGAGCACGTGGCTCTCGGTCTGCCGTTTCCCGACTGGCCGGAGCGCTGGGCGCGCTTCGAAGAGACGCTGGACTACATCGAGGCGGCGTTCGGTGATGGGCCGGGGAAGCTCGATGGGGAGTACTACTCGGTCGACGCCGACGTGAGGCCCAAACCAGAGGGCATCCGGTTGGTGATTGGTGGCAGCGGTCCCAAACGGACCCCACGTCTCGCAGCTACCCGTGCCGACGAGTACAACTTCTTCATCACGACTCCGGACACCGCCCGGAAGAGGATCTCCGTGATGAGAGATGCGACCGGCGAACGCGATGTGGAAGCGACCGTCATGGGCCCGGCGATCGTCGGAGCAGACGACGTGTCATATCGGGAGCGGCTGTCCACAGCGGCGGCCAAACGTGACACGACGCCCGAGGACTTCGAGAAGGAGCTGGCCGAACGGGGGATCCCACACGGGACGACGAGTCACGTGGCGGAACAGCTGACGGCTCTCGAGGAGGCGGGCGTCGATCGGTTCTACGTCCAGTGGCTGGACCTCGACGACCTCGACGCCATGAAGGAGACGGTCTCGGTCGTCCGGGGCAACTGAGCGCTCGATGAGATCGGACTCGGATCTGCCGGAAGCGACCCGTCGTGTCTTCGAAGCGGTCGAATACGACGCGAGCGTCCATGTCTTCCCCGAGGGCACCAAGACAGCCGAAGACGCCGCACGGGCCATCGGATGTGACGTGTCCGCCATCGTCAAGTCACTCGTCTTCTGTGTGGACGACGAGCCGGTCGTGGCCCTGGTCCCTGGTGATCTCCGGCTCGACACCGCCAAGCTCGCCGACGTCGCCGGCGGCACGTCTGCGCGACGAGCCGACCTGAACGAGGTGCGTGACGCCACCGGGTTCGCCGCCGGGGGCACTCCCCCGTTTGGCCACGCTTCGACGCTTCGTGTGTTCGCCGATCCCGCCCTCAAACGCAACGACCCGGTTTGGGCGGCCGCGGGGACACCCAGCTCGGTGTTCCCCATCTCCATCGCCGACCTGGACAGACTTGCGGCCCCGGTCTGGATCACCGTCACGTGACCCGGAGACCGTTCTGTGAGGATTTACATACCGTGACGGTGCAAAAACCCTCACAGAACGGTCGGAGAGAAGCGATTTCCCCTATGCGGGTAGTGGAAATACCATGAGATCGTGACAGACGCACCCCTGCTCCAGATCGACAACCTGCACGCGTCCGCCGGCGAGCACGAGATCCTGAAGGGTGTCGACCTCACGGTCAACCGAGGAGAGATCCACGCTCTCATGGGCCCAAATGGCTCGGGCAAGTCCACCCTCGCCAACGTCCTCATGGGTAACCCGGTGTTCCAGGTCACGGAGGGCTCGATCACCTATCAGGGTGAGGACATCACCGAAGCCCTGCCTCCCGATCGTGGCGCCGCCGGCATGTTCCTCGCCTTCCAGCACCCGGAGGCGATCCCCGGAGTCTCGGTGCTCCAGTTCCTCCGCCAGGCGCTCTCCAACCGAACCGGGACCGATCTCACCGTCCTCGAGCTCCGGCTCAAGGTCATGGACGCCATGAAGGACCTGGGGATGGAATCCTCCTTCGCCGACCGCTATCTCAACGAGGGGTTCTCCGGGGGCGAGCGGAAACGCAACGAGGTCCTCCAGATGGCAGTGCTCGAGCCCGAATTGGCGATCATGGACGAGACCGACTCGGGTCTCGACATCGACGCCCTCCGCACCGTGGCCGACGGCGTCAACAAGCTCAGGAACCCCGAGCGCGGTTTCCTGATCATCACCCACTATCAGCGGCTGCTCGACTACGTGACACCCGACGTGGTCCATATCTTCATGGACGGCCGAATCCTGTCCTCGGGTGGGCCGGAGCTCGCGGCCAAGCTCGAAGAAGAGGGCTACGACTCGTTCCGGGCGGTTTCGGCATAGTGTCCCCTGGACGCTGATGACCGATCTCTCCCACCTCAAAGCCGATTTCCCCATCCTCGACTCGGGAGTCCACTTCCTCGACTCGGGGGCCTCGTCCCAGAAGCCCATCCCGGTCTTGGAGGCGATGGACCGATTCGCCAGGACGTCCTACGCGAACGTCCACCGCGGGGCCTACCGGCTGTCGGTGGCTGCAACTGATGCCTACGAAGGGGCACGGGCCCGCGTTGCCTCGTTCATCAGTGCCCCGAGCGTCGACGAGGTCGTCTTCACTCGCGGCGCCACCACATCGCTGAACACAGTCGCATTTGGCTGGGGTCTGGAGAACCTCGCCGAAGGCGATCGAATCCTGGCGACCGAGATGGAGCACCACGCCAACCTGGTGCCGTGGCAGATGGTGGCCAGGCGGACCGGGGCGAACCTCGACCACGTGCCCATCACCGACGAGGGGCGGCTCGACTCCGACGCACTGGCGGAGAAGCTCGGACCGGATGTGAAGATTGTGGCGGTGACGGGGATGTCGAACGTCCTCGGGACCATGCCCGACATCCCGGCCATCGTGGAGCTCGCCCGCCGCGTCGGTGCCAGGGTTGTCGTCGACGCCGCACAGCTGGTCCCCCACGCCAGTGTCGACGTCCAGGCGATGGGAGCCGACTTCGTGGCTTTCTCGTCACACAAGATGCTCGGGCCGACTGGCATTGGAGTCCTCTGGGGGAAGATGGAGGCACTCGAGGAGATGGAGCCATTCGAGGGTGGCGGCGAGATGATCGCAGACGTCACACTCAACGACGCCACTTGGGCCGACATACCCCACCGTTTCGAGGCAGGCACTCCTCCGATAATCGAGGCGGTGGGGCTTCATGCCGCCATCGACTACTTGGAGTCGGTCGGGATGGACGCCGTCTTCAAGCATGACCAGGAGTTGACCGCGATAGCCCTGTCCCGTCTCGGTGACCTGCCCGGGGTCACGATCCAGGGACCAAAGGACCTCGAGGCCCGAGGCGGCGTCATCTCCATGACGATGGAGGGCGTCCATGCCCACGACCTCGCCACGATCCTCGACGAGAACGGCGTGGCCGTGCGCGCCGGGCACCATTGCGCCAAGCCACTGATGCGCAGACTCGAGGTTGCCGCCACGACTCGAGCCAGCTTCTACGTCTACAACGACGAGTCGGACATCGACGCGCTGGCGTCAGCACTCAGAAACGCACGCGAGCTGTTTGGAGTCGCCTGAACCGTTCTGTGGAGTCTCGGCGCGCTCTGAGCGCGTCCTGACTCCACAGAACGGTCGGGATGTTCAGATGAAGATGACCTGAGCGTCCTCCGACAGCTCGATGAACTCGCCGACATTGATGATGTCCTCGACACCATCGAACATGTCTTCCTTGGTGAGGCCCATCATGTCCACCGACAGCTTGCATGCCCAGAAGTGGGCACCCATGTCGTGGAGCATCTGGATGAACTCGGGAATCTCGGGCACACCCAGGTCGTCTATCTGCTTCTTCAGCATGTTCGTGGCGAACGCCGTCATCCCGGGAAGCCCACCCAGCCCCTGAGGCAGGTGCTTGGTCGACCCCTTCATGTGCATGGCGGTGTTGCCCAGCATGGAGAACTGGAGTTCTTCCCAGGTTCCCTTGTTGATCATGTCCATGCCCCAGAAGGTGAAGAACAGGTGTACCTCGACACCCTCACCAAGAGCGCCATTGGCCATGATCAGCCCGGGGTAAGCCATGTCCAGGTTGCCCTTCGAGCAGATGAAGCAGATCTTGCGCCCCTCGGCCTCATCGCCGAAGTCGGGGACCACCGCGGGCGCGGTGTCTACAGAAGTCATGTCATCCTCCGATCAGACGCAGCCGACCGGCTTGGGAAGGCCGGCGATGTAGGCCATCTTCTTTGCGGGCTTCTTGGGGAAGAGCTGGAACAGCTCCTTGGTCGGGATGCCGCCCACGGTGCTGACCCGCCGCAAGGTGGCCGTCTCTCCTTCGGCCTTGAAGTCCTCACGAAGGAAGTGGATCGCGTTCCAGTGCCGATCGGACATGTCTATGCCGATGTTTGCCGCGAGCTGTGCGGCGAGATCCTCGTCCCACTCCTCGTATTCGGTCATGAAGCCCTCGTCGTCGACGTGGACCTCATGGCCATCGATTGTTGCCAGGCTCACTACTGAGCCTCCTTTCTCTCTTGTTTCTCAGAGACTTCGACGTTGCCCAGACTCTCCAAGAAGACGACCAGTCGATACAGGCCACGACGTGTCTCCGGTTTTCGCATTCGCCCGATGAGTCTCATCAGGGAAGGAGTCTGCTCCGGCTCCTCCACGTCCTGGATCCCGTGGAAGGTCGACTGCATCATCTGCATGACTTCCGGTTGGGTCATCTCCTTGACCGTCTCGAGAATGAGAACGATGTTGTCGCCCAAGGCCTCGACGTCCTCCTTGGTGAATGACGAGACGACCTTGTCCAGTACCTCCAAGCCTCCCTTCGTGAAATCGACGTACCCACGTTGCTCGGCGTCGGCCAGGACCCGCGTCACCGAATCCATGCCCTGTCGGGCGACCGGGGAGAGGTCCCCGGTCAGCTCGGCGATCGACTCCCTCAGCCTTCGTCGCTCCTCGGCTTCGGCTACCAGGAAATCGATTCTGTCGCTCAGCTCCGCGAGCCTGGTCTCCACGGGCTGGTCGGTTGTCACGGTCATCCCGTCACCTCCTCCTTGCCCGCCATCGACATCAGGGCAGGCAGTGGCAGATCGCGCCCGGGTAAGAGGGCGTTCCAGTAGACCCACTTGAACATCAACTTCCCGAAGTGGTTCATCTCGGTCTCCTCGAGGAGCGAGAACGGCCCGACGCCCGGAAGCGGGTACTTGCCTGGAAGCGGCTCTGTGTCGTAGTTGAAGTCGATGAGAAGCCCTTTGCCACCCCCCGATTCGATGAAGCAGTTGGCATGACCGTCGAAACGCTCGGGCATGTCCTCCCCACGGATGTGATGGAGGAAGTTCTCCGCGAACACCTCGACGGCGAAGTGTGCCACCGAGCCCGCCTTTGAAGCGGGGATGTCCGACGCGTCGCCTATGGCGAAGATGTTGTCGTAGTTCTTGGAGAGGAACGTGCCGGGGTCGACGCGCACATAGTTCAACTCGTCCCCGAGACCGCTTCGAGCCACGAAATCGGCACCCATGTTGAGCGGGATCGTCACGAGGATGTCGAAGGGGACTTCCCTCTCGTCGAACGAGACGATCTTCTTTTCCTCGTTGTCGACCTTCTCGATGTAGAAGTCCGTCTCCAGCTCGATCTTTCGCTCCTCGAGCATCCCACCGAGGTGTTTCGAGGCGATCGGCTTGGTGAATGCCCCGTCGAGCGGTGTGACGTAGGTGATCTCGACCTGGTCACGTATGCCCCTCTCCTTCAGGTACGAATCGGCCAGGAAGGTGAACTCCAGCGGTGCGACCGGGCATTTGATGGGCATCTCGGTGATGTGCACCACGAGACGACCCCCGTTCCAGGACCGCAGCTTGTCACGCAAGCCGACCGCACCTTCGAGTGTGTAGAAGTCGAAGACGGACCGATGCCACTCCGGACCATCCATTCCCTCGGTCTGGTCGGGTCTCGGCGTCGTCCCCGTGGCGATGATGAGTTGGTCGTAGCCCAATACCCGCCCGTCGTCGAGATGAGCCTCGTTGGAATCGGGGACGACCCTGTCGACGGCCGCCGCGATCACTTCGACTCCGTCCGGGATGAAGCTTCTCGTTGGCTTGGTCACCTCGGCGGGGTCGTAGCCGCCGAACGGTATGAACAGATAGCCCGGCTGATAGTGGTGCTCATCGCTGGGGTCGACAACGGTGATCGACCATTCGTCACGCGAGAGAAGCGGCCGCAGCCGGTTGACGACCATCGTCCCGGCGGTGCCGCTTCCCAGCACCAGCAGGTTCTTCATTGAATTCTCCTGGTTGTCTCTTCGTGGCCTGACTAGTCAATGGTCGACCAGAGTCAGCCGGCTCAGTAGGGGCATATGGAGGGTTGACCCATGACCTTTGGTCCCGAGACGTGGAATGCCGAAGTTCCGTCGAGTGGTTACCGTGAGAGCAACAGGCGGTACCACCAAATGGCACTCGAAGAGCTGTATAGAGAGGTCATCCTCGACCACTACCGGAATCCCCGCAACAGGGGGCATCTGGAGTCTCCCGACGCCACTGCACAGGGGGTGAACCCGATGTGTGGTGACGAGTTGAGCTTGGAGCTGAAGATGGAGGACGGGGTCGTGGCCGGTGTGGCCATCGACGGACAGGGGTGCTCGATCAGCCAGTCATCCGCATCGATGATGACCGAGGCGGTCAAAGGCAAGTCGCGGGAGGAAATCGAGGACCTGGTGACGAAGTTCCGCACCATGATGGCCATCGAGGAGTCTGAGACGTCGGACAACGTCGGTCTCGACCCCGAACGCCCCGGTGCCGTGCTGGGTGACATCGAGGCACTCCAGGGTGTCCGTCAGTACCCGGTGAGGATCAAGTGCGCCAGTCTGGCCTGGAACACGTTGTTGGAGGCCCTCGACGACTCAGACTGAGCCCAACCTGTTGTGCGATACGACCGGCTGAGCCCGGCTAGATGCATGACAGATGTGGTGAGTGGGCTAGCGGAGACCGCCCTCGGTCATTGCACGGATGTCCAACGCAGCGTCGAGCTCGTCCTCCGACATCAGACCCGCCTCCAGGACGAGCTCTCTCACGGAGCGGCCCGTGGCCACTGCTTCCTTGGCGATCTTCGCGCCGTTGTCATACCCGATGTGAGGGTTGAGGGCGGTGACGACGATGGCGTTCTTCTCCACCAGCTCATTGGCCCGCTCCTCATTCGCCTCCAGACCATCGACACACTTCTCGGCGAATGACTCGGCCCCGTTGGCGAGGAGCTCGATGGACTCCAGCAGGTTGTGCGCGATGACCGGCATCATCACGTTCAGCTCGAAGTTACCCGTGGCCCCACTCATCGTCACAGTGACGTCGTTTCCGATCACTTGAGCCGCCACCATGGTCATCATCTCCGACATCACCGGATTGACTTTCCCCGGCATGATCGAAGAGCCGGGTTGAAGTGGCTTGATGCGCAACTCGGAGATCCCTGAAGTCGGGCCCGACCCGAAGAACCTGATGTCGTTGGCGATCTTGAACAACGAGTTGCCGATCGTCTTGAGGACACCCGACGCCATGACGGTCGCATCCTTGCCCCCCTGTGCCTCGAAATGGTCGTCGGCCTCTCGAAACGGATGGCCCGAGCGCTCAGACATCAGCGCGATGACAGCCGCGGCGTAGCCGTCCGGAGCGTTGATGCCCGTCCCGACTGCCGTGCCCCCGAGGGCGAGCTCCTCCAACTCGGGAAGGACCTTTTCCACCCGCTGCGCTCCTTTGCGAACCTGCGCTGCGTACCCCCCAAACTCCTGGCCGAGCGTCACCGGCGTTGCGTCCATCAGATGGGTGCGACCCGACTTGACCACGTGGGCGAACTCCTCTGCCTTGGCCTGCAGCGACGCAGCGAGCTTGTCCAGGGCCGGCAGCAGGTCCTCGCGGAGGGCACTCACCGCTGCTGCGTGGATAGCGGTTGGGATGACGTCATTGGACGACTGACCGAAGTTGACATCGTCGTTGGGGTGGACGTCACCGTCGCCGAGGATCTGGTTGGCCCTGGCCGCGATCACCTCATTGGCGTTGGTGTTCGTCGACGTCCCCGAACCCGTCTGGAAGATATCGAGGACGAACTGATCGTCGTGATCGCCACTCATCACCTCGTCGGCAGCGGTGCGTATGGCTTGCGCCTTGCCAGGGTCCACATGGCCCATGTCGGCAGCGACGGTTGCCGACGAGCCCTTCTGAAGACCGAGCGCGCTGATGAACCGTCTGCTGAATCGGTGTTTCGATATCGGAAAGTTGTCGACGGCTCGCTGGGTGGACGCCCCGTACAGTGCATCGGCGGGGACACTCACCTCACCCATCGAGTCCTTCTCGGTGCGGTATTCCATGTTCGGAACGCTAACGCGCCAGATAGTGCGAGTTCGTCTCGTAGAGACGATCGAGCGACGTGGCCAGTGGATCCTCCACGTCGACGGCCCCCGCAGCCACCAGCAGCAGACGGACCAGGCCGTGAAAGTCCCCAATCGAGATCTCTTCCCACCTCGGAATCGCGGCCGAGTGGTCACCGGCCTCGACGGCATCGAGGTTCCCACGGTTGTGCCAATTGCCGAGGGCGAGGCACAGGCCGGTGGCTCGATAGCCGTATGCCCCGAAGGCGGTCGCCTCGCACCCACCACCGTCCATCAGCTTGCGTTGGTGAGTGAGACCAACGTCGGCCGCTGCCCGACTGATGCGATTGGACATCTCCCTGTCGAAGACGGTCGACCGATCGCCTACACGGATGATCGGGCCATCGCCGATTCGCGCCGTTGGAAGCTCCCGTGACATCTCTATCGACAGAAGTCGCGCCCCGTCGGGGATGGTCCCATGCTTCGCCGCGTGAATCGCACCGATCAGCCCGACTTCTTCGGCGCGCGTCAGAAGCACTCCGAAATGCCGGAGGTCGGGGCGCGCCCTTGCCTTGTCGAGGGCAGCCAGCGCGGCAGCTGCACCGGCGAGGTCGTCACACGCGGGGGCCGCAAGCAACCCCGGGCGTGGACGGGCCCTTTCGAATCTCCACATGGCCACGTCGCCGGGTCTCACGTCATCGTCGAAGCGGGCGGCACCTCGCTGTGTCTTCGGGTCGTAGGAGACGACCTGTCCCGACGGTCCCGTCCGGGAGACGATCTCGATGCCGGCGTCATCGAAGTACGCCGCATCGACGCCTCCCCTGAACTCGAATGAGCCATCGCCGTCCACGATCACGAACGCGGGATGATCCATGTGGGCCACGGCGAGAACCGGAGCGTGACGCTTTCGCCCCTTCTGCGTGATGAAGACATTGCCACCGCTGTCCTCGATGGCTCTCAGGTCGGGGCGTCGGTTCACCCACTTGCCCACCCACTCGACGACATCGTCCTCGAGCCCGGGTGCAGTCGGGAGGCTGGTGAGCTCGGAAAGCCACTTCTCAGCCGTGGCCCGACTCGCCATCAGACGTCGAAGGGAGTGTCCGTGAAGAACTCCGAGGCGCGTCGCGTCGGCCCCTCGGTCGAAGGCTTCTCGATGCCCAGTCGCGTCCGCAGTGCCTCGTAACCGCCGTCTTCCAGCTCCTCGGCAAGCTCACTCCCCCCGCTGTCGACGATTCGACCGTCGATCATCACGTGGATCCGGTCCGGAGTGAGATATCGCAAGATACGGCTGTAGTGGGTTATCAGGAGGACGCCGAGGTCCGGAGAGCGCATGCTGTCGACGGCCTCGGCAACCTGACGGACGGCATCGATGTCCAAACCGGAGTCGATCTCGTCGAGAAGGGCCATCCGCGGTCTCAGCACCGCCATTTGGAAGATCTCGGAGCGCTTCTTCTCACCACCTGAAAGGTCGTCGTTCAGCGACCGATCGAGGAAGGGCCTCATGCCAAACCGTTCCGCTTCCGCTTCGATTCGCGTTGCCGCCTGATCGGCGTCAACGCCGCGCTCATCGGCTGCCTCCAACATGAAGTCGCGCAGTCTCACCCCAGGGACCTCTGTCGGGTATTGGAAACTCTGCAGTAGCCCCAACCGGGACCGCTCATCTACCGGCATCGAGAGGACTTCCTCCCCGTCCACCAGAGCGGAGCCACCGACCTGATAGTCCGACTTTCCGGTCAACACGTGACAAAGCGTCGACTTCCCCGAGCCGTTGGGGCCCATGACGGCATGCACCTCGCCGAAGGGCACCTGCAAGGACAACCCCTTCACGATCTGCTTGCCGTCGATGGAAGCCGACAGGTCTCTGATCTCGAGTGCTGTGCTCACTAGTCCTCCAACTCCAAGTAGACGGTGCCGTCCTCGATCTCGACGTCATAGGTGGGCACCGGCGTGGTGGCCGGGAGTGCACCGGGCTGGCCGGTCCTCAGATCGAATTCGGAGCCGTGACGTGGGCACTCGACTGACATGTCCCAGATCTCGCCTTCGGCCAGCGAGGCCTCGGCATGTGAGCACCGGTCCCCGATTGCGTAGACGTCGTCGCCCACCCGAAATAAGGCGATGCGCCGGTCTCCCACGGTCACACGGACACCACGGTCGCGAGGCAGCTTGTCGAGCTGTGTGACCTCGACTCTCATGTGCTCTCTCCGAGTTCCTGAGCATGCAGGAACCGACGAAAGACCTCGTCCGAGACCGGCCGGGAGATATCGGCTATGGGCAGACGGTCGATGGCCTCGGCGAAGAACCCCCTGATGAGCAGTTGTTCGGCACGTGATGTGCTGAGCCCTCTGCTCTGCAGATAGTAGAGATGCTCTTCTTCGAGTGGCCCGACCGACGAACCGTGCCCACAGACGACGTCGTCGCAGAGTATCTCCAGGTTGGGGACCGAATGGGCCTTGGCGTTCTCGGAGAGGACCAGGTTGCGATTCGTCTCGAACGTCGAGGTCTTCTGGGCGTCTTTCTCGATGCGCAACAGCCCGGTGAACACACTCTGTGAATCGTCCTCGAGGGCACCCTTCAGAAAGACATCGGACGTGGTGTTTCGGCCCACATGGGTCACCACCATCCGATAGTCGAGCGTTTGTGAGCCCTCCCCGAAGTAGAGACCCGAGACGTCGGAAGACGAGCCGTCGCCTTCGAGAGTCACGCCGAGGTCGAGACGCCCGAGGTCCCCCCCGAGGCCGACCTCCCCAACACGTGAAGTGGCGTCGCGACCGACGCGAGCCCGCTGGTGCACCACGATCGACCCTGCATGATCCAGCCCCTGCACGGACAGGAACCGGAGATTCCCGTTGTCGGCAACGTCCAGCGAGACCTCGGGCACCATGAGCAGCCGACCTTCGCTTGCGCTGCGGTAGACGACGAGGACTCGGGCTTCGGCGCTCTCGCCTACCCGGACCGAGACATGGGGGAATGTCGCAGCGTCGGTTGTGACACCCTGGATGTCGATGACGAGCGGAGCGGAGATCAC